>JBDOMT010000486.1:0-26432 GCA_039831705.1 Pirellulales bacterium | reverse complement strand
TTACCGACATGATCAGGGCGATCGGTCGACTGGCAGTCACGCCGCAGAAGAACAGCCACTACCTACCGCCCCCCCACAAGGTCCGCACTGCATCACATAATATCCGCGCAAAGGTCCGCAGCCAGCGAATGAAAAGCTAACTCCTATCACATATTTTCATGCTTGTAAGTCCGCTACCACCTGTGGAGCTGGCGGTTTACAGACGAAGATTATCGACAAAAATGGATGGGCAAAGTGAAAAGTCGGAAACCAGAGAGCAGAAATCGGCAGATGCCCAGATTTCATCCGCTTTCTGCTTCCTGCTTTCCGCTTTGATGAGGTGTGGGCGATGACTCGCAATGACAAACAAGTCGTCATTCTAACGGGGGCCGCTGGATTCATTGGCTCAGCGGTAGCGATTGAGTTGGCCCGTAACATGGCGGTGATTGCCATCGATCGACGCGTGCCAAGTAGGGCCCTTCTGCAAGCGACGGAAAAAGTCGAATGGCATCTCGTTGACATCGCTGACCAAGACGCCTTAGCTAAGATCTTTCAAAGCACAAAACAGCGGTTGGGCGCATTGACTTCGTCCTGCATTTTGCCGCCTTTTATCACTTTGGCTCAGACTGGCTCCCCGAGTATCAACGGACGAACATGGACGGCACCTCGACGGTGCTGCAGTTGGCCATCGAAAACGGTGCAAGACGAATGATTTTCGCCAGCAGCCTGGCCGCCATGCTCCCGCCCCCTAAGGGAGAGATGCTCACGGAACGGTCTCCCACTTCGGCTGTCATTCCCTATGGTGAGTCGAAGTCTGCTGGCGAACGTTTGATTTTGGATGCTTCGCGACAGCTTCCGGCAATGGTGCTACGAATTGGTGGGGTCTTCACCGATTGGTGTGAGCTCCCACCGTTGGACAGTTTGATCCGACCGTGGGTTGGTGGATTCCCACTCAACCGTATCGTCGCTGGTCATGGCAATACAGCGATCCCCTATATCCACCGCGATGACCTGGTAGGCCTTCTACGTGCGTGTATCGACCAAAGCGATAGACTGGGAGCGCATGAAGTTTTATTGGCCTCTCAGCACGGTTCGGTATCGCACTTGGAATTGTTCGATGCCATCCGTGAGGCATTGCCCAAACTTGAGCGAGTTCGTCCGATCTTTGTTTCAGCAACGACCGCCACGATTGGCCTCACACTGAAACTCTCTCTAGGGCTGATCACGCGTAACCCACCCTACGAACGCAGGTGGATGTTGCAGTACATTGATCGGCCATGGATTGCTGACACATCCTATACTCGAAACATCCTTGGTTGGGATTGTGCTCAAAGGAAGGGAATTTTGGATCGTCTGCCGACGATGGTAGACCATTATCTGCATCAGCGACTCCTATGGAACCAGCGCAGTCGGGCCAGAACCAGCGCCAAGTATCTCTACACGTCCGACTCAGACTACCAATCGTAATTTTTCTGCTTCAAAAAACCGGTAATCCGAATTGCACCTTGTTGATATAAATCCATGGTTGCATAAGCACTGTTTTTTGCTCCCGAACCTTCGACCATGGCAGCCAACACGCAATAATGGATGCCGGCGATCTCTTGATAATCGTTCTCATGGCTGTGGCCTTGTAAGACGGCTAACACCTTGCCCGATTGTTCGAGAACCTGACGAATTTGCTCGGCATTTTTCACCCCATAATGATTGCTGACATCGAGACGCTGATGGGCGAAAACAACTGTTTGGCCTCGAGCTTGCTGGAGATCTTGTCGCAGCCACTGCAGTTCTGCTGCAGGAATATTGGGGTCGGTCCAATCAAAGTTCTGGCGACCGTAAGGTTGGCCATCGCTGCGGAAGCAGGAATCAAGCACCACAAAATGGAAACCACCAAAATCAAATGAGTAGTAAGATTTCTTTTGCCCGACACCAGCGAGAAATTCATCTTTGGTGAGAGTGTGCACACAGTGGTTTCCAAGAACATAATGCTTCTGGCCAGGAAGTGCTGAGAACTCCCAGTCAATTCGTTGCAGGTGCTCTTTCTCAACTGCCACCGTATCGGCGGAGTCGATGAAGTCACCCAGTTCCACCACCAGTTCGGGTTGATCGGCACGCATTTGCTGCGCCGCAGCAGCCAGTTTATCGAGTGACTCTCGATAGTGCCGGGTACCACCGGGCCGTTTGTCAGCATAGTGCATGTCGGTGATCATGCCAATGCGAACGTCGCCACGTTGGTCTGGTGTTGCAGCGAACAGAGGTCTGCCAACGGAAAACGAGTTCGCCGTAACAGTGGCGCCCGCTCCCAAAAGCAATAAAGCGCCATCGCGAACAAAGGCACGGCGTGTTAGCTTAGTCAGGAGCATGATCGACTCCTCTCTACAGGGCAGGGGGGTAAGAGGCCAAGGCAAATAAGGCCTACCATGTCATGTTACACCATACATTGACCATTCACTAGGTAAACTGGTGATCGACGAACAAGTATTAGCGAAGCTCTAAAAAAGAATTGAGTTTTCCAACCCATGCTGACTGAAAGCTCGCGGCAACACGACTTCCCTTCTCTCACGGGAAAAACTTACCTCAACTCGGCTGCCGAAGGAATTCCGCCTCGACAAGTCGTCGATGCGTTGGGCCAGTATGCCCAGGACAAATTGCTGGGCATGGACGGACGCTCGCTACACGAAGCGCGCTGGATGTCGGTCAAACAGCACACCGCGCTCGCCTATGGATTGTCACCTGAAGAAATTGGCATCTGTTCCTGTTCCTCCGAAGCCTACAACCTGGCAGCGTTAGCTTTGCAGCTGACGGAAAGGGATGAGGTCATCATCAACGATCTCGATTTTCCAGCCGGCGCTACCCCCTGGTTACAACCAGCATGTCTGGCTACGGTCAAAATTTGGCGCAACCGCGATGGGGCCCTTCATGTAGATGACTTGATCTCCTTACTGAGTCCCAACACACGACTGGTCACCGTTTCATTGGTCAGTTTTTTTAACGGCTACAAAATTCCTCTGCACGCAGTCATTGATGCCATCCATAAACATTCGTCATCACTCCTGGCACTCGATGTCACTCAAGCCTTGGGCCGCATCCCACTTACCCTGGCGGGAGTGGATTTGATAGTCAGCTCGACCCACAAGTGGATTTTGGCCAGTCATGGTGGCGGATTGGTGGGTGTCCCAACTGCATCGAGCGAAAGTTGGACGGTGCCTGCTGGAGGCTGGTTTAACTTGGAGAATCCTTTCGAAGCCGATCGTTTCGAACGGACACAAACCAAACCGGGTGCCGCCAGTTTCTCCGTTGGCATGCCCAATTATCCAGCCATCTACGCCATCGACGCCGGGCTGCAATACGTTCAAACCGTGGGAATCGAATCGATCGATGACCATTGCCGGCCGATGGTGCTTTTTCTACTGGATGAACTGCAGCAAATGGACATCGAACTGTTGACCCCTACGGAGCCAGAAGGCCTGGCCGGCATCATCGCCTGGCGACACCCTCAAGCCGACCGTCTCTATCATGCATTGCACCAGCAGAACATCCATGTTATGTGCCATGCCGGCCGCTTGCGTGTAGCCATTCATGGTTACAACACGATGGACGACATGCAAAAATTGGTGAAAGGGCTTCATGAATCACTATAACTAGCTAGAGCTGAAAACCGATGAATGGCAAGAATGAAGTGCCCATTGCTACGCAGTTTTTTACTTTCAGAAGTATTCCAATAACCTCATACTGATCTTTCCATGAACTTCAAACTTGCTCTCATACAAATGCGCGTTGAAGGGGGAAACAAACGGGCAAACTTAAAACACGCACAAGATTTGATTGCCGAAGCTGCTACCAATGGTGCAGCGATGGCCTTACTTCCCGAAGCAATGGATTTAGGTTGGACTCATCCTTCGAGCCAAACTGAGGCTGAATCAATACCCGACGGCTCAACTTGTTTACAACTTTCTCAATGGGCAGCGGCTTACAACCTTTTCCTTTGCACTGGCATCACCGAAGCGGATGGAAATCGAATCTACAACTCCGCGGTCATCATCGATTCTCAGGGCAACGTGCTCTGCAAACATCGTAAATTAAACGAACTGGAAATCGCTCATCCCTATTATGCCCAAGGCGATCGCCTCCAGGTTGTGGAGACCCAGATTGGCAACCTGGGACTGATGATCTGTGCAGACGGTTTTGCCAACGATTGTGTGATCAGCCGATCATTGGGCTACCAGGGAGCGGACATCATCCTATCGCCTTGCGCCTGGGCTGTGGTCCATGATCATGACAACGAAGCTACCCCCTATGGCGACCTCTGGCGCAGCGTTTACAAGCCTGTGGCCAAAGAGTTTGGCCTATGGATCGTTGGCGCCAGCAATGTAGGCCCGATCGACGCAGGTCCATGGGCAGGCCGAAAATGCATCGGATGCTCGCTGCTCATTGACCCTGATGGCAATGAGGTTCTCCAAGGTCCTTACGACAGGGAATCGATCCTTTATGCCCATATTGATTTAAATGCTCGCCCGACCCGAGGATGTGGGTGGGCAGATCACTCTTGAGAACCACCTGAGTCAGAATGGCGTTTTGTGCCTGGAGTGGGTAAACTGATAAGGTGGGCGCAGTCGCAACTCATTACCTTTCCCTACTACCCATTGAACTATGGTCCATTGAACTATGGCACCAAGCCAAAAACCATCGTTCCTTTCAGTCATCACCCTGGCTGCCCTATGGTTGATGACCCCAGTGGCGTGGGCTGCAGAAATTACCTCAGATTTAGCGGCAGCTGACCGCTGGATTTTTCAACCTCCTAGTTCACCCGTGTTGCCGTGCGTGAAAAATCAATCGTGGTCGCAGGGACCAATCGACCGTTTTATTTTACGGCGTCTTGAAGCAACACACCTTGCGCCAGCACCTCAAACAGATCGCCGGACTCTCATCCGTCGAGCCACATTCGATCTTACCGGCCTGCCCCCCACACGCGCTGAGGTGCAAGATTTCGTAACCGACAAATCGATCCACGCATTTGAAAAAGTCGTGGATCGATTGCTCGCCTCTCCCCACTATGGCGAACGATGGGGGAGGCACTGGTTGGATGTGGTCCGCTACGCCGATTCCAACGGTCTCGACGAAAATGTGGCTCAAGCCAATGCCTGGAGGTATCGTGATTATGTGATTGGTGCCCTGAACCACGACAAACCATTCGACCAATTCGTCCGTGAACAAATAGCAGGCGATCTCCTGCCAGGTGACGATCCGGCCATTCGCAACGAGCGTCTAACTGCTACCGGGTTTCTGGTTTTGGGCCCCAAGGTGTTGGCGGAAGTCGACGAAACCAAGATGGAGATGGACATTGTCGACGAACAGATCGATACCATCGGCAAAGCGTTCCTCGGGCTGACGTTAGGTTGCGCCCGTTGTCATGATCACAAATTTGACCCAATCACAACAGAGGATTACTACGCCTTGGCAGGCATTCTCAAAAGCACCCATACGATGGACTCCTTTACCAAGGTTGCCCGTTGGCATGAAAATACGCTTCACGATCCAGAGCACCGAGCTGCACTCGTCAAGCATGAAGCTGCAGTTGCCAGCCAACAGGCGACCATCGACGAATTACTGGGCAGCGCCACGGACGTCTTGAAGAGGCAACTAGGTGCAGAGGCCTCCTTACCTGCGAAGCCCGAAGAATCTTTCCCAGCGGAGATTCGCCAGCAACTAAAAGAGCTGCGAGCTGAATTGACCGTGTTAAAAAAGAGCGTGCCCGTGGAACCTTCTGCCATGGGGGTTCAAGATGGCAAGGCGGTAGAGGCTGCCGTTCACCATCGTGGCAGCCATCTCACCCTGGGTAAAAAAGTACCACGCAGGATTCCCACGGTTTTCATCCATGCCAACACTACGGAAATCGCTGTGGAGAGTAGCGGTCGACTGGACTTGGCCAATTGGCTCACAAGTGCAGACAATCCACTCTCCGCTCGTGTCATCGTCAACCGCGTCTGGCGCTGGCACTTTGGCCGCGGTCTGGTCGGTACTCCAGACAACTTTGGCATCATGGGCGCGGCACCAACCCATCCAGAGTTACTCGATTGGCTGGCACTTGATTTTATGCAAGAAGGTTGGTCTCTCAAACGTTTGCATCGACAGATTATGCTCTCCGCAACTTATCAGATGAATAGCGAGGCCAATGCCGAGGCTGCCGATCGAGATCCCCAAAACCAAACCTATTGGCGTTTCAACATTCACCGCCTGGAAGCAGAGGAACTGCGCGACGCTCTGCTCTCAGTGAGCGGCCAACTGAACGAATCCATGGGTGGCCCGTCGCTAAAAATCAAAAACCGAGAATTCGTTTTCAATCACACGTCCAAAGATGAAACCCAATACGACAGCAAGCGGCGCAGCGTTTATTTGCCGGTCATACGCAACCACTTACATGACAGTTTTACCCTGTTTGATTACAACGACGCCAGCACTTCCAACGGAGACCGCAACACCAGCACGGTGGCATCGCAGGCTCTGTACCTGATGAACAGCCCTTTTCTGGTTGAAGCATCACAACATTTAGCAGACCGGGTCCTCGCCGAAACGGTGAACGTAAATTCTTACCGGGTCAACTGGTTGTATGAAACCACCTTGGGCCGTTCAGCGACTGGGGAGGAAGTTTCTCGTCTGTTAGAATATTTAGAACGATTTGAACATTCCGCTGAAGATCAGCCACAAAAAATATCGCGTTCACTTGCCTGGCAAGCCCTATGTCAGACGGTGTTGATGTCGAGTGAATTTATTTACGTTCGTTGACCACTAACGAAATCGAAATCGGGATCGAATCAACCTGGTATTCACACTAAATTCGATTTCGAAAGCGATTTCGATTTTGATTTTGATGAGAAAGGTTCTTCATAGTGAATAAAACCAATATTGTAGCCACTATATCCTTGAATGTGACAATAAGGACATCATGGTGAACAGTTCTATCCACGCTGCCATTGCCCGTATTTCACGACGACAGATGCTGCGCCGTAGTGCGTTGGGCTTTGGGGCGCTTGCAGCCGATTTACTCTTGTCCCATCAAGGACCGAGCGCGGCACGCGCGTCAACTTCAACAACTTCAACTCCCCATTTTAGGCCGCGCGCTAAACGGGTCATTTTTCTCTTCATGAAAGGCGGCCCCTCGCACATCGATACCTTCGAGCCCAAGCCGCAGTTGGATCGGGACCATGGCAAGCCGCTGCCATTTGAAAAACCTCGAGTGCAGTTTGCCCCCACTGGCAATTTACTGCGTTCACCCTGGAAGTTCAGGCAGTACGGTGAAAGCGGCTCCTCGGTGAGTTCGCTTTTCCCCCACGTCGCCGGGTGCGTCGATGACATTTGCTTTTTACATGGAGTCCACGGCACCAACGCGGCCCACGGGGGAGCTTCGCTCAAACTTCATACAGGCAGCGACAACTTTGTGCGTCCCAGCATGGGTTCTTGGGTAAGCTACGGCTTGGGCAGTGAGAATGCCAATCTGCCCTCGTTCATTACCCTCTGCCCGACACTCGCTCATGGGGGCGTTAAAAACTGGGGCAGTGCGTTTCTGCCCGCCCGGTGTCAGGGAACCCCACTGGGGGTAGCCAGCCAGCCTTCATCCGCAGCAGCCATGAAGTATGTCCAGGGAGGGAATCTAGCCCCAGCTCAGCAGCGAATCCAATTGGATCTACTGCAGGAGCTCAATCGTAAGCATCAATTGGATTCCGGCCCCAACGATGAACTGGAGGCCCGACTGAATTCATTTGAATTGGCTTTTCGCATGCAGAGTGAGATGCCGGAAGCTCAAGACTTGTCGCGTGAATCAAAAGCCACTAAAAGTCTCTACGGACTGGACGATCGTGTGACTGAAGATTTTGGTCGACAGTGCCTGTTAGCGCGGCGCTTTGCCGAACGTGGAGTTCGCTTTATCCAAGTAACCCACAGCAATACCGAGGTGCAGTGGGATCAGCACAACAAACTCAAAGAAGGCCACCAAGCCAATGCGGCCGAAGTCGACAAGCCGATTGCCGGCTTGTTGTCGGACTTAAAGTCGCGAGGTTTATTGGAAGATACGTTGGTGCTGTGGGCAGGTGAATTCGGTCGTACCCCTACGGTTCAAGGGACCGATGGCCGTGATCATAATCCTCACGGTTTTACCGTCTGGCTGGCCGGTGGCGGAGTTCGTGGTGGCTATCACCATGGTGCAACCGACGAGTATGGCTACTATGCCCAAACCGGCAGGGTACACATCCACGACCTCCACGCTACGTTGCTGCATCTAATGGGAATCGACCATGAGCGGCTAACCTACCGTTATAGTGGAAGAGATTTTCGCCTCACCGACGTCGGTGGCCACCTGGTCAAGGAGATTTTGAGTTGATGCAAACAATAAAAACCGTCCGTACTCATTTATCACGTCGCCATTGGCTGGTCAGCGCTGCTTCTGCGGCAGCCGTGTTGAAATTCCCTCCGCTTGCATTAGCGACAGAAGCCAAGGATGACAAACCTGACATGAACAAATACCCTTGGATCGATGCACACAGTCATGTCTGGTCACACGATGTGGAGAAATATCCACTGGCAAATAATTTTACCATAAAAAGTCTTCAACCCCTGTTCACCGAAAAAGAGCTGCTCCAGGTTGCCCATGCCAATGGCGTGGGCCGCGTCGTATTAATTCATCACCATCCGTTTCATGGCTGGGACAATTCCTATCTCCTAGACGTGGCGGCACGCATGCCAAAAACTTTTCGGGTGGCAGGCATTGTAGACAATCTGGCAGCAAATCCAGGCGCGAAAATGCGCCGCATGCTCAAGCAGCATGTCACGGGCTTACGCATCACTTCGGACATTCACAAGGAAAAGTGGCTCGCCGGAGGAATGGACGAAATGTGGCGTACGGCCGCAGAGACTGGCCAGAACATCTGCTGTTTGATCAATCCGGATGAAATCGAACCAATCGACGCCATGTGCAACAAACACCAAGGCACACCTGTGGTTATCGATCACTTTGCCCGGGTAGGTGTCGATGGCCAGATTCGTGACGCCCAGGTTCAAGCTCTCTGCGGATTGGCTCGACACCCAAGGACAACCCTCAAAATTTCCGCCTACTATGCACTCGGCAAAAAGAAACCACCCTACACCGATCTGGTACCTATGATCCGCCGATTATTCGATGCTTTCGGCCCCGAACGGCTCATGTGGGCCAGTGATTCGCCTTACCAACTCAGCGGCGAAAACAGCTACGCAGACTCCATTGGGCTGGTGCGAGATCGTATCGATTTTCTGTCTGCGGGCGATCGCGAGTGGATATTGCGCAAAACGGCCGAACGAGTTTTCTTTTACGTCTAGAGCAAGCGGCAGTCGCGAATTTACCAAAATACAAGCACGACGCGCAAGCGAGTGGGTAGGCATTCGTGACCCACTTGCTTGCGCTGCGTGCTAGTAAATACTTCTCCGCAGCTCGCCTATAGGGGCTGCGGCATCTTCGCTCCCATTTGCTGTTGCCACTGGTGCAATTTGTCTAGTAGTTGTTGAACTTTGGCTGGCTGCGAATCACTCAGGTCATTCCGTTCACCCGGGTCGTTTTTTAGATTGTAAAGTTCAACATTTCCGTAGTGATAAAATTCAATCAGCTTCCAATCACCATCACGGAGGGATGCCCCAGGGGTCCAGGTGGAACCGTGGTAGTGTGGATAATGCCAATAGAGAGTTCGCTTAGCTAGTGGTCCTTTTTGGCTCGGTCCTTCTTGGCTTGCCTTTCGACCCGCCAGCAAAGGTACGAGGCTGGTTCCATCGGTGTGCAATTCCCGCATCTCCGGCAAGCCCGCCAATTCCAGAATCGTCGGGAAAAAATCCATGCTGACCACCGGTAGATGGGTTACGCTGCCCGCTTGAGTGACTCCCGGGGCGCGAATGATCATCGGCTCTCTCACACCCCCTTCGTAGAGCCAGCCTTTGCCCGAACGGAGTGGAAAATTGCTGGTGGGCCCCGTGCGATTCAGAGTACAGAGGCCACCGTTATCGGAGAAAAACAGGACCACCGTATTATCACTCAATTGCAATTCATCCAATTTTGTCAGAACATTACCGACACTCTCATCGACGGCTGCGACCATCGAGGCGTAGGCGGCGTTATCTTGACGCGTGGTTGACTTGGCATCATGCTCAACCATCGTCGGGGTTTCACCCTTGAATTGCTTCTCTGCCTTCTGGCGAAAGTGCTCTATGCGTTTGCGGTAAGGCGTGATCGGTGTATGGACATTGTAATAAGACAGATAGAGCAAGAATGGTTTGTCGAAGGATTGGTTATCGAGAAACCGCAGCGATTCCTCAGTCAGCCGTTCGGTGACGTATTCATCCTTTGCTTTTGCTTGCAATGTAGGATTCTTCCACGGAGCATAGTACCCGCCGGGTGGCGAACCTTTAGAGTTGCCGCCAATATTGAAATCAAAGCCCTGATCCGTGGGCCAATGGCCTTCGTCTCCCAAGTGCCATTTCCCGGCAAAAAAAGTGGCGTAGCCGTTCTGCTGGAGCACCTCGGCCAAAGTGACTTCCTCCAGAGCCAGATTGTCTCGATCGTGCACATGATGAAATTTTGGTTTATGAGATGGCTTGGCCCGCATCCCGGGAATCCAGTCGGTAATGTCAACCCGAACCGGATGCTTGCCGGTCATGATGCTCGCTCGAGTGGGAGAACAGACGGGGCAGGCCGCATAGCCATTGGTAAACTTCATACCCGATGCGCAGAGTGCATCAATATGGGGTGTTTCGTAAAAAGTGCTACCAAAACAGCCCACATCGGCCCATCCCAGGTCATCGACCAGGAAGAAGACAAAATTCGGCCGTTCGATAGGATCAGCGGCATGTGCCGGAACCGTGATAAATTCACTGGTAAGCAATGTAGCGATCAATGCATGAACGAATAGGTGACACGACATCTTTTCATCTCCAAGGCAGATTGGAGTGGATGGATACAGAACCAGTTCACATGGTTACAAAAACAAGAGCATGTTACACCATGAGTTCCTTGACGTCAGCGACGAAACCGTGGACATCCTCGGGATCTGTATCCCAGGAGCACATCAGGCGGCAGCCTCCAGCACCAATGAACGTGTAAAACCACCAGCCGCGCTGATGGAGTCCCTCGATAACCGAAGCTGGTAGCTGGACGAATACTGAATTTGCCTGGCGCAAGTTGAGGATTTCTACTCCCTCGATTGGACGTAGCGACTGTTCCAGCAAAGCAGCCATATTGTTAGCGTGGCCCGCGTGACGTAGCCAGGCGTCATGCTCAAGTAGACCGATCCAGGGCGCCGAAAGATAACGCATCTTGGAAGCCAACTGGCCTGCCTGCTTGCAGCGATAATCGAATTCCCGGGCCAGCTCGTGATTAAAAAAAACGACCGCATCACCCACAGCAATGCCATTTTTAGTTCCTCCAAAACACAACACATCGACACCGGACTGCCATGTAATTTCCTTGGGCATTACCTCCAAGCTGGCAACTGCATTCGCAAACCTGGCCCCATCCATGTGTACCGCCAGCCCCAACTCTCTGGCCATAGCACCAATTGCACCAAGCTCCTCCACGTTGTAAACCGTGCCCAGTTCGGTCGCCTGGGTTAGACTGATGGCGCGCGGCTTGGGATAATGAATATCGGTCCGTCGGCAAACTGTTTCTTCAATGCCTGCGGGCTGAATCTTTCCATCTTCTCCTGGAATTAGCAACACCTTAGTGCCGTTTGAAAAAAACTCTGGAGCGCCACATTCATCGCGCTCGACATGAGCCAACTCGTGACAAAGAATACTATGGTAGGATTGGCACATCGTCGACAGGGCAAGCGAGTTCGCGGCGGTGCCGTTAAAGACAAAAAACACCTCGCAATCGGTCTCAAACAGATCGCGAAACAGGTCCGCAGCCTGCGCAGTCCAGCGGTCATCCCCATAGCCGGTCGCATGGTCCCGATTGGACGTTTCCCAAGCTGCCCAGGCCTCAGGACATACCCCCGCATTGTTGTCGCTAGCGAATGAGCGATTTTTACTGCTATTTGATTTCATCAGCAATTCCCTTCCAATCCAGCCACACTCATCGGATCCACGGACTGGTGACGCTCAGCGCTTTCGACCGCAGCAAAGCAGAGCGACAACGTGGTGAGATTCTCCCGGGCATCGTGCAGAGGAGGTCGATCCTCTTCGATGGCACACATCAATTCGGCCATCGCGCCATGAAATCCATCGGGAAACCAGGTTCCCTCCAACTGGGGTGAAAACTGACCTGACGCGGTGGCCACCGTCACTGTTTGACGAGAAAGATCGGGGCCTCGCGCTTGGGCAGTGCCACTCGACCCAACGATGAAGGTGTGATCCTCTGGCCCCACCGGCGTATCGGCGTCCAGGACCAATGAAACCTGCGCATCGTCGTAATCGATCACTGCCTGAGCCAACAACGGTGGCGTAGCTTTTTGGGTGGGCGACCGAGCAATGGTGGCGTAGACACTCCGTGCCTGGCGTCCCTCCAGTAGGCTGCAAGCAAAATCAAACCAGTGAATGCCAAAGTCGTACAAGAGAATATGATGCACCTGGTCGAATGGCGTTTCTTGAATCCAGTTATGATCCCAATGGACGGCCAAACGAACAGCCGACACACGACCGATCAGTCCTGCCCGAACCACCTCACGCAAGTAGGCAAAGTGAGGAGCCCAGCGACCATTCTGATTGATGGCCAGTTTTAAGCCCTGGGATTGAGCCAACTCTACCAGTTGTCTTCCCACATTCAGATCGGTGACAAACGGTTTCTGGCTCAGAACATGTTTCCCTTTAAGCAGAGCCACCTCGATCAGTTCACTCCGTTCGGCCGGGTGGGGAGTTAAATCCACAATTTCGATATCGGTCCGTTCCAACACCGTCCGGTAGTCGGATGTGACCTCGGCCTGAGGATAAAATTCGTCCCGGCAGTGCTCGGCCTTACCCAGATTCCGATCGCACAAAATGGGTACTTGATAACCTGCCTGCCGATAAGCCTGCAAATGAGTTTCACTGATTCCCCCACAACCGATCAGTCCTATGCGCAAAGGACCGTTCTTGGGTTCCATAGGCCGATAGGCCAATTCGGGAGCCTCGATCTGAGGAAGTTCGTCACCCGAATCTAAAGCATAATTGGTTTTGCTCATTGCGTACGATCCCTATGGAACAGCGTCAGCTATTTTGCCAATAGGACAATTGGTCAGAAGGACTTTGCACCAAGTGGCGGCAATTGAAAATTCACCAAAATACAAGCACGACTCGCAAGCGAGTGGGTAGGTATTCGTGACCCACTTGCTTGCGCTGCGTGCTGGTATTGGGTATCCGCCACGCATACTACGAATGGTAATGTCCTATATTTGGGTCTAATGATCAATGTGGGCTAGCTAACAAGACTCACCGTTCGCTTCTCGGCCGCACTCTGAACGGCGCTGTCGACAATCTGCTGACCGATGCGACTGAGTTGCGGTGATACGGGACCGATCAGCGAGGTGTTATTATGTAGACAATCGATCAGATGGGCCACAGGATTCTGCTCGGCTAGCGGCAACGTATCGACTGGAATCTCTTGCCCCTCTGGGTCTTGGCCGGTTTGCACTGATAGAGTGTTGGCATAATCCCAACTGGCGATGGTTCCTTCGCTGCCAACCACGACAAATCCGCAACGAGGTTGCGGCTGATCGGTCCAAGGGTCGGTGAATGTTCCCCAACGTGTTTCAAACTTGCTCAAGCCAGTCGAGTAGCGGGCGATGGTAACACTGTGTTCATCGACTTCCAGGCCAGCAGGTTGATCGACCATGCAGGTTACTTCGAGCGGTTTTTGCCCCTGCATAAACCAGGTTCCCAAGGTTGCCCCATAACCGAGGTAGTCTTGCAACGAACCGCCACCACACGCGCGCTGATAAAACCAACTGTTTGGCTTTTCTCGTATCACATCCTGGAGTGTACAAATCTGTTTGTCGGCCGTATGCCACAGTGGGCCCCGATTGCCGTCGTAATAGTGAACTTCCAATAACTGGCCGATCGCACCCTCATCGACCAGGCGTTTGGTCGTCCGATGCGATGGGTACCAGGCCAGGGGCCAATTGATCAGCAATTCTTTGCCCGTTTCAGCCATCGCCCTGATCATCTCGTCGGCCTCAGCCAATGAGGCCGCGAACGGTTTTTCCATGATCAGATGCACACCCCAGGGGGCAATTTTTTTAGTCCATTCACCATGATGAGCGGTTGCCGGACAAAGTAGTACAATATCGGGCTCAGTCTCCTGGAGACACCGTTCGAATTGCGTGTAGACGCAGTTGGCGGGCACATTAAAATTTTCTATCGCCCCACGCATCCTTTCGGGTTTCTCATCACACAACCCTACAATCTGGGCATCCGGATGCTCAAAAACGGCGCGCAAATTATCGCCCATATGTAAATGGTCAAAGTTGATTCCTACGACTTTCCATTGAGCCATACTGCCAAAATCCCCTGTGAACTTAGCCATTGATAGAATGATTAGAAACCATTTAGATTTATCTTGCAAACCTACTAGAACCTTGCTACAATTCATACTGGCAAGACACCGTCTTGTGCGTGCATTGAGACATTTTCCGGGTGCCGATGCAATTGCCTTGGGGACCGAAAAACGACCGTGCCGCGTGTATAGCCTCCGTCCAGGTTCGCAGGTTAACTAGCCAATTGGGTTAATTAGTCAATAGACTCTGGTCACTGGTGGATCACACGAACCACGGTCTAAGTCCCCCCTTACGATTAGGGCCCTCGGAAACTCTACGCACACACGGCAAGGCGGGCTTGCCATTTTTTCTACAGGGCCATTTTTTCTACAGGGCCATTTTTTCTACAGGGCCATTTTTTCTACAGGGCCTCTTTTTCTACAGGGCCTCTTTTTCTACAGGGCCTCTTTTTCACACAAATTCCCGAATGATTTCCTCACGTGGTGAGGGAATCGTCACCTTCTCCACCAGCAAGCCCTTCTCTTCAATCACGGCCGCGCCAGCCTCGACTGCTGCCTCCACTGAAGCGATGTCTCCGGTAAGGGTGACAAATCCTTTGCCCCCAATTGCCATCCCCAGGTGAATCGAGATCAAATCCACTTGCGTTGTCTTCACTGCCGTGTCGGCTGCTTCAATAATCGACGCTACACTGAATGATTCGATCACTCCAAGCGCCCGCAGTTTTGGAAATTGGGCTACCCCGCTAATTGCGGGATAAACGGCCGGATGCAAATTTGCAATAACAAAATGGTCCACCACCGTGTGTGCCCCTACCTGAATGCCAGCCTCAATACTGGCCTGCACTGCATCGACATCTCCCCCGATAATCACCATGTACTTGCCTGGGCAAATGGTCCGATTGACTACCATTTGCACATCAGCCGCCTTGAGTACGACATCCGCAATCTCAAATCCCTTGGCAATACTGGAAGTTTCAATGATACCAACAGCAGTGCCGTTATTTACATTGTTCATAGCTAATCTTTCTACAGCGCGGTCAATTCGATATTTTGCTCGTTGATTGCTGTGACCCGTCCATCGATACTCGAATGCACAGGGCATCCCAACTTATCCTCGGGTATCTCGGCCAAGATCTGTCCCTTGGCAACCTGATCCCCCACTTGAACCATAGGCTGTGCAGGTATTCCGATATGACTATTCAGAGGCAGTGTCACGTGGCTGGGAGTGAGGAACTTCGCGTAGTACTGTGCTTTCCGATCGTAGGCTGCCAGGCCAAGCCGCTGGGTGAGTTTACTGATTGGGACTTCACGACCCTTACGCACCGGATGGGGATCCTGAAACAGTTGGCGTAATTCTTCTTCGCCGCGTGTAAGGTTTTGCTCTCGCAATATTCCTTTAGCATCGACACAGATATTTTTTGGATCGAGGCCCTCAGGGCAAGCCACCAACGAGCAAATATTACACTCACAGCAATGTTCGGCCCACAGACTGCCCCGCGCCTTGGCGGATCCGGTCATCAGCAAAGTACGCATCACACGATGGGGTTCGATCGGATAACCGAGTAGATATCGGGGGCAAAGCTCCGTGCACAACGAACACTGATCGCACTGACCGTGGCCAATGCGAGTGTAAGTTGCCTGGGAAGTGCTCTTTCGACCAACGATGTAATGATCTCTCGGCAACACAATGACACCACCGATCGTCTTGGTCACTGGAAGTTCCAAGTCGGTTTCCATCCCCCCCATCATCACGCCACCTGTCAGAACAACCGGATCCTCAGTGGTAGAGCCTCCGGCCAGTGTGATGCAATCTCGAAAACTGGTTCCAACAGGAACGACCGTCGTGATCGGTTGGGCCACGGCCCCGCAGATAGTCACCCATTTTTGAGTCACGGGTTGTCGATTGACGGCGTGAGCCACGTTGACAGTCGTCTCCACATTAACCACCAGGCAGCCAACCATCGGTGGTATGCCGCGGGGCGGAATGCGTTTTCCCGTAACTTCATAGACCAACACGTACTCATCACCCGACGGATAAACATCGTCCAACACATGAGAATCGTATTGGTGCTTGCTTATACGCTGCTCAAGAAAATCGATCACATCACTGTTCTTCTTTTTCACTGCAATCGTGACATGGCGGGCTCCCGTTAACGCTTGCATGACCACCAGCCCACGAAACAGATCTTCACTGGCCTGTAACATCAGCTCACGATCTTTGGATAACAGAGGTTCGCATTCTGCTCCATTGACGAGAATCCGCTCAACGGGCGTCTCCAATTTACGCCAAGTTGGAAAACCGGCGCCTCCAGCTCCAACCACTCCGGCACTTCGGATCAAACCAATGGTTTGCTGTTGATTCATCACATGAAAGTAACGTATTGTCGATCTTCTTTCTACAGGAATACCGGTCATTTTGTCTGTGGCTCGCTCCATGGGATGTCAGCGGGCCTTTCAACCAGTCACCACTGTTTGCTATGATGAATTGCCAACCCGGATATTTCATCCGTTTCGTCGCGAGGCCCCATAGCCAGCCCCGTAGCCAACCGAGGAAAGGACTTGGGACGCCGTAGCAGAAACGGGGTAAATATCCGGGTTAGCCCACAAGCGTGAAACATGGAGAGTACTAAAAGCATGAAAAATGTAGTCATTGCCGGTTATGCCCGGTCTCCCTTTCAGCCTGCCAGACGGGGCGAATTGGCCAAAGTCCGGCCCGATGATTTGGTGGCTCAGGTGGTCCGTGGCTTGGTCGATCGGACCGGGATCCAAGTCGAAAATATCGAAGATTTAATTCTAGGTTGTGCTTTCCCTGAGGCGGAACAAGGATTCAATATGGCCCGCTTGGTCGTGTTTTTGGCCGACCTGCCGATCTCCGTATCGGGGGTCACAGTCAATCGTTTCTGTGGTTCGTCAATGCAAGCGATTCACATGGCGGCAGGTGCCATCCAGATGGATGCGGGTGAAGTGTTTCTGTGTGCGGGAGTCGAATCGATGACCCGTGTGCCTATGACCGGATTCAATCCCATGCCCAACCCGGCGCTCTACAAAAAGCAGCCAGCAGCCTACATGTCGATGGGTGAGACGGCTGAGAACGTAGGCAATAGTTATAAAATATCACGCGTCGAACAAGAAGAGTTCGCCTTGGAGAGTCAGCGGAAAGCGGCCCAAGCAATGGAAGCCGGTCGTCTTGCCGACGAAATTGTTCCCATCACACGCGTTCACTCCACAGGAGGTAATGCTTCCGTCGACACCGATGGCTGCCTACGACCCGATAGCACACTGGAAAAAATGGCCGAACTCAAGCTGGCCTTTGATGAAAATGGCACGGTCACTGCCGCCACCTCAGCACCCCTGACCGATGGTGCCGCCGCCACGCTAGTCTGCACCGAACAGTACGCCAAGGAAAATGACCTCGAAGCACTCGCCCGCATCCGCTCGTTTGCTGTCTCCGGCTGTTTGCCCGAAACCATGGGATTGGGGCCAATCGGGGCAACTCAAAAAGCGCTCAAGCGTGCGGGCATTGGGGTAAAGGACCTGAGCGTAGTCGAAATCAACGAAGCTTTCGCCACTCAGTCGATTGCCTCCATTCGCGACCTGGGGCTCGACAAGGCAACCGTAAATATCGACGGCGGCGCAATCGCGCTGGGGCATCCCTTGGGCGCCACTGGGGCACGCATCACCGGCAAGGCGGCCCAATTACTCAAACGCGAAGGTGGCAAGTATGCCCTCGCCACCCAATGCATTGGTGGTGGCCAGGGAATCGCCACCGTATTGGAGGCGATAGAAGCAACCCGTTGAAAAGTCATTTGAGTTGCGAGCGGCCTATATCTGCCAACTCTACGTCGCGAAAAACTCAACGGGTAGACAACATGCCTTCGTTTTCGCTCCCTAATATTTACTGATTAGAGAATAAACTTGTCGAATTTAGTCACGATCTCACTAACAAAGCACTTTATCAACGGACTGCTGCAATGCCAGAAATCAACAAAGTCGCCGTGATTGGTGCTGGGGTCATGGGCGCAGGTATCGCCGCCCAAGTTGCCAACGCGGGCATTCCCGTTGTGTTACTCGATATTGTCCCTTCTGAAGCCCAAGCCCCTAATGCCAAAGATCGTAACGTCATCGCCACGGGCGCGATTCAAAGATTGCTCAAAACGTCTCCCGCCCCTCTCATGCACCCGCGCAATGCTAAACGGATTACACCGGGCAATATCGAGGACCATCTCGATCTGCTAGCCGATTGCGACTGGATCATCGAAGCGGTGATCGAACGGACTGAGATTAAACAAGATCTCTACGCTCGGATCGATCCGGTGCGCAAAGCGGGCTCGATTGTTTCCTCGAACACTTCTACCATTCCCTTGGAGACACTGGTTGAGGGAATGCCCGCCACATTTACGCAAGATTTTCTGATCACCCACTTCTTTAATCCTCCCCGTTACATGCGTTTACTGGAACTGGTGACAGGGACTCAGACTCGCCCAGATGCCACCCAGACACTACGTGCATTCGCCGACATGGCGTTAGGGAAAGGTGTCGTCGATTGTAACGATACGCCCGGGTTTATCGCCAACCGTATCGGCATGTTGTGGATTGCCAGTGCCATGCGTGCCGCCGGCGAAGAAGGCCTCAGCGTGGAAGAAGCCGATGCAGTAGCGGGCCGTCCAATGGGTTTTCCCAAGACAGGTATCTTCGCGCTGATGGATTTGGTCGGTCTTGACCTGGGGCCTCATATTGCCCATTCGATGCTCGTCTCACTGCCAGCCGATGACCCCTATCGGGACATCTATCAAGAATCTGAACTTCTCAAGAAAATGATTGCCGAAGGCTACACTGGGCGTAAGGGCAAAGGCGGCTTTTATCGACTCAACAAAACAAGTGGTGAAGGGCAAAGTGGCGGCAAGAAGGTCAAGGAAGCGATTGACCTGCTCACAGGAGAGTACCATCCGGCAGTCAAACCGACTCTGGAGAGCATTGCAGCAGGGAAACAGGGACTCCGCGCCTTGGTCGAACACCCCGACAAGGGTGGTCGCTATGCGTGGAAACTACTCTCTCAAACCTTGAGCTACGCGGCCTCGCTGGTCCCCGAAATTGCCGACACCGTGGCCCAGATCGATGAGGCCATGCGATTGGGCTATGCCTGGAAGCGAGGCCCCTTCGAGATGATCGACCAACTCGGCCCAGCCTGGTTTGCCGACCGACTGAAGCAGCAAGGCTGTCCGGTACCCGACTTATTGAAACAAGTCGGCACAGGAACATTCTACCAAGTTGAAGATGGCCAGTTGCAATACTTTGGCACCGATGGATCGTATCACCCGCTGCAACCCAATGAGGGCGTACTGCTCCTGGCTGATGTAAAACGGGCTGCTGCCGAACCGGTAGCCAGCAATGGTTCGGCCAGCCTGTGGGACCTGGGAGACCGAGTTCTTTGTTTGGAGTTTCACTCCAAAATGAACAGCCTCGACTCGAGCTCGCTAGCCATGCTGGGCAAAGCGCTGGCCATCATTCCTCAACAAAATTTCAAGGCACTGGTGATTCACAATCAGGCGACTAATTTTTCCGTAGGCGCCAACATCGGCATGGCTCTGTTTGCCGCCAACATTGCCGCCTGGTCTGAAATTGAAGAGATGACGGGCCAGGGGCAAGCTGTTTACAAAGCAATGAAATATGCTCCCTTCCCGGTAGTCGGCGCACCCTCCGGCATGGCCCTGGGTGGCGGCTGCGAAATTCTGTTACATTGTGACAATGTCCAAGCGCATGCTGAAACCTACATGGGGCTGGTCGAAGTCGGAGTTGGAGTGATCCCCGGCTGGGGCGGATGCAAAGAAATGCTGATCCGTTGGAACAACCGCTCGGATTACTACCAAGGACCGATGCCTGGCGTCACTCGTGTATTTGAAACGATCAGCATGGCCAAAGTATCCAAGTCGGCGGACGAAGCCAAGGAACTACTTTACCTGCGTCCCAACGACGACATTGTGATGAACCAGGACCGTCTGCTGGCTGCGGCTAAATCGAAAGCATTGGAATTGGCCAACCATTACCAGCCTCCCGAAGAGCCTGAACTTGCCTTACCCGGTCCCACTGCCGAGGTCGCCTTCGGCATGGCAGTGGACGATTTTCATCATGCGGGCAAGGCAACCGAACACGATGTGGTAGTATCCAAAGCGCTTGCACACGTGCTGTCAGGTGGCGACACCGACCTCACCGAACGGGTATCTGAAGACGATCTCCTGACTCTGGAACGCGAAGCCTTTATTGGCCTGGTGCAAACCCCAGCCACCCTCGATCGGATCGAACACATGCTGGAAACCGGCAAACCTTTGAGAAACTAGAGGACACCTTCATGGCGAGCTACAAAGCGCCTCGACGCGATATGCGTTTCGTCTATTACGAACTACACGACGGCAACAGCTTGAGCCAGTTGCCGGGTTACGAAGAGGCGACTCCTGACCTGGTCGATGCCATTATAGACGAAGCTGCCAAAGTGGCAGAAAACGTGCTGCATCCCCTCAATCGATCAGGCGACGAAGAAGGTTGTACCTTTGCAGAAGGCACGGTTCACACTCCTGCCGGATTCAAGGAAGCTTACTCGACATTTGCCCAGGGAGGCTGGACCGGCCTGGGGGCAGATCCCCAATATGGTGGCCAAGGAATGCCTGGTTCGTTGGGCATTCTGGTTTCTGAAATGCTCCTTTCGGCTAACCTGTCCCTTGCCATGTACCCGGGCCTCGCCGAGGGTGTTTGCCATGCCATGGATGCCCACAGTAGCGACGAACTGAAACAAAAGTTTCTACCCCAACTGATCGATGGTACCTGGGGAGGCACTATGTGCCTGACAGAGCCCCACTGTGGCACCGACTTAGGCCTGATTCGTACCAAGGCCACGCCCCAAGAGGATGGCACTTATCTGGTGAGCGGTACTAAATCGTTCATTTCAGCCGGCGAACACGATTTGAATGAAAACATCATCCACTTGGTATTAGCCCGACTGCCCGACGCCCCTGCAGGGATCAAGGGCATCACTATGTTTCTGGTACCCAAGCTTTCCATCCATGACGATGGATCTCTCGGTAGCCCCAACGGTGTCGAATGCAGCGGCATTGAGCACAAAATGGGCATCAAAGGTTCCAGTACCTGCGTCATGAATTTCGACGACGCAGTCGGTTACCTGGTCGGCGTGCCACACAAAGGCATGCGTGCCATGTTCACCATGATGAACTCAGCCCGACTGGGTGTTGGCCTGCAAGGATTGGCTCTGGCCGAAGCATCGTACCAGGGAGCCGTTGAGTACGCACACGAACGTCTCCAGGGTCGGGCTCTCACCGGATCCCGGACTCCTACGAAACCGGCCGACCCGATTCTGGTTCATCCCGATGTGCGTAAGATGCTGCTGACGATCCGTGCTTATACCGAAGGATCACGAGCCTTGAGCATGTGGGCAGCCCAGGAAATCGATCTATCTCACAAGCATCCCGACCCCCGGCGACGAAGGGATGCCGACGACCTGGCTTCTCTGCTGACTCCTGTGGTCAAAGCATTCCAGACCGACGTCGGATTTGAATGCACCAACTTGGGTTTACAGGTATTCGGCGGTCACGGCTACATTCGCGAACATGGCATGGAGCAGTACGTCCGCGATGCGCGGATTGGGATCATTTACGAAGGCACCAACGGCATTCAAGCGCTCGATTTGGTCGGGCGAAAACTGGCAGCTCACACAGGACGGTACCTGCGATCCTTTTTCCACCCGGTCCAAAATTTCCTGCTGGAGCATGCTGAAAACGGCGACCTGGAGGAGTTCATCCAACCTTTGGCCAAAGCATTTGGTCGACTGCAACGGGCCACCGGCCACATTGCCCAGCAGGGCCTGAAAAATCCCAATGAGGCTGGAGCTGCTGCCACAGACTACCTGCGCCTATTTGGCCTGGTGGCATTTGCCTACCTGTGGACCCGCATGGCGAAAATCTCTCTGGAAAAATTGGACGATGACAAAACCGGATTCTATGCGGCCAAAGTGGCAACCGCCCAATTCTACATGCAACGCATCCTGCCCCAATCAAGCGCCGCCTTCGCCACACTGATGGCAGGCTCTGAAACCATCATGTCCTTTCCCGATGACGCCTTTTGATCAGTAGTTCGGTGTTGCGGTAATTTGATAAAGAAATTGCACCAGCACCAGCACAACACCCGATACCCGATACCCTAACATGCCCACCTCCTATGAAACCGTACTGGTTGACGTCCAGAATCACGTCGCGACGATCACGCTCAACCGACCCGATCGCTTGAATGCGCTAACTAAGCAATTGGAAGACGAACTCTTTGACGCGATGCAAACCGCTGATGAGTCTGCGGAAGTACGGGTGATCGTACTCACCGGGGCTGGCCGAGGCTTCTGTGCCGGTGCCGACTTGTCGGCACTGGGCTGGGTGGCAAAGATCGACTGGCCTACGGCCAACCTGGATGAACTGCGTGAGAAGATTGTTCCTCCTCATCCACGTGAAGGTACGCCACAAGACTTTCAAAAAACCTACACTTACTTCCCTGCGATCCGCAAACCTATCCTCGGTGCCATTAACGGTCCCGCAATAGGGTTGGGCTTTGTGCTGCCCCTCTATTGCGATTTGCGATTCGCTTCAGACCAGGCAGTATTCGGAACCGCGTTTGCCCAACGTGGACTCATTGCCGAGCATGGCGTGAGCTGGCTGTTGCCAAAGATTATTGGCCACAGCAATGCCTTAGATTTACTTTATTCGGCACGGATAATCGACGCTCACGAAGGGCTGCAAATGGGCCTGGTCAATCGGGTCGTGCCCCACGATTCGCTCATGTCCGAAGTACACGAATACGCCAAATTGCTCGCCACCACCGTATCACCCCGATCGCTCCAAATCATCAAACAGCAGACGTATGGAGCCATGTTCCAATCACTGGGAGAAGCGGTCGATACGGCCAACGACCAGATGCTGGCCAGTTTTCAATCCGATGATTTTCAGGAAGGAGTCGCCCACTTCCTGGAAAAACGATCCCCACGATTCACCGGCAGGTAGCTCAGTACCCTACGGAAATCCCCAAGGTAACAACGTGAACGTTGATGACGTTCCTCACCGATGAACCGGGAACCGGTGTATTGGCAGCAGTCACCACGGGCCCTTCAATCGATGAGGTCGCCGCATGACTGTAGGCCATGTTGAGTGCCACATTTTCACCCAACTTCACTGAGGCCCCCAGGGATGCAATATGTTGATAACCTAGATTCGCACCTAGATTGAAAAAGGTGTCCGCGTCATCAAGCAACTCCGAAGCATACATGTAGCCAGCACGAACATACAGTACTTCATTTAATTGGTGCTGCGCACCGATTACGACCGATGTTTGACTTCTCCAACCTAGTCCTGCTACTGAAAAATCAGGATTGAACTTAGCTTCATCACCAAATCCATCAGCGTTCTCGTAATCAAGATAACGTACATCAAGAGCAAAAACGGTTTCTTCACTTGGCGAAAATGCGGTGCCAATGCAAACAATCATCGGCAAGTCAAAATTGTTGGAAAGGCCGCGTGGTGCGCCGTCTGCGTCTTCCGAATTATAACGGAAATGCTCCATCCAGGAAGGACTTTTGTACGATGCTCCAAATTTCAAACGTTCGTTGTGAATATAGTAGGTGCCAAGCTGAAACCCACCACCCCACATATACCGAGTACCATTACCTGTCGGATAAAGGCCATTTGCATTGGGAGTCGAAAAGTAATTGACGTTGGCGGAAACATTCCCCAACGTTACCACGGGACCAACAGCAAACGACAGCTGCTCGGAAACCGCATACGACAATACAGGAGCCATTTGCAGGTAGATGGCCTGCCCGGCAAATCTTCCCAAGCCGGCAGGTGATGCAATACCGGCCGGTGGTGCGTCCAGAACTGGATTATCTGAATCTGCTGGTGTGTTGGCGTAGTACCCGGCGACCGTTTGAAGTCCAAGTCCAAAGGTGAGCCCTTGGTATTGTGTCTTGTGGACCCAGCCAATATTCGGAATGGGACTGACCCCAGGTTCAGCTCCAGTGCTACCAGCCCCAACCCCTGGAATGGATGAACTGACATCATAGGTAGGGAGAAGTAATTCGAAATTAGCGGACAACTCCGATTTTTCCAGCCCGCTAATGGTGGCAGGATTCCAATACAACGCCCCCATCGCATCGAGAGGAGCTGCAACCGCTGCGCCTGCCATACCCCGATTGACCGCACCACTGGCAGGAAGGACAATACCCTGGCCGAAAAGCTGACCACCAGCAGTTGCGTACAACATCAAAAAGGCGAATTTGGCAAAAATGCGCATGGTGAGCTCCCCCAATAAATACATTACCCTGGGGAAGCCATCGGCAACTTCTACCGATTAGCATTAGTTTATTTATTTTACGGATTCTACTGGTAACGTAGATTGAACCTATCCACAAACAACCGGAACCGAATTATTGAAAGGACTTCCAATTCATGAAGAAGGAGCCGAACTGGGCCGAGCCGAACTGGACCAACCTCAGAAAATCACTCTTTTTGTCGCTGGCAGGAAGTTGCTTAGGCCTTTGCGTCTGCATTTCGATTTCTTGCGCTGAGGAGCCTACGGATTCTACAAAAATCCTCTGGAACCGTTGGGGAGTGCCGCATGTTTTTGCCCAGACTCAGCAGGAACTTTTTTTGCCGATGGTTGGGCACAGATGCACAGCCATGGCAACCTCATTTTAAAACTCTTGGGCCGCTCTCGAGGCCGGGCTGCTGAGTATTGGGGAGGCAGCAAAAACGTTCAACGTGATGTGCTCGTACATACCCTCGGTTTCCCCAAACTGGCTGCCCAATAGTGGAAGGGCCAGGACCGAGAGCAAAAACAGCATACACGTGCTTTTGTTGCGGGGATGAATGCTTACCTGAGCGCCCATCCCGAAACAATCGAAGCAGCAAATAGCGACATCCTGCCGATCACTGTAGCGGACATCAACCAACACTCACTTTATGTCTTTTATGTACGTTTTGTCGGCGGAGGTGATTTAGGCAAGATTCATTCGTGGCAGGAGAAAGATCAACCTGAGGAGGACGCGGATCCTTCACAAGAGGCACCGCATGAAGATACAGGATCCAATACGTACGCAGTTGGCCCTTCACGTGCGGCCGACGGGCATGCCATGCTGGTGCAAAACCCCCATCTACCTTGGTCGGATGTATTTCTCTTTTATGAATTTCACGGGATAGCGCCTGGCGTCAATACCTATGGAGCGACTTTAGTTGGTTTTCCAGGTTGGAGGATTGCATTCAATGAAAACTTGGGCTGGAGCCATACCAATAACACCATCGACAACGCCGATTCCTATGAACTTCAATTGCAAGATGACGGCTATTTACTGGACGGGGAAGTCCAACCTTTTGAGCGTTCCGTCAAAACAATCAAAATCAAGAATGAGTCAGGCCATCTGGCTGACTATGAAATAGAAATTTTACGATCCGCCCATGGACCGGTCGTTAAAAAGGGAAAGAAAAAGGCAGTTGCCATTCGATTTTTCCTGGAACGGCCCGATGCCAGCCAGCAATGGTGGAAAACGGCAACGGCAAAGAATTTTAAGGAATTTGAATCGGCCCTCCAAATGGGCCAAATCCCCTTTTGGAATGTCATGTATGCCGACAAAGATGGCAATATCTTTTACCTCTTCAATGGACATGTACCGCTGCGGGCCGGTGGTGACTGGAACTATTGGGATCGCATCATTCCTGGAGGAAAATCGGCGGACCTTTGGACCGAAGTTCATCCCTATACTGATTTGCCCAAAGTAAAAAATCCTGCAATCGGCTGGCTACAGAATGCCAACGACCCTCCCTGGACCTGCACCGATCCGATGCAACTCAAACCCGAAGAATTTCCAACATACATGGCACCTGTGTTTAATCTATTTCGATCACAACGTTCTGCTCGAATGCTCGCCGAGGATGAGTCG
>JBDOMT010000248.1:0-6150 GCA_039831705.1 Pirellulales bacterium | reverse complement strand
AATCGACCCAGCGAACCCCCTCCCGGACCACAAACAGTCTGGGTCGGCATCAGAAGAATGTGCGACTTTGCTACCGCATGGCTAGCGTTTGGGCCAAAACAAGAGACTTGTGTATAAACAACAGGGTCGTGGAAGGCAGCCAACTTGGGCATGACGATCTTTTCGATGTCGGCGATTGGCCCCACGTTGAGATTGGCCGTGTGGACGCCGAACAGCGTTTCAAGTCGGTCCAAAGGGCGCCCCACTTTTTCGATCGCCACCAGGGTGTTCTCGAATGATGGCTGCCGGGAATTGTCCGAAATGGCTTCGATTTCTTCATCTGCCAACTCGATGGCCGCATCGAAGGCGGCGACAAAATCGTCTGGTTGCACCAGGTTCCAGGGAGGAACGCCTCCGTAGGGACCAGTCCATGGTTGCAGCATTGTCATGTTGTTTGCCTTTTGCAGGTTATCGGCTCCAGTGGAGTGGAACGGATAACATAGGAATAGAGAGGACGCCAATAAGGTGATCGTGATCGGCGCAAGCCAACTACTTGCACCGATAGAACGGTCGAGAATTGTGGCGAGTCGACTATGGCGAAGGATTTTCAGTCGTTCCGCGACCGGTTTACGCCCATGGTCGCCTGTATGTCGCTACAGGATTTATGCGACCGCAATTGCTAGCCATAAACCCTCACGGCGCTACCGGCGATGCTACTAAATCAAACATCGTCTGGCAGCATAATCTGGGCGTGCCAAATACGTCGTCTACATTGGTGGTGGGCGATGAGATTTATTGTCTCCTGCTGGGATCTAAAAACCCTCGTCTTCAGGCGATCACTTCAGTAGAACTAGGCTACGGAAGCGTACTTCGATACCGGGCAAAGCGGGCATAATAGCCGCGCAGCGGCGACATCGTTTAGCCGTGGGCGTGAGCCCACGGAATAGATGCATTACAGATATTTTAGCCGCGCAGCGGCGACAGCAGCCGTTTTGAACGAAACCAATTTTCCGCTTGGGCCACTCGCTGTCGCCCTTTCAGGGCTAGGGAATAATCTGAAAACGCCACCGTGGGCTCACGCCCCACGGCTAGATGCTCTCGCCACTTCGTGGCGATTGCGGTAAGTAAGCCACAACCAGAAAGTCGGGCTTTAGCCGACTGTCGGCGAACCCTCCGCCTTCAGGCGGTGGTCTTCAGTTTGTGTCCGATAATGGCATCGCCTCGTGTCTCGACGCCCACTCAGGCGAAGTCCATTGGACTAAGCGGTTAGGTGGAAATTATTCGTCGTCTCCCATCTATGCCGAAGATCGCATTTACTTCACAAGCGAAGAGGGGTCCACGCACGTCATTCGCGCATCCGCCGAGTACGAATTGATCATCACCAACAACCTTGAAGAACGCATATTCGCCTCAGCCGTTCCAGTTGAGGGAGCAATCTACTTTCGTAGCAAATCACACCTCTGGCGTATTGGGGATTAGAGCATGCCTCGAGCCTAGCCGGCATTTCTCTGGAAGTTTTCTCTGCCTCATCAAAGCGTCTGGTTATTACCTGTTCGAGGTATGCGTTTTTATTGCTTGAGCGTTAGATCAAAATTGGCTTCGATATTGCCTTCCGGGGTAACGGTTAACCTGAGGCTACCATCACCATAGCGGACAGGCCAGGGTATGCCTTGGGGTAGCACAAATTTATCGCTGGAACTGTAATTGTCTTTGTCTTTACGAGTGATAGTTACTCGATGTTCACCCAGGACAGCTCCTGCGATTGGTGGATCGACCAGTTCCAAATTATAATGCCCCTGTTCATCGGTCGTGCCAAACGAACCGGCTCCTGGATTGGGGTTGGAAGAAGTACCTAGCGGCTGTGTGTTCACACTTGCTCCCACCAACGGTTCACCATCAAGCAGAACAGTACCTTCAACAGGGGCTACTTGAGGACCCGAGTCGCAGCCAGTCATTCCCACTGCCAGTACGACAGCCAGTATTAACCAATGATGTGACAAAATTCCACCTCTATGGATTGAGTCATAAGTTGTCTGCTATTTTAATAATCGATAAGCTCTTCACCCGCCATAGTTGCCATCTCGGCAAAAATTTCCATGTCGATCGAAGATTCATGAAAACGGACAGAGCCATCGCCAAAAGCGAAATGGAGTCCTCCGGGATGAAGTGATCCCCATGCCCGTTTGCAGGGATTTTCACCGCCCGGCCCTCTCACTTCCACACAACGGCCATAATCGACCAGTAAAGTTCTGGTTTGGGGGACGACGCACGATTTGTTGTAAGAAGTGTAAGTGTATGCCCAGAAGGTCCGCCGCCGACGTGTCGAATTGGCAAGCCGTGTTCTTCTCGTTTTGCTCTCTCGATTGGTGGCTTCGCCTATGAATAATGTTTTGGATAGTCCATCGGTGACCTGAGTAAGCCTAGGAATACTGGTTGCATTTTCGTAGCCTCGACGACCTCGACCTGGGTGTCCAGTGGCATGGAACGGGCCTTTCCAGGTGGCCGCTAGAGGACCGAAACCACCGGTCTCACTCGGACTGTCCCACCAACCCATGGGAGGATCACCACAACGACCCGTATTAGCCCGATAGGACCCGCGTGCCATCGGGATGGACGCGCCGGGACCACTTTCTGGGTGTTCCAGTCTTTCTGTGTCTTCATCGCTAGGACAAAGGTAGGCGGGTACGTGCGCTTGCAGCACGGGCCTATTCACTGGATCCTCGTTGAATTTATTGAAATCGTACTTGTCGTAGAGATTTTGCAACTCCAGGTAGGGAAGAATCGAGATGGACCAGCTTTCTTTACTGGGGGTACCACAGCAGGGTCCATTGGTGATGCCCCCTGGTGGCAGTTCGCCCGCATGGGCGCTAGCGTAGTTGAGGACTGCAAGCCCTATCTGTTTTAGACTGTTTTGGCAGTGGGTTCGCCGAGCTGCTTCTCGGGCAGCTTGAATGGCCGGCAACAACAGGGCAACCAGAATACCTATAATGGCGATTACGACCAGCAATTCGACCAGAGTGAAACCGTGTACAAAATGGCTGAGTTGCCGACGGCGTTGGATCATTGGGAATCCCCTTATATCGGTGTGATAAGTTCAGCTAGTGTAAAGGGCTCAGTTTTCGTGAAGAGAGCAGTTGTCGTGAGGAGTATAGTTGGAGTAACCAGTTCAGCAAGTAACCAGTTCAGCAAGTGCCCAGTTCAGCAGGTGCATTATCAAACTTATTCCTCTGAGACTGATGTAGGTATTTATCTAGTCCTGCATGTACATGCTGATGCGACAATCCCAAAAGCAAGATTTGATCAGACATTGGTGGGAAGAGTTTATCAAATTGTGCAAAGACCACTGGAAAGCTTGAAGCACAAGCCGCATGATAATAACATGATTCTTTCTTGAATGCAACTATTGGCAGAAGTGGCTGCTGTTCTGGAAGATATTGCTCGGCAGCTACGGTCTGATGGTTGGAGTAGGAGAATGGCCTATAATATTCCGCATGCCATCCGACTCCACGCCCAGCCATCTCCTACGAGATCGGCTAGGAAGCTTGAAAGATTTATTTTCCGTTCCAGCTCTCACCTGCTGACACGATAGATACAACACGGAGTTCTCCATGTTTGCTTCCCAGAGAAAGTCGCGACTCCGCCAACAAGTAGAAATTCTGGGATGCATGTATGCCGGCTACGGGGCGATGATGATCAGCCGTCAAATGGTGACCATCCTGAGCCCGGCTCTGCTGGCTGATGAGAGTTTGGGGTTTACCGTCAAGGACATCGGAGACATCTTGGCCTTCAGTACGTTGGGAGCCATGGTTGGGAAAATAATCTGGGGACCGCTGGCCGACAAAATTGGTGGCCGACTTACGTTCCTGGCTGGCATTGTCATCAGCGCCCTGCTGATTTCAGTGTTCGGTCTCCAATCCAGAACCATTGCCTTGATATTTTCCTCGGCCCTACTTTATTGTGCCAAGTCTGCCGGATGGCCTGGCATGACCAAAATCGTTGGGCACTGGTACCACCCCAGTACCTATGGTCGGGTGTGGTCTATTCTTTCAACCAGTTCCCGCGCCAGCGTCGCCTTAGGAACCCTATTGTTCGGATGGTTGTTGAGCCTGTTTGACTGGAGAACGGTCGCCTTCCTCTCCACCGGATTTTCACTGTTGATTTACTTGATCTGTCGATTTTTTTTGCACGACAAGCCGGCGGATTCCGATTTTCTTAAAATGGTAGACGAAGTTGGAGCAGGCGATGAAGCAAAGCAGAAGGAATCGGCGTGGGCACTGGAAAACCAGCGAAACCACCCCTTGCATGGCACAACTCTAATCCAGGGAGTGTGGATTTTTGCCCGCAGCACGAGAGCCTGGCTGGTCGTAGTGATGCTTATGGCACTTACATGCGCAATGGCATTTCTGGATTTTGTCCCCGCGTATTTGATGGAAGTTTTTAAACTAAGTCCCTCCAAAGCGGCCATGGCATCCTCCGTCATGCCGATCGGTTCACTGTCTGGCCTGTTAGGCTCCATCTTATTTTACGACAAATTTTCAAAAATCGGGTTGAGAAACGTGCTTGCCGCCACCCTGGCCGTAGCCACAGGTTGCATCCTGACATTGAAAAATCTTCCTGCACTGGGCTTGGCTGCTGAATGGAATTTTCCTGTAGCGCTAGTCTTGATAGTCCTCTTTGGTGTGATGACTTCACCCGCTTATTATATTCCCATGAGCATCTTTTCGATTGAATTTGGAGGGCCTCATTCGGCCACCCTGGTATGTCTGATTGACATGTTTGGATTCGCGGCAAGTGCGATCTTTGGATTGATCGCTGGTCGGTTAGCCACAGGGGAAGGGGGCTGGTCCAGTTTCATGAATTTGCTGATCGCAGTCGGCGCAATGGCGACCATCTCCACCTGGTTGTTCATGCAAGGTGAACACAAGGCCGCTGAAGGCATGAAAGCATAAGACTGAAGACCACCGCTTGAAGGCGGAGGGTTCGCCGACAGTCGGCTAAAGCCCGACTTTAATATTAGCCACCCTCAACACGAAAATCATCGTCCGGTTTTTCCAGATCTTGCGTTTCAATGTATTTCATGATCACTTCGTCCGTCACATTGCCACTGGTTGCTACAAAAAATCCTCGCGCCCAAACATGCCGCCCCCAACACAGATGCTTCAGGTGCTTGAACTCCATGAGCAATTTCCTCGACGTTTTACCCTTTATGCGTTGCATCAATTGGTTCGGTGACACGTGCGGAGGGGCTGACACAAACAGATGCACATGGTCCTTGCTCACATGACCCCGGATGATCTCGACTTAAAGTTCCGCACAAATCTGACGTGTCCATCGACGTACGCTCAGGCCAATTTCACCCTCCAACAACGGCTTTCGATACTTAGTAATCCACACAAAATGCAACTTGATGTCAAATCGTGTATGGCTCGTTTTTCTGTAGTGTTCCATTCACTCCATAATACTGAAGTGGTCGCCTAGAAGGCGAGGGTTTTTAAATCCCAAAGTGAGACAATAATTCTCTAATGCTTTGTTACAGCTAAGAATTAGAGTTGTAAAAAATCAGCCGAAACGCGTTAGTGTCCGGTTACACGGTAAAAACAGGGAGCTAACGCCCTGCGGCTCACCCGAAAATTAAACTGCAACGATGAACTAGCCTGGACACACATAAAAAACCCTGGAAAACCAGGGTTTGAGGTCTACAAGAAACCATGAAAATGAGCCCGGCGGGATTCGAACCCACGACCCACGGATTAAAAGTCCGTTGCTCTACCAACTGAGCTACGGGCTCACATTCTTGTATAGTAGCGTATTTTACGCTTTCTCTCTCAGGCACAAAATGCGGGTGACACCTTCAATGACACCCGTTGTTTAATCTGAGGAGAAAACGCCATGGCCAAGGCTACCAGAACAAAGCCGAGCAAGCCATACCCCGATTTCCCACTATTCCCCCATGCTACTAGGCGATGGGCTAAAAAGCGTTTTATCAATCGTGACGCAGCTATGGTCTATAAAACGGGGTTTGTGTAACGACAATCGCATTTGAGTGGCTCACCCCCAGTTTATGTACCAATCTAAGTGAGAGAGTTGAGGGTAAGGCAGCTTGCCGGCTGGAGTGAGGGCGTAGCCCGAACGGTAGCAGGCAAGCTGGCGGCATACGCCGCGGGGGTCTGG
>JBDOMT010000482.1:0-6161 GCA_039831705.1 Pirellulales bacterium | reverse complement strand
GGTCGTCGGACGCCGGTATGGGCCTTTGGGGCTTGTGCCCAAACGATCGTCGCAGGCAGCATCAACAATGCTAAAGTAAGCAGGTTCGTAATCTTCACAGTCGAGACTCCCTCTTAACACGCATATTTCACCCGTTTCTGCTACAGCGTCCCAAATCCGTGTACAATGCTACCTTCACACTTCACAGTATCGTCCACAGGGTTGGTACGAAAGATCCGAGCGGGTGCTCACACTGAGCAAACCGTTTCGGATAGCTTAAATCCACACTGGAATTCAATTTATGTTGCAAACAATAAGAACATTCTTCTTTGGCATTCTGCTTATGTTGTCGCTCGTTTGGGCGCGCTCATCAAGAGCAGATGCGGCAGACGCAACCAACGAGCAACCGCAGTCGTTGAAAATTGGAGCGGCAACGTGCATCATTACGCCAGCGGTGGGAAGCTGGCAACAAGGTGCAGGCGTGACGCGCAAGGGGGAACGCATCCGAGATGAGCTCGAAGCTAATGCACTTTTCTTAACCGACGGCCAAACACGCTTACTGCTCATAAGTTGCGATCTCGTTGGGTTGGATCTGGCAACAGTCAGTCCTATTCGCGACGCTATTTCTACCGTAGCGGGGACCCCTCCACGACATGTGATCATCACATGCACCCATACCCACTCTGGCCCTGCACTGATTCGCACCAACTACTACATTCCCGTGGATCAATCCTATATTGACCTACTCAGTCAAAAACTGGCCAATGTTGCCAGCGTTGCCGTCGCAACGGCAAAGCCTGCGAAAATTGGCTGGGGTATGGGAACCGCACAAATTGGTTTTAATCGACGCGTCTGCTGGGCTGATGGTACGCACACCATGCACGGCAACACCCGACGTCCCGACTTTGCCGGAATGGAAGGCCCCGACGATCCTGCCCATTTGGCGATCTTCGCTGTCGACGAGGCCGACAAACCGATTGCGGTCGTGTATCACAATACGTCGCACCCGACGAATTTCTACGGGGCAGGACTATTCTCGGCCGACTACCCCGATGCTGCCCGCAAAACTATTCGCAGCGAGTTGGGTCGCATTCCGGTGCTTTATCTCAACGGAGCACAAGGCGACATCAACATGGCCAACCAACTCAATCCGCAGCCAGAGGACCCTGAGGCACGGTTGGTACGCATCGGCGAAATGCTGGCCAAAGAAACATTACGATTGTATCGCAAGGCCGAATTTCACTCACATATTCCTCTGGGGCATACGTACGAAGATTTGCAGGTCAAAGTTCGTTTGCCAGAACCAAGACAGTTGGCTAACGCACGGAAAGTGATGGAGCGAATCAAATCGGGCGAAAAAATCATGGGGCAGAAACTTATCTTCGCATTCGGGACGATTGAACTTCAAGAGCAGTATGGCAAGCAGCCGATCGACACGATGCCCGTTCATGTGTTGCGGATTGGCGATGTCGCCTTGGTCACGCAACCTTGCGAATTGTATTGCCAATTTGGTCTCGACATCAAACGCCGTAGCCCCACACCCCTGACGGCAGTGGTCGGATTGGCCGACGGCTATTGTGGATACTGCCCTACGATCGCCGCCATTCTGGGCGGCGGCTATTCCGGTCAGCCTATCAGTTGGACGCGACTAGAACCGTACGCTGGCTATCACATGGTGGAAGCTGCCGGCCCAATGATAAACCGACTCTGGCGTGAGAAAATATCAGAATAATCTATGGGAAGGCACGCCGATAACGACGAAAATTTCTCCGGTGAACGAACGAGGCTGGACATGAAAACTAGCGAGTGAAGACTCCCAGCAAGTTCGGCGACGAGAATACTCCACGATGAAAATCCATCGTCACTTGAGGCTCATTCGTTCGTATTCACTCCTGACGACTTCTATGCCGTATTTTCGCTCCAATCGCCTAACCGTAAAATGTCCGCGGGCCATGTCTTGAAAATGATTGATGAAAACAAGATTGATCGCGGCCCCACCTGCCGCACCGATTGCGGGCACCGACTGCACGGCGAATTTTTCAGAAACGGGCACACTGAATCGGGCGGCAACCTTAGTGATCAGTCGAACAATGGCGGGCGCACCTTCTTCGGCCAACCCTGTTTTGGTAATGTACTTTGCAGCTTCAGAAACAGCGCGAGCAAGGGCCGTACGCGTGGCGTAGTATCCTGTTTCTGCTCCATCATCCATTTCAGAATGGCTTCCAAGTGCAAATACTTCGATGCACGCTAGTTGAGTTTCTACCGTACGAATATTCTCGCCTTCGCCACGAGCAATATCTGCCATGGAACGGAGCATGATGGTTGTGGAAACGGGTAATTCAATCGCCAATGCCGGAAGGCCAAACGCACCACCAACTGCACCACTAAGCGATGAGAAAGCCTTGTGCATACTGTTGGATGCCCTAACGCCGCGTTTACTGCTCATCGTCGACACAGCAACACGTAGGGAAGATAGCAAGGCAGAACTGGTCGCATTATGAATGCTTTGAGAGATACCACTTGGGAGTTTGCTCATACCATATTCTATCGGTTTGCCGATAAGATTCGTGATTTGAACAGCCAAACCAGGATTCTCCAGGATGTTGACTGCGTCTTTGAGAGCATCAAGATCTTCGGCTTTTAGTTTCATGGTAATTTATGTGTGATTTAGGGTGCTACACCAAACGACTCGTGAGTCCTGCGGAGCGACTCAGGTGCACTGAGCAGGTATCGGTGTCCAAAAGAAAGCTCACGGCTCGATCCCCGGTGAGTCGAACTGCCGGGCAGGCTAATCTCCATTTCGGGCTGGATTAACTTGCCGTGGACAACGCCACACAGACTTTCATCATACCAGGCACTGCCTGTTCCCCTGTAGAACACCCCGGGAGAACGAATTCTTATTGATGCCCTCAATCTATCATAGATCCCGAAAATATGGAGAAGCAAAAAGATGTGACAATAATTCCAGAACGCGAGTTTTTTGATTTATTGGCGTTATTACTGTCTCAACAGGAGCAGAAGTGATAGGTTTGACCTCGCTGAAAGTCATTGAATAGCCCATAGAGAAACCAAGGACCTAGCGACTCCTTTTAAATGGAGGTTTAAAAAATGAGATCACTCTTCATTGCAACCCTTGCAGCTGCAATTGTTGGCCTGTGGCCTGTCACATCGATCAGCATGGCTGAAGAAACTTCGCCCAAGAAGATTGTTCTTATAGGACAGGGACCCGATCATCCTTACCGTACTCACTGCTATCTGCCCAATTGCGAGTTGCTCGCAAGTTGCCTTCGGCAGACGTCTGGCATCGAGGCGATTGTGTCACGAGGGTGGCCGGAAGATGAGAAAATCCTGAACGGTGTGGATGCGATCGTCCTGCATGTCCGTCAGGGTGGTAACATCTTCTTTCATCCTTTGAACCGTAAACGGGCCCTCGAACTTCTCGAAGAAGGTGTGGGCTTGGTGGCGATTCACTGGGGCACCGGGGCTGATATCGGACAGGTGGGCGATCTCTGGAAAAAATCGCTGGGTGGACATTTCAATGCACAGCACTTCAGTAAGTACGCCGTCGAAACCAGCACCGTTCGGCAGGCCAACCGGTCGCACCCAGTATCCCGTGGATGGAATGACTTTCAATTACTGGACGAGTTCTACTTCAAGCTGCAATTCGAGGAGTCAGCGATTCCAATTTCTAAGGCCACGGTTCAGGGAGAGGAGTATCCAGTCTCTTGGGCGTTCGAACGCAAGATGGGTGGCCGCTCGTTTGCATTTGTCTGTGGCCATTTCCACGACAATTTCGGGCTAAAACCCTTTCGACAGATGATTGTCAATGGGATCCTGTGGACCGCTCAAGTTGATATCCCCGAACAGGGTGCTCCTGCTCAGATCGCGCCGCATGACCTCGACCTGTCGCCCGAGTTTGAAAAAGTAAAAGAACCGAATCCGTGAATTCGGAATCGCCAAAACGAAGTGGTAAAAACCAAATGCACCAATCGATCTATGCGCTGGCCACAATGGATACCAAGGCCGACGAACTCTGCTTTGTGACCGACTGTATTCGCCGCACCGGTCTTGGCGTTATTTTGGTCGACTTGAGCACTCAAGGATTTTCGAATCGAGCCGACGTCACGGCTCGCACCGTCGCAGAAGCACACACTGACGGGGCCGAGGTGGTGCTAAGCCAAACCGATCGTGGCCAAGCAGTCACTGCCATGGCCGAAGCCTTGCAGAACTGGCTGCTTGGTCAAGCCGCGTCTGGAAAGGTTGCAGGCGTCATTGCTCTGGGTGGCAGCGGTGGAACGGCGATCGTCGCTCCAGCTATGCAGTCGCTTCCGATCGGAATGCCGAAGCTGATCGTCTCGACCGTGGCCAGCGGCAATACGCAGCCCTATGTAGGACACAGCGATATCACCATGATGTATTCGGTGGTCGATGTGGCAGGCCTCAACTCGGTGTCTCGGCGTGTGCTGAGTAACGCCGCCCATGCGCTTGCAGGTATGGTCTCTCACGCGACTGCCATTCCTAGCGACAAGCCAGCTGTTGGCATGACCATGTTTGGCGTCACGACACCTTGCGTGGACAGAGTGCGAGAAGCGTTGGAAGCAAAGGGGTTGGACCCTCTGGTATTTCACGCCACAGGTACCGGAGGGCAGGCCATGGAGAAACTCGTGACCGACGGACTAATCGGCGGGGTACTCGATATTACCACCACCGAAGTCGCTGACGAGGTTGTGGGTGGCGTCATGCCCGGCGGTCCCCAGCGTTTCGATGCGATTCTCCAGAGCGGAATTCCCTACGTCATGAGCCTCGGAGCACTCGACATGGTAAACTTTGGTGCCCGCCATTCAATACCTGAACGCTTTGCCAACCGTCGCTTCCTGGTACACAATCCTCAAGTGACGCTGATGCGGACCACTGTTGAGGAGAACCGACAGATTGCACGGTGGATCGCCAAAAAAGTCAACCGATCGGCCGCGCCGCTTGAAATCCTGATTCCGGAACAAGGCGTCTCCATGCTTGATGCCGAAGGCCAGGCATTCTATGACCCAGAGGCTGACCGGGTTCTCTTCGAGACACTGGAACAGGAAGTTCAACAGACAGATTCGCGACGCATCACACGTCACGACTGCCATATCAGCGACTCAGCATTCGCTGAGGCGCTCGTGGCAGCTTTTGAGCAAGTGAGTGGAAGCTAGTTTCAATCGACACGGCAAAGTGAAAAGAGATCATTCATGTCCGAACCGAGAATATCTATTCTGGATCGTCTACGCGAAAAAGTTGCCCAAGGCAATCCAATCATCGGCGGCGGTGCGGGCATTGGCCTGAGCGCTAAATGCGAAGAGGCGGGCGGCATTGACCTGATCGTCATCTACAATTCCGGCCGTTACCGCATGGCTGGACGTGGATCGCTCTCGGGATTGATGCCCTATGGCAACGCCAACCAAATCGTCAAAGAGTTGGGACAGGAAGTGCTGACCGTCGTCCAACAGGTTCCCGTGCTGGCGGGAGTCTGTGGAACTGATCCGTTTATGATTCGAGACCTATTCCTCAAGGAACTCCAAGCGATGGGGTTTGCAGGAATCCAAAACTTTCCGACCGTCGGGCTGATCGACGGGCAATTCCGAGCCAACCTGGAAGAGACCGGGATGGGATTTGATCTGGAGATCGATTGTGTCCGTGCCGCCCACGATCTTGACATGCTCACCACACCCTATGCATTCAATCCCGAACAGGCACGCAAGCTAACTGCGGTCGGCGCCGATATCGTAGTGACCCACATGGGACTGACCACCAGCGGATCGATCGGCGCACACACCGCAAAAACATTAGACGATTCGGTCGAAGCGATCCGCGCCATGGTCGACGCAGCCAAGAGCCAGCGAGACGACGTTCTTCTGCTTTGCCATGGTGGTCCAATTGCAATGCCCGAAGACGCTCAGTACATTTTCGATCGTGTCGGCGACATTGACGGATTCTATGGGGCCAGTTCCATGGAACGCTTGCCTACAGAAGTTGCGTTGACCAAACAGGTGCGCGATTTTCGATCTCTCCGATTGTCAAATGCCTAACCGTGACCACCGTCCCACATTCATCAGTAATTCTGGTTCTTCAGTGATTTTAGTGGCTAGGGAGGTGTTCAGGGAGGGTTTGTTTTTCGAAAATGCTCATCATGAGCAAACTCACTG
>JBDOMT010000310.1:0-6190 GCA_039831705.1 Pirellulales bacterium | reverse complement strand
GGTTGGAGGTCGGGTTCCAGTTGGCACCGGCCGTGAGCGCGAAGTAATTGGCACGATCGTTAGCAGGAACGCCACTGTTCAAACCAGCGCGGTCAACTCGCATGCCTTGCGGATCAGCAAACCACTCGGCCCGGAGACCGGCAGCCCAACAGCAGTTGAAGTTGTAGTACAGGTAATTGTTCACTCCATACCACTGGCTATTGGCGACACCTTTGGCGGCGTTGATAGCACCACCATTATTGAGACCGAGATCGCTCTGGAACACGTAGGTCCAGTTATCCCTAATCATCTGTTGCCAGACGAAGCTTTGATTATAGATCCTGCCGTCGCCGGTCTGGCCAGCGCCGTTATGGAATGTTGCACCATTTCCCCAGTCACCGGCACATACGGTCCAGGTCACTGAGGTTCGCTCATCGGAACTGGTGTAATTGATGCCACCGAGGAAGGTGCTGCTGCCACCATGGGTGAATTGGAACCCTTGATCCCAACCATTGGTCCAGCCACCATATAGAGTGACGTTATCTGAGAAAGCATACTCAGCCAGGAAACCGGTATGTGTGAACGGCTCGCCGTATGCCATGGTGTAGGCGTGCGAATAGAAAAAGTTATACGGAGCCGGTACGACTTCGTAGCCCTGGATGGTGTAAAAGTGACCAAAGATCACTGTTAGGTCATCATAGGCGAGGGTCAGATAAGCCTGCGGAATAGCAGCACCGTATTGACTGTTCGCACCAAATTGCCACTCGCTGTCCCAACCGGGGCCACCAAACGCTTCGGTGTCAGGGCCATCAACACCAGCCATGATATCGGCGTGGTATCCCCAGTCCCAACCGTAGCCTTCGGTATCGGTTGCTTTCTCAATCCAGAACCAAGCTTGGTTCAGGTTGATGTGCGGATCGTTGTTGAATGGAAGTTGGGAGTTGCCCAACATCGTGGTGTTGTCATATTCATTGACGGTGACGCCACCTGAGAACCATCCACCATATTCGATGCCGTAGCAATTTTCACATTTTTGCAGCGAGCACATGGAGCCACAATCGAGTTCATAACCACAATCGCATCCAAAGCCCCAGTTCAGGCCAACATTGGGTGCTTCATGGACATAGTCGCCATCAGCATCGTAGACGGGAGGATTATTCCTGACGTCGACAGGAGGACCACTCGGACCAAGATCGCCTTCTGGTTGGGCGACAGTGGTAGCATCGGTAGCATAGTAGCTATCGTAGTTAAATGCCGCTTGATCGACATTAGTGGGTACCTGCTGTGCAAGAGCATTGCCAGAGCAGATCAAGCCAGTGATCGCTATGGCAAAGGTAAAGTTCAAAACTTTCATGGTAGGTCACTCCATTTCCTTGAACGAGGTTAAAAAGGAAAGTTGTTTCGTGTGTGATTTTCGTGCGTGATAATGCGGTAACGGGCTAGTATGTCCCCGACACATTCAGCAGGTGCAGAGAGCTTTCCGCCAAAATCTCTCAGTCATGTCGTTAGACACGAAAAGAAATCTGGCTCAACGAACCTGTGGTCAAGACTGCTATCGACACCAATTCTTGGTGCAATTCACCCAAATGAATCGATATTTAGGGCCCATCCGAAGATGCCGACTTGAGAATGTCAAACTCTAACGATTACGGGATTGGTACCTAGGACTTTTGCAGATGTATCGGTTTTGGGTGCTTCGTTCACACGGAATGAACGGTGTAGTGGGGTCGCTAGGGGTGGGCGTATTTGTTCATTCACGACGATGCTGGCAGTTGAGCCTCTTTTACCGTGATAAACGGGGCAAACTTTGACGGCAACAATGACAGGCGATTCCAAGTAAAACGCCTGGTGAGTATGCGCAAAGAAAAAGCCCGGCAAAAATTTGCCGGGCTCTTCTCTAGGGCTTGAACATCGCCCCAACCCCCTGGGAATCAATTTAGCCTCTACCTTGTTTGATTATGGGTGTATCATGCCAGTGTTCTGGATGCCCCCCTTATCACCGCTATATTGTTGGAAGATGATTGCTGTGGCAAGAACTAAGAGTGGTATTGCGACCATGCCAAGAGCCTCACGGATACGAAGAAGACCGGAGCTAATACCACTTTGACTACGGATGGTCCCGGCCGAAGCTGCCAGTAATATCTCTTTGGCAACGACTGGCGGTGCTGTTCCAGTCGACCACAACTGAATCGGCACGCACGCTTGTCGGGATCCAAGTCCATAGTATCCACCGCGGAGTCCCTGGATTTCAAAACGGCCATCTTCAAGGGTTTTTACCGTGGCGATAATCTGCTGACTGTTTGCTAGATAAATAGTTTCGCCGGAGATTGGTTTCCCAGATGAGTCGACAAGTTGTCCGGCGAGCATACCGCCCTCGGCAAGTTCGACCTGTCGTGCAACGAACGGTTTCACGCTCAAGGGCTTCCTCGCCTCTTGTATCGATGGTTCACTGCCATAGCCGATTTGGCCATTGATTGTCATGCTGACACAAAGCAGAGCACAGATTATCCATCTAGCGACTAGCGAGAAAACCATGCTGGAATGTCCTGAATCCTAGGTTGAGTTATTGTTAAGTATTACTGTTGGACCATCTCAATATTTTGTCACTGAAGCGGTTCTAGTTTCTTCGGATGAAGAAGTTGCCGTTGTTGGCCACTTTGAAGAGCGGACGATAGAGTGATTCACTTGCCGTACGTGCCCGCATCCGCGGATACCATACGAAGTTTATAGCGACACCATAGGCATCGTCTGCTTGAGCAACCGCTCCCTGACTTGGGAGAGATCCTTTCTTATCCGCAATGAGATACCCGAAGTTTCCAGTGAATGCGAATCGATGCGACATGGGTGTCCAGAAGTCACCGCCAATGATACCTTCGCGATAATTGGTCCCACCACCATATAAGCGGGCTTCACCACCGTTGGGAAAAGCCCAGCGTAGAAAGAGGGTGTATTGATCGATTGCCTGGTAACTGGCGTTATCAATCAACCCTCCAGGGCCGAAGGGAGGATTTGGTCGATATTCTTCTACGGTTGGTTCTGTGTCCGTTGAAATGGCAAGCCAGGCACCAAAATCAACTCGGCACCAGAATCGACGACTCAGTTCGAGTCGGACTTGGCTCAGATCGGTCTTGTAATAGTAGTGGTCTTGCAGGAAGTCGATCGCAATACCGGCTTGCCATGGTTGGAATTCATCTGCCCGTCTAAAAACGCCAACCGTGACAAAATCCTGCTCGCGACGATCTGGTCGGTATTCTGTAATCTGGCCGGCCGGTCCGGCGCCAGTTGGAAATGTTCGAAAACCGTTGAAGTCACTTTGTATGAAACGGGCACCGACCTGCCAGCCGATGATGCCGTTGAGCCAACTACCGGCCAAGTTTATTGATTCGTCGACACCAAAGTTCCCATTGATGCCGCGATCAGGGGACGCTTTAAATCCATCCACACCGACTGAAAGGGTTGCAAATTCGAGTGTCGGGTGTAACCAGCCGCATAAGAGACTTCCCTCGCATGGCTGTGGGTATCCCCAGTCCGGGCTGCACATAGGATCGCACGGTATACACTCGCAGGGATACGTGTCACATTCGCCACAGCATTCGCCTGAAAAAGAGCCTGGTTCCATCGGGCCGATCGCTTCCGGATCGATGATTTCGCCAGGACCGATTTCTTCAGGCATAATCTCTTCCGGGCCGATCTGTTCTGGGCTCAAGACAGAAGAATCGGCATGTTGTGCGACTCTTAAGCCAGCACCAGAGGAGGCATATAACAAGTCAGGATGCCAGGGCTGGACCACATTACTTCGCGGCTGCGGGCGTGTTGACCTCCCGCTTTGCCGTGTTTGGGGGACCGTCCGATGTACCTGAGCTATTTGCGGCTGCGTCCTGTTAGTCTCACGATACGTGGCGACTTGAGGATAATTGGCAGCTGTAGGGATTTGTTCGAGTCGGCTTTTCGGATTGTTCTCTGTTTTCAGTTCCACGACAACAGGCGGTTTCGCCGCTGAGGTCGATGGAGTGTCTGCTAGCTGGTTAGCTTTTTCTACATCCACATTGGCAAGAGGCTTGGCGGCCACTGCATCGAACTGGCGTGGCTTTTCCGCTTCTTTTGCGATGCGGGGAGATTTCCAAGCCAGTTCACGCGCTGAAACTTCCCCTGAAACAACCAGGGAAAGCATGATCGCCGTGGTAAGTAATGAAACGGGGCCGATAACGGCAATTCGATAACCATTCATTGCTCGTGCCTTGTGGTTTGGCCTTAAAAGGGCAATCGCGTTGTAATGTTGGACGCTGGCCCCCCGAACCAAGACAGCACCACGAAATCAGTTCATTTTTCTCGAAATGAACAGGCTTAAGTATCGGACCAAAGGTTCGCAAAACTTCCGTTAAAATCGTTAAAATTATAAAACACTTCCCAAGCTACCTATTTTGAATGTCAGATAAGGCGAGTGGTCGATTTTGAAGCAGGCTCGTTGCAAAAAGCAACTCGCTTTAGCCTTCGCTGCTGGCGCCAGCGTCGGCTACGTCAGCGAAGAGCGCATCGACGTATTGGTCGGGCGAAAATTCTGCCAAATCTCCAAATTGTTCACCAACGCCGACAAATTTGACCGGTACTTCCGCACGCTGCCGAATGGCAACGACCACGCCCCCCTTAGCGGTACCATCAAGCTTTGCCAGCACGATGCCAGTGCAATCCATTGCTTCAGAAAATTGCGTGGTTTGACTGATCGCATTTTGACCGGTCGTTGCATCGAGAACCAGCAGTGATTCGTGAGGAGCCTCGGGAATCTGTTTTGAGATGCTGCGACAAATTTTTTCGAGCTCCTGCATCAGATTCTTTTGGGTTTGCAGGCGTCCGGCCGTATCGACAATACAGACATCTATGTTTTCCACAATCGCGGTCTCAACAGCCTGGTAGGCTACGCTAGCTGGATCCTGGCCGGGCTCACCGCGGACAAACCGGGCCCCAAGCCGTTGGGCCCAGATGGAGAGTTGTTCGACGGCGGCTGCACGAAAAGTGTCGCCTGCACCGAGAACAACCGACTTGCCTTCATCGAGAAAGCGTTTGGCCAATTTAGCGATGGAAGTTGTTTTGCCAGCGCCGTTCACACCAGCGATTAGGATCACGGTAGGTCCTTTTTCCGCAAATTGCAAACCACGCTGATCTTCTGCCAGCAGTGATTTGAGTTGAGCTTTGACCGTACTCAACACATCCTCAAAATGTACAATACGGCCACGGAAATCGTTGCTGATATTCTCGACGATCGCCTGAGCCGGTTTCACCCCCATATCGGTGGTGATCAGTACCCCCAACAACTCATCCAATAAGGCGTCATCTACCAGACGCCCTTCCGACTTGAACAGATCACGGACATCCGTTTTGAGCAGGCGTGAGGTTTTTTGTAAGCCTTGTTTAAGCTGATCGAACACGCCCATGGAGATAGACTCGTCTAATTTGATGTTTCCGGAACAGTAAGGGTACAACCGTTTGAGGGTATTCTCAACAGGAGAGTTTGTTTCTCTGACGTAGCCCTAGTGTCTTTGTTTAGGAATTCTGTTCCTTGAACAATTGGTCCAGGATGCCATTTACAAACGGTGCGGACTGTGCGGATCCAAATCGCTTGGCAAGCTCAACAGCTTCGTCGACAGCCACCCTGTCGGGAGTGTCCGTGTGGAGCAGTTCAAATGCGCCCAGGCGAAGGACATTGCGATCTGTCACGGCCATACGCGAAACGGTCCAGTTATCAGCAACGCTCTGTAGCATCTGGTCAAGTTCGCTGCGTTTACAACGCACGCCAACGACCAACTCGGTGGCCAAATCGATCAGGTTGGCCGAACTGAGGCGTTGTTGCAGAAAGGGCCTTGCATCTGGAAGTGGATCCGCGGGATTTAAATCATCTTGAAAAAGTACCTGCAAAGCAACTTCTCGGGCTCGACTACGACGTGACATGCTGCTGGAGGTGTTTGGGGTTTGACGATTGGTGGATGAAGTGTATTTGAAGATCAATCGTCCAGGCGGCCCAACAGGCTGAGCGTTTCCAGGGCCGCCTCGGCACACTCGGACCCTTTGTTACCCACATTGCCACCGGCCCGTTGGATAGCTTGTTCGAGCGTATCGCACGTGAGTATGCCGAACAAGACGGGAATACCACTTGAGAGGGCCACTTCAGTGATTCCTAAACTGACGGCCCGATTGATATGATGATCGTGGCTGGTTT
>JBDOMT010000338.1:0-6222 GCA_039831705.1 Pirellulales bacterium | reverse complement strand
TTCGCCACTTCGTGGCGATTGCGGTAAGTAAGCCACAACCAGAAAGTCGGGCTTTAGCCGACTGTCGGCGACCCCTCCGCCTTCAGGCGGTGGTCTTCATTCCTATTGCAGGCACATTTGATGCAATGTCAACAGTGGCAGGAAGTTCGTCAGGTATTTCCTCAAATGGGCGATTTGCAGCGTGGTGAATCGCCGGACTTTACCGCACCGCCACACCGCCCCATCAACATCAGGCCTTCACAATGATCGCGCCACCACCCTTCACCCCGGCGGTTGCATTGCGTGTATCCACCACCAAGCGGCTGTGCTTTACAATTTGCTCAAAATCGTAAGCCGAATGGTCGGTGGCAACTAGCACGCAATCTTGGGCAGCCAAAAATTCGGGCGTTAGTTCACTGCTAGTTAACTCCGGCACCTCATAATGGCGCATCGAAGGCAGTGCCGAAATGTGTGGATCGTTGTAGGTCAACTCGGCCCCGCGTGCCGCCAGCAGTTTCAACAACTCAAACGATGGACTCTCGCGCGGATCGTCCACATCCCGTTTGTAGGCCACTCCCAGAATGCATATCTTACTGCCTTTGATCGGCTTACATTCCCCATTGAGGGCCAGCGCCACCTTCTCCACCACGTAATCGGGCATGCTGGCGTTGACCTCGCCGGTGAGCTCGATAAACCGGGTCGGCATATCGTGCTTGCGCGCCACCCAACTCAAGTAAAATGGATCGATCGGAATGCAGTGGCCACCCAATCCGGGCCCCGGATAAAAGGCCTGAAAACCAAACGGCTTGGTCTTGGCCGCCTCGATCACCTCCCACACGTCAATGCCCAAGCGGTCGAACAGCTTTTTCAGCTCGTTCACCATCGCGATATTCACCGCCCGATAGGTATTCTCCAACACCTTGCACGCTTCGGCCACCTCGCACGACGAAACGGGCACCACTTCGCTCACCACCGCTCGGTATAAATCTTCGGCCAACTGCAAACTGGTGGCATCGTAACCGCCCACCACCTTGGGAATGCTGCCCGCACTGAAGTCCGGGTTGCCCGGGTCTTCCCGCTCGGGGCTGTAAGCCAGGTAGTAATCTTCACCGCAAGCCAGTCCGCTTACCGACAACAGGGGCAACATCACATCACGGGTAGTCCCCGGATAGGTAGTACTCTCCAACACCACCAACTGCCCTGGCCGCAACCGGCGAGCAATTTTCCGCGTGGTCGCCTCGACGTAGCTCAGGTCCGGATCGCGACTTTCTGTCAGGGGCGTCGGCACACAGATCAAAATCGCATCGGTCTCACCTAAGCGGTCCATATCGGCAGTCGGCTCAAACGTTTTCTCGCCAATGCACCGCGTGACCCACTCCGAAGAGAGATGGCCGATGTAGCTTTCGCCAGCCAACAGTTGAGCGACCTTCCGCTGATCCACATCGAATCCCAAAATCCGATAGCCCGCATCAATAAAAGCCCGTGCCAACGGCAGCCCCACATAGCCCAGGCCTACGATTCCCACCAACGCCGACTTATCGGCAATTTTTTCCGCCAGTTGTGTCATAGAATTACGTATCGTTTCCATTAGATCCAAGAAAAAGAACGAACACCTGCGCCATCTCAGAATAGCACGATAACCCCCTACAATACTGAAATACAGAACCAAAAGATGCAACGTGCTTCCCATAGCAACCAGGAATCAAAAATCAGCCACCAAGTCAACCGCTGCCTCAACAAAACAAACCACATAACCCCAAAAAGCCACAAAAAGCCACAAAAAACAAACCCAACCCCACAGTAACCCCTCCAAAGCACAAACGCCCACCATCTCACCCATCCAATCCGTGTTTCATCCACGTTCAGTCCATGGCCAAAAACCGCTCCCCAGTAGCAAACATCCAAGCTGGCAAAACTCGAATAACACCAGCATCCCCTTCGATGGTTTCCTGATCTTCCAACGTAACGATCGTTCCTTGGGAAATGTCCAATTCTGTCATGGCTTCATACAGCGCCTGAACTTCACGTTGTCTGATCGTCGGATCGTGCAAATCGAATGATACCTGATAGAGCGCACGGGCTCCCGTGATCGATGTCACGAGGAAGTCTACTTCATGCCCCTGAGCAGTGCGGTAGTACTCTATATTGGTCTCACGACGACGCAACTCCATAAAGACATGATTTTCCAGCAATCGACCCCAATCAGGCTGTGGCTGGTGCAAAAAAGCATTCGCCAACCCTGTATCGATCACATAAACTTTGCGCGGGTTAATTTGTTTTGAGCGTAACGAACGACTATGAATTTGCACGGAATAAATCAGATAGGCCTCGGTAAGATAGTCAAGGAACTCGTGCAATGTATTTTTACTACAGGGCGTACCTCGCGACTTCAGATCGTTGTAAATTTATTGACGCTGAACAGGCAAGCGGGACTGCTGAACAAATGTCGGATCAGCGTACGGAGGGCCAATACATTTCCTACCCGATGTCTCTCCACCACATCCCTCAAAATAACAACGTCGACATAGTCTTGAAGAATTTGGAGTTGGTGAATCGGTTCGACCTGCTGCACCTCGGGAAAACCACCCCGTATTAGATATTGTCGGAAACGGTTTTCTAATAGAGCACGGCGCTTCGCCCCAACATGAGGCTGATTATCTGGGCTGATCCCATCATGACGCAAAGATTCTTGAAAACTAAATGGGAAAACTTTCGTCGCCAGACAACGACCTCGTAACGAAGTTGCAATCTCACGACTGAGCAGTTTTGACGAGGAATCAGTTAATGCCAGCTGTATTTTTTCGTTATCGAGCAGGCGACGGACATAACGATCCCATCCAGTTATATTCTGGATCTAATCAAAAAATAAATAAGAGGTTGCATCCTTTTGCGCCGGGTAAAGACGAAAGTAGGCATCGGTAATCTCGTGCAACTCGCCGGCCGTCATGGGGAAAAGTCGCTCATCGTCAAAATTGATGTAGAGCAACTCCTCCTTCACAATCCCTTGCTCCATGTAATCCTGCATCAATTGAAACAGCAACGAAGTTTTCCCCGTTCGCCGCATCCCAATGACCGTATCAATTTTCCCCCGTATTAAGGGAAGGCGGCATTCCCGCCGAGTCAGTTTAGGCAACTGTCGTTCGTGAAAGTCAACGATTATTTGCTCAACCAGGATCCTCATACAATGCAATCATATCCCCAGTAAAGGGACATGTCAGCAAGTATTTATCCTCCAGTACGGGATATGCATGCAATCCGTGACAATCCCAACCCGCCTCCCACCATCCTACTCACCCAATCCGTGCTTCATCCGTGTTCAATCCGTGGCCAAAATCCGCTTCCATCCTTCCATCCTTACTCTTTCAAAAAAACCATATTCCTCCAAAACCACACAAACCACTACACACCAGGGCTTTAGCGAATTACATCCATCATCGGGACAAAATTCTCGGCAGAATAAACGTCCTATTGGCGTTCCTTTTCGAATCTTAAGTCTATAGGCACCGTTATGCGCGAGTTTTCTACTCCAACCATTTTGCAACCATCGTCCAACAGGCCTAATTGAAATAGGACACGAACACCAAAGAAGGATCTTCAGAAGCGAGGCATGCAAGGATGTGCAAATCAAGCCGACCACAACGAATCCAGCGACCCATTGAAGACCCCAGAGGCGGACCATGCACAGCGAAACCACCGCGGCAATTGCGGAGCAGACACACGAACTGACACCTTGGAAAATTCCCGATTATTTTACCCGCCGTTTGCCTCTGGAACGCCCAATTGGCTGTTATTACTGCTGCCTACTTGCCCGATTTTGCTGACATTGGCCGTCGTCGTGCGGGCAACTTCACGCGGACCGGCCATCTATCGGCAGCAGCGAGTGGGCAAGGATGGCAAACTGTTCGACGTCTACAAATTGCGTACCATGATCGACAACGCGGAACGCATCAGCGGACCTGTCTGGTGCCAACCGGGCGACTCACGAATCACCCCCGTGGGCAAGCTACTTCGGTTGCTCCATTGGGACGAACTGCCACAACTGCTGAATGTGGTCCGTGGAGAGATGAGCCTGGTCGGTCCGCGGCCCGAGCGACCCGAAATGGTCGAAACCCTGGCACGCCAAATTCCCGACTACGTGTCGCGTCTCCGAGTGCTACCAGGGATTACCGGCCTGGCGCAAGTCGAATTGCCCCCCGATTCCGACCAGCAGTCGATACGCAATAAAACCGAGCTCGACCTGCAATACATCCATTCGGCCTCTGTCAACCAGGACCTGCGGATCGTCTGTCAAACCGTGTTAAAAATGCTCGGCCTGCGTCCCGCACCGCAGGTCCAGTTAAGAGAGTCCAGCCGGCAGCTTGCGCCAGCCAAAAAAAGATCCCCGCAGAATTTCAGAACGGACGACAAAGACCAACCAACCCAGAGTGATGGAATCTGCAGCGGAATCTGCCAACCACCCCACCAGTCGACCAGCCGAAACAGACTTGGGTATCGTTGATTGGCTGCGAAGGCAAGAACTCACCAAATACGAGCACGTTGCGCAAGCGAGTGGGTATTGGGGAAGCAGGACCCACTTGCTGGCGCAACGTGCTTGTATGGGAGCGTGGCCCAAAACCCCTCATCATCCCACTAACAATTCAGCAATTCGCTCGGCCGCATGCCCATCCCAGAGCTCGGGGCATTTGCCCGGCTTGTACTTGCCCTCGAGTACCGCAATTAAATTCTTCCTCAAGATATCCGGATCGCTGCCGATCAGCGTGCTGGTGCCGATGTCGACCGTCACCGGTCGCTCGGTGTTGGGCCGCATGGTCAAACAGGGGATGCCCAACACGGTCGACTCCTCCTGCAGCCCACCCGAATCGGTCACGATCACCCGGGCCTGCGAGGTGAGGGAAAGAAAATTAAGATAGCCCAGCGGCTCGCGCAGATGGATGCCGGACGCCTGTTCAAATTGGTCGAGTAGCCCAGTCCGGGCGAGCCGCTCCGCAGTGCGCGGATGAACCGGAAAAACCAACGGGATTTTGGACGAAATATCGACCAGCACCTCGACCAATCCTGCCAGCACCTTGGGATCGTCGACGTTGGCCGGTCGGTGCAGGGTCACCACCCCATACTGACCCGGCTCCAGCCCCAGACTGCCCGGACTGTCCAGTTCCCCCGCCTGCGGCAACATGCGCATCAGCGTGTCGATCATCACATTGCCAACCAGGTGAACTTGTTCATCCGGGTGTCCTTCGTGAGCCAGGTTATCGATGCCAGCAGGGTCCGAAACCAAGAGTAAATCGGAGATGGAATCGGTGACGATCCGATTGATTTCCTCCGGCATGGTGCGGTCGAAGCTGCGCAGCCCCGCCTCTACATGGGCCACCGAAACGCCCAATTTCACCGCCGCCAGCGAAGCGGCCATGGTCGAGTTGACATCTCCAACCACCACCAGCCGATCAAACCGTCCACCGCCCGCAGGCCCCTTCTGCAGCACCTCCTCCATTCGTTCCAACACCCGGGCTGTTTGCACCGCATGGCTGCCCGAACCGACTTCCAACGAAATATCGGGCCTCCGCATGCCCAGCTCTTCGAAAAAGACATCGGAGAGATTCTTGTCATAATGCTGGCCCGTATGTATCAGCGTAGCCCTGGCCTTGCCAGCCAGCGATTCCCCCTCAAGGGCCCGCAACAGGGGCGCCATCTTCATAAAATTGGGCCGCGCCCCGACGATGCAAGCAAGCTGGAGTTGGGTCAAGAGGGCCTCGCTGTTCCGATGTCAGGTGACAGGTTTCAGGGTATCAGCTATCAGGGTAGCGGGTTCACCAGGTAAGGGGCCGCCGATAAATTCCTGTTCGGAGAATGAGAGACTGTGACCGTACTCGCCATTCGCCTCCTATGAGCTTTGTCAAACGTACCTCTTTTTGGGAAGACGCACAAATAAACCTTTGTCCTGCCAATACTGATGGCCGCGGCTAGCCAAAAAGTAAGGCTTAACCAGACACCAGAGCCTAACCCACCGTAGTGTGCCCTTCCAGTCGTAGCCCAGATAAAGTGCATTCCTCCACTCATAAGGCGAACGCAGAAAAACGTTATAAGTACCCACTAGTGTCCCAACGTTTTCACGTTGATAACTGTTAAGTTGTTTTCATTTAGCACTTTACGAGAAAAGGTGACCTGTATCGATTTGAAATTGCTTTTTGCGATAATTCCTGATTTCCCAGATTTGGGAGGGAAATCGGTCTATGCACACAGGCAAGT
>JBDOMT010000352.1:0-26896 GCA_039831705.1 Pirellulales bacterium | reverse complement strand
CTCGATATCGTTCTCTTTTAACATACAAGGGGGCCGTATGCACCAAGTCGACGTGTCATCCTGGTCTGCCGGTTCACAGCCTAAAAATTCGGCTGACCAAACGGCGGATGAAATAAGCGGGCTAGCCCCCGGTTTTTACCGTGTAACCGGACGCCAACGCGTTTCGGCTGATTTTTACAACCCCAATTAGTCATTGAAACGATGCACTAGATTTTCCTGGCAGCCGAAAACCGCCACATCAGCCAGACGCCAGTAAATCCGAATAAGGCGAATGTACCCGGCTCGGGCACTGTCATGGAACCAACAGCATTGCTGGCAATCGATACGGCATCCAATTCAAAGTTCATGTCGATACTAGTACCATCATCCGCGACGCTAAAACGAATGTACCCGATTTGTGCAAAGCTAGTGCTGGAAATGTCGAGCCAGGTGCCACCGCCCGAGCCGGCCAGGAGATCGAGAATGTCTGGATTGTTGTCGTCCGAATAAGACAAGCCACCCAAGTCGTTCAGCGAACCTGTATAAGGTTGTTGAAAATCAGTGGGACTATTACCTGCAGTGTTAGAAAATGGATTCGCCAAATCGGTATATCCGTTGCTAGGCACTTCGAATGTCGAGGTGCCCAGGCTTTCCCAGTCGACGCCGTTCTCACTAACCTCCACGAGTGCACGATCCACGCCAAACGTGTCAGGTGGTGACCCAGCCTGGCCAGCAGGGAAATTGGCATCCAGAATTCCGGCATTGGTGAAGACACCAATTTCAGGGCTGCCGACCTGTGCCAAGGCAAAATTCGAGAGACGAAGCGTAAGCCAACCGCCCTCGCCGATGGAAATTAATTCGGTGGTTAAAAAAGGCGGGTTGAATGGTGATACGGCACCAGGAAAGGCGCCTTCACCGGTAAAGTGCTCTGGTTCACCCAGTGCGGCCGACAGGTCCGTATAACCGTCTGCGGCGGTTGCTCCCGGTGCGTACGACATTACTTCTATTGCATACTGGGCTGCTACGCGATCAACAGAACTAAATATCATGCCTGATGCTATCGCGATCGAACCAAATCCTAGTTGCCACTTCATGAGACTTTTCCTTTCTACGAAAAACAGGGAAATATAATAATAAAACGTACAGAGCGATCTTTAAGGACGATGGTTCAGGTGCCGTCTGTGAGGTCATGGCCATGTTGGCCATCGAACCGACATCGGTCTGCCACAAATGGAGATCAAGTCCGTTGACCATGGCATCGCCATTGGCATCACCTTGTGCGAGTGTTGCGTCAGCGGTGATACCAAAGCCCCGTTGCCAGGTGAGAAAGTCCATGCCATCCACATCGTTATCAGTATCAAAATCAGCCGGTAGATTGGGGCCGATCGCAGCGAATGGATTCGCTGCGAACTGGGTAAAAGAAATCGGTTGGGTGAATGTCCAGCTGTCCCAATCTCCATCGGTGAGTTCCCGGTTTACCATGCCGCCTCCATCGCTTATCCAACTTCCGTTCTCAAACGGGTTTTCATCGACGTGGTCAGGATCGTTGATACCGTAATGCCAAAATCCGGTAAGCCATCCTTCGGCATAGGTGTCTTCTGGATCCGTACTTTGTGCTCCATCGGCGGGTGAGGTGACGGCCACTCCCACGGTATCGAATAAGGTTCCATCATTGAGCGAAAATAGCCCATCGCCATTGGCATCGTAGCCGAGACCGTAAAGCGCCGAACTACTTCCAAGAGGAAAATTGAATTTGGCGAACAATCGGTCATCCGCGACAACGATTGCTTCGAGTAAGTCTGCACCCGTTGCGTCTCCATCCCAGCGAAATCCCCAAACGATGGCCGGATCGGCCGATGAATCACCGTTCCAATCAATTGCCAGGGCTGAGCGTTTTGCCCCTTGGCCAACCCAAAATTGAATGTCCTCGAAGGTCGCAATCGATCGGCCCATTGGCGCTGTGCTTGTACCTTGCGAGTGGATCGGGGAACCAAGTAATAACCCAGTCAGCAGTGCTAAATGGAGACGGGCTGGATGGGGATAACCATTCATGGTAGCTCGCCTCCCGATTTGGTGAGCATTGCGTTGAGCGCCGTTTGCTGGAGCGACTCTATCACGAATTCGACATGGCCATCGCAAAACGCCAGGTAGGCACCTCCTGGATGAGGACTGCCGATGTCGTTGCCCAGTTTTGAGGACACATTGATGGGAGTTGAAAATTCCTGGGCGAAGAGATTCTGACCACTTACCCATTCCGATTCGATTTGACGACGGAGGATTGTCTCGGCGACGGAGGCCGTGTAGGCAAGGCCATCAGTGATGCTGTGGGGAGCAACGGCCTGTTCGTACAGCAGGACTCCCAGCGATTCGTCGCGTAGCGTTTGCGCGGTTTCTCCTTGTCGCTCTTGTTCGATGTCATGGCCTTCACCTTCCACACCATAGATGCCCGCATAGTCGGTGAACGCGAAGCCTCGCCACAGGCCGCTTGCATTGGTTAAATCCTCGCGGGGAGTGCTCGGACAAAGGAATAGGTTGATGACCGTGGAACCCACGGAACGGTTTTGATGGCTGTACGACGTTAACGTTTGGTCAAATTGTTTCCAAATCGCAGTTTGTTCGAGAAATGGCAGCAAATGGACATTCCACGAAATAAAGCGCTGGGGGCGGAACGGCTCACCGTCTGCGGGAAGAACCAATTGGCAACCGATGCATCCAACGGGCAGGGCACCATGGCTATCGGTATGGTGCAACATCCCCACCCCCAATTGCCGCAGGTTATTCTGGCACTGTGTCCGCCGAGATGCTTCACGGGCCGCTTGTATGGCTGGCAGCAAAAAGCCTACCAGCACACCAAGGATAGCAAGCACCACCAGTAGTTCGACCAGAGTAAAACCACTTTTGATGTTTGATGTTTGATGGTTAATGGTTGATGTGGAATGCGATTTTCGGAACCGAAGATTTTCTTTTTTTAAGATCAACAATCGCAGATCAAACATCTCACATGTCGAAAGCGTTCTTGTGAATGGTGTTGTTAACACAATTACCAGCGCGTAGTGAATGACAATGTCGTGTGGGGCCGTCCCTCGCGGCATGCCACATCGCCAACGCGTTGGTAGGTCTTCTGACTTCCGAGCCAACCGCAAAACGGGCCTTCTCACCCTGCGATCAATGACTCCCGCTTGTCCTTCAGGCAAGCGGACTTTTAACAAACGGAGTCAAGGTCCAGGCAATGGCCAACTAGATGGTTTTGCGAATAATTCTCGGTTACAGCGGCGGGGCCGTCCCGGACTTACACCGGAGTTCCCTGTTAGTCGGCAGTGCTCATGGCTTCAAGGGGCTCATGGATCCAAGGAGTCCGTAGCTCAAACCGACCACCAACGCACGATCAACTCACACAGCCTAATCCGTTTGAGCGAATCTGTAAATCCCCCCTATGGAGTGCAATATTGGCTGCCGATTGAATGGTCATGACAGATACCGGCTTAAAGGAATCAGAAGTCAGGATTAATGGTCGGCATCTGCGCGTTAACTTGCCTTCGCCACGCGGCAAGCCTTGCCTGCAGCTGTGCGGCTTTGTTCGGTTGCTTGCCCGCGAGGTTTGTCGTTTCGCCGAGATCGTTCGCGAGATGGAACAGCTCCAGCCGCCGGTCGCGATGGTACTCCAGCAGCTTCCAGTCTCCGGCGCGGATGCCGCTGACCGGTTCGGTCGTGGGGTAGTAGTGTGGGTAGTGCCAGAACAGCGATTCGCGGTCCAAGTGGGCTGCCGGATTTTTCAACAATGCGACAAGGCTCTGGCCATCGCAATGCGGGTTGTGCGTTTTAGCGTCCGGCAGGCGCAGCACCTCACGAATGGTTGGATAAAAATCGCATGTTGTCACCGGTTCGCCACTGACACTGCCCCGCTGGGTGACGCCCGGCCAACGGACGATCAGCGGTACGCGGATGCCGCCCTCGTACAGTGAGCCCTTGCCACTGCGCAGCGGGTGGTTGTCCGTGACGGTCTTGCCTTTCCACTTTAAAAAACCGCCGTTGTCCGATGTCAAGATCACCAGGGTCCGATCGTCGATCCCCAGCCGTTTCAATTCGGCGAGAATACGGCCAACGTTCTGATCCAGCGACTCGACCATCGCCGCGTAATGCGCGTTGGTGTGGTGCATTCCTTGCCGTAAAAGTCGTTCATACTTTGCGACCAGATCGGGTTTGCCTTCGATGGGCGTGTGGACCGTGTAGTAGCACATGTTGAGAAAGAACGGACGGTCGCCAGAGCTTGCCATGATTTTCAACGCCTCGTCGGTCAACCGATCGGTCAAATACTCACCCTCTTTCCCGCCTTCCATCCGTGGCACATAACGCAACTCTTTGCGACTGCCAAACGGACCCCGATAGGGATAGAAGAACGTCGACGGGCAGCCCCAGAACGTCCCACCCATGTTCATGTCGAACCCCTGGAGCTCCGGGTAGTAACCGGCCGTTCCGAGATGCCACTTGCCAACGTGTGCCGTGTAGTAGTCCGCGTCGTGCAGCATCTCGGCGAGCGTCATGTACTTGTGGGCAAGGTTCCCTTCGGTCACAGGCGGAACGAGCGCTCGATTTCGCGGCGGATTGGCAGCGGCTTCATGCCAGATCGTCATATGCAGTCTGGCCGGGTGCATGCCGGTCATGATCGAAGCGCGGGTCGGCGAGCAAACCGGGGCCGCCGCATAGGCGTCGGTGAACTTCATGTTGTCACGACAGAAGGCATCGATATTGGGCGTCTGGTGCAGGTCTCCTCTATAACAACTTAGGTCAGCCCAACCCAGATCGTCGACCAGAATCACCACCACGTTCAGCCGTTGGGGCGCAGCCCCGATTGCCAGTCGTGACTCGTCCGCGAAGGTGCAAGCGAAACACAGGATCGCAGTGAGGAGCAATGGTTTCATAGGGTGAATCTCCTAAGGCAGTAAATTACTGGGGTGGCCGAACGGACTGTCGCTTGATCAGCTTTACTGGGACGATACGCTTCTGTGTGCCAGGCGTATCGATGAGACAGGCAATGTTCTTATGACCATTTTTCAGCAAATGGCAAGTCGCCATGTGTGTGCCAGACCGGTTGTCCGATACCGCGTAGAGTAGAGCAATTCCTGGTGCATAGCGATTGACCAGGACGGTGGGGAGTTGTAATTTCAACAGCTCTTTGAAATGCTCGGTTTTTTGGCTTGTGGGACAAAGAATCAGCCCATCAATGTTTCACAAACGTTTGTGATTACTATACACTCCAACTTTACATCATTCAAGCGATTCCTGTTTGGGAGTGTCTGAGCCATTGTTTTTTTACAGTTCTAAGAAAAGTATCAATTCAATTGGAGAATTCTGAGATCATGAGTAAAATGACACACTGGATGCCAATCTTGGGCCTGGGAATTTTTGCCTGCCTGATTGGTACGTTCCTGGGTTGCGGGCAGCAAGCGGACCCAGATTCCAATCGTTTCGTGATCGCCACGGTGGTGAAAGTGGATGGGATAGCCTGGTTTGAAAAAATGCGTGAGGGGGTACAGAAATTTGCAGAAGAAACAGGTCACGATGCGTTTCTTCTGGGGCCGGCCAAGGCCGATGCGGCCGAACAAATCCAGATTATCGAGGGCCTGATTGCGCAGCAAGTCGATGCCCTATGCGTGGTGCCCTTTTCCGTGGAGGCGCTCGAACCGGTTCTCAAAAAAGCCCGCGCTCGCGGTATCGTGGTCATTTCCCACGAAGCTTCTTCCCAGGTAAATGCCGACCTGATCATCGAGGCCTTTGACAACGCCAATTTTGGCCGTCACTTGATGGATCATTTGGCAGCAGCCATGAACGAGGAGGGAGAGTATGCAACATTCGTCGGCAGTTTAACCTCCAAGAGTCACAACGAATGGATCGATGCAGCCGTGGCCCATCAAAAGGCCGCCTATCCAAACATGCAACTGGTGGCCAATAAAGTGGAGAGTAACGACGATCAGAACCAGGCTTACCAAAAGACCAAGCAGTTGCTCACCACCTACCCCAATCTCAAAGGCATCCAAAGCTGTGCGATGTCGACCGCTCCGGGCGCCGCCCTGGCGATAGAAGAGCAAGGATTGCAGGACCGTGTGAATTTGGTCAGCACCAGCCTGGTATCGGTCACTGGCCAATACCTGGAAAGTGGAGCCGCCAAACTGGTTTCCTTCTGGAATCCAGACGACGCGGGTTACGTGATGTGCAAGATGTCGCAGAGGTTGCTGCAGGGAGAAACCATCACCGATGGAACGGACATGCAGGTCGAAGGGTACCGACATCTTACCCAGTCACCGGAGAAGGCCATTCTTTTTCAGGGATCCGCTTGGGTGGACGTGACCAAGGAAAATTTAGCCCAATGGGTTGAGTAAGGAACTTATTCCATGATCCAGTTGGATGGCATTAGCAAACGCTTTGGTGGCGTCCGAGCGCTGCAGAATGTTTCTATGCAACTGCGTCCAGGTGAAGTGCACTGTCTGGCGGGTGAAAATGGGTCGGGCAAGTCGACGTTGATCAAGGTGCTCTCCGGGGTGCTGCGGCCAGATTGCGGCACGATTACCATGGGTCAGCAGCGGGTTGGACATCTTACTCCCATTGATTCGGTACGTCGGGGAATTCAGGTTATCTACCAGGATTTTTCACTGTTTCCCAACCTCACGGTGGCCGAAAACCTGGCCCTCAACAGCCAGTTGGAACACCGCGAGTGGTGGGTCAATCGCCGACGGATGTGGCAAACGGCACGGCAGGCGATGGACCGGTTGGGGATGACCTTGCCCTTGGATGCCAGTGTGGGGGAACTCCCGGTGGCGCAAAAACAGTTGGTTGCTATCGCCAGGGCCTTGGTGCAGGATGCGCGGCTAATTGTTCTGGATGAGCCAACCACGGCATTGACGCACCTTGAAGTCGATGCCCTGTTTAGGATCCTGAGAAAGTTGCGCATTCGAGGAGTGGCGATTCTGTTCGTCAGCCATCAGTTGCGTGAAATGCAGCGGATTGGCGACCGCTACACGATCCTGCGCGGCGGTCAGGTAGCAGCGTCGGGGCCTGCCGATCAATTCGATCCGGGTCGCATTACGCGTACCATGACCGGCCGTTCGATCACGGACGAACGACATGCGTCCGACCATCCGGCAACCGGCCAAACTCTACTGGAAGTCACGCAGCTCATGAGCGAGGCCCTTCATGGCGTAAGTCTGAGATTGCATGTGGGCGAGCGATTGGGCTTGACGGGCTTGCTCGGATCGGGGCAAACGGCGTTGGCTTTGGCCCTGTTTGGCCTGCAACCGGTTTCCTCGGGCCAAATCCTCTGGCAAGGTCGGCCCCTGTCAATCCGCAGCGTACAGGATGCCATCGATGCGCGCATTGCCTACGTGCCCGAAGACCGATTGACCGAAGGCCTGTTTCTCGATCAATCCATTGAGCGCAATATCATCGCGGCCCACCTACAATCGGTGCAGGGTAGGTTGGGACTCCTCGCGCCCAGGCGTGTGCGCCGGTATGCCCAACATTGGCGCGATGCGTTGACACTGGCAGCCCCAGATGTGTCCGCACCGGTCCGATCACTTTCCGGTGGCAATCAGCAACGGGTCGTGTTGGCCAAGTGGCTCAGTCGAAAGCCAAAATTGCTGATCCTCAACGGTCCCACCGTGGGGGTTGATATTGGCTCCAAAGAGGGCATCCATAAGAAGTTACAACAACTGGCCGCCGAGGGTACGAGCGTACTGATGATTTCCGACGACCTGGCCGAGTTGGCCCGTCACACCGATCGCGTCTTGATAATGCATCGTGGTCGGATCGTTTACGAACTGGCGGGCGACAATCTGAGCGAACAGACAATCAACGACCATTTGAGTCGATTGGAATAGACAATCTTGGCGAAGTTCTCCTATCAACACGAATCGATCTTGCTGCTCTTGTTGCTGATTTTGAGCGCGACGATTGGCTGGTTTAATCCGGCCTTTTTTGGACCTGGTAATTTGCTGAGCATCTTGAAAAGTTGCGCCATCCCGGGCATCTTAGCACTGGGCACGCTATTAGTATTGCTTTCAGGGAACATCGACATTTCCTTTCCGGCGATTGCCGCCGCGAGTATGTATGTGACTTGCAAGTTGGCACTCAGCGCCCCGTGGCTTGACCAGATGACCCTCTTGGTGCTCCTCTCCGCCACGATCGGTTGTCTGCTTGGACTGGCCAATGGAGTGCTGGTTCATTGTTTTAACTTGCCCGCGCTGATCGTCACGCTGGGGACCGGCAGCCTCATCCGTGGAGGACTGCTGGCATTTGTCGGCACGCGTATCGTGGCGAATCTGCCTTCCTCGATGATCGCCTTTTCCAAAGCCACCCTGTTTCCTATCCAAGATGCTGGTGGACAGTCGACTGGACTGGCCATCTCGGTCGTCATCTATTTCGTGTTGGCGCTGGTCACCCATCTGCTGCTGATGCGAACCATGCTCGGTCGCGGCATCTATGCCTTGGGGGGGGCACCGGAATCGGCCCGACGAATCGGCTTTCCAATCTTGGGAATCCAATTCTTTATCTACAGTTTTGTCGGACTCCTGGCGGGCATCGCGGGTATTCTGCATGCTTCCACGGTGCGCAATGCCAATCCATTCGATTTGGCGGGACTGGAACTGACAGTAATCGCCGCGGTTGTCCTGGGAGGAACGAGCATCACCGGAGGAAGAGGGTCGGTGCTGGGGGTCATGTTGGGAGTGGCTTTGTTGGTGGTGCTGGGAAACAGTTTGATCTTGCTGGGGCTTCCCAGTCACTGGCATCAGGTGGCCAGTGGCCTGGCACTTATTCTGGGTACCGGCTTGACTGCGTGGCGAAGTCGGAAGGGCCAATCGGAGAGAGGTGTCTGATGCAGGAGAACCAATCCAAGCGGGTGAATATCGCGCAGGGTTTGAAGGGCTGGTTGGGCACAGACACAAATCTGTTGCGTTTGATGGTTATGACCTGCACCATTTTCATCGTAATGTGTCTGGCTACACGTGGCCGATTTCTGTCGTTGCCAAATTTTCAAGCCATCGGCCTGCTCTTTCCCGAGCTGGCCATCCTGTCGCTGGCCATGATGTTGGCGATGTTTACTGGAGGAATCGATTTGTCGGTGGTGGCGATTGCCAACCTTTCCGGCCTGGTGGCAGCGCTGATCATGACACGCTTACTGCCAGCAGATACGGCTACGGTCTGGGTCGGTTGGACTCTGGCCGGAGGAGTGGTGGCAGCACTCGTCACCGGAGTGATCTGTGGTGCCATCAATGGCATGCTCATCGCACGCTTCCATATTTCAGCCATTCTTGCCACGTTAGGGACCATGCAACTGTTCACGGGTCTCGCCTTGGTGATTACCGGCGGGCAAGCGATCACCGGGTTTCCCGATCCGTTTTTATTCGCCGGCAACGGTGAATGGTGGGGGGTACCCATTCCTTTTCTACTGTTTGCTATCTTGGCCGGTGTATTATGGGTGATCGTTTCGCGTACTCCTTTCGGACTGCAGACACAATTGACCGGCTCCAATTCATTGGCCGCCCTGTTTTCTGGAATTCGCGTTCCCTGGATTTTGTTTCGCGTTTACCTGACGACCGGCATTCTGGCCAGTCTGACGGGACTGTTGATGATCGCCCGGACCAATTCGGCTAAGGCTGATTACGGTTCCTCTTATCTGCTGCAAGCCATTCTGGTCGCAGTACTCGGAGGCGTTAGCCCTACCGGTGGGATTGGTTCCGTGGGAGGTGTGGTGACAGCCGTTATCGCATTGCAAATGTTGGCGAGTGGTTTCAATATGCTGCATTTTAGTAATTTCTCGCGAGACTTTTTCTGGGGGTTGTTTCTGTTATTGATCATGGTTATCAATCATTACGCAAACCGCCGAGGCGGTGGCAGAAACGGGTGAAATATCCGGGCCAGGCCTGGCGAAAACAGCCAGCATTACAACGGCAATCCGCATGCCTGAAGGACGACTTTCTGCACGGCCAGATCATGGACAATGGTGTAATCGGATTCTTTCTCGCCACGAACGATTTGAGCAAGGTCGGCTAGGTCATCGACATAGCGTTGGTAGGGCTCAAAGTCGATTCGTTGGTATTCTGTTTGGTAATGCCCTCGGGGCTTGCTCAAGGCCAGTCGAACGGATGGATTGTCCATGGGCTGTATTAGCACGGTGCCTTCGGTGCCACAGAGGGTAAAGTGACGGCGTGCAAATCCTTCAACTTCCAGACCACTTGATTTGAGTGTCCCGATCGCACGTGGCCAGGTGCATACCGTCAACATGTTGTCCAGTAATGGATCGTCCTTTCTGGCAGCATGTTGGTGGATGGGAGTCACCTGCTGGGGCGGACCCAGTAGGCCCACTGCCAAGTCAATCAAATGACAACCCAATTCGAACATGGTGCCACCCGGGTGCTCAGACCAGAGTCGTCGTTTGTAGCGGCTGAGTACTTTGCTCATTACCGCCTCGATTTCGAAAGGATCGCCAAGCCAACCTTTGGCGAGCAATTTTTTTAGTAAACGCACACCCGGATTGTAGCGATACATGTAGCCCATTTGCACTGTCCGACTCTGCCGATCGGCTGTCTCCAGAACCTTTTTGAATTTACTCAGCGATCGACCAGCCGGTTTGTCCAAATGAATGTGCAGGCCTGCGTCAACACAAATCTGTGCCGTGTCAAGCAAATCGGGAACGCTGGTTTCGATAGCCGCCACTTGCAATCCTGGTACATTCAATAATTCTTCCTGCGTCATCCAACGAATGTCTTGATAGGTGTCCGACTTGAGCGCGTCTTGGCGCAGTTCTTCGTTTGGCTCAACGACTCCCACAACTTCATACTCGCTCGACTGGCGTAAAGCCTCCAGCTTGCCTTTGGCATGGGCATGGCCAACGCCCATCTGGCCGATCTTGATTTTGTTGGCCCCTGTGGACCCGATCGGCCTGGCGGCTCCGATCGATTGACCTTGGGCAAGCAAGGCGGTTGCGGAAGCGGTCGTGATTGCTTGCAGGGAATGCGTCAGGAAGTTGCGTCGAGATGGAAAGTCAGGCATGGTTTATCCCTTAAAGGTACGAAAATATAGCAGTGAATCATGAATTGCATGCTTGTACAGAAAATTGTATAGGTTATGAAAAAATCCTTCTTTCGCGTATTTCGTGGTTCCAATTGTTTTTATTTTGAGTAAATATTATTAGAGAGAAAATATTGCTGTACAGATTCTTGGAACAGGCTTATCTCAGGGGGTCTGTAAACTACCGTCCTCATTCGATTAAGGCAAGCAATTTCCATGTCACTTCCTGCCCGCCACGGATTACCAACGATTGTCTATTGGCTGATTTCGATGAATTTACTCGCCAGCGTCGTGTTCGCCCATCCACCAGCATGGGATCCGGGCCGTTTGGCCGATGGCGGTCCCAACCAACAATACAATGAGCAGGAAGAGGCCTTCATCCATACACCCTCTGGATTTCATCAACCTGGCAAGGCACGGATTGCCACCGGCAGCATCGCCAGATTGCACGTGACCGTTATCGATCAAGCGACCGGAAAACCTACCGGGTGTCGAGTGAATGTGATTGGGCCGGACGGCAACTTTTATGAGCCGATAGAAAGCCTACTTGCACCCTGGAGTCGCAAGAAAATCGCTAGCGGGGAAACGCACGGACCGAGTCGTTACTGGGGATGGTACTTCTACACCGATGGCCAGTTTGAGGTAACCGTTCCAGTTGGGGCTGTCCGAGTCGAGGTGTGGAAGGGGAACGAATATAGGCCGCAGCAGCAAACGGTTGAAGTTGTCGAAGACGACACGCATCGGGTGCAGATCCAAATCACTCGTGTTGTGTCAATGCAAGAGTTCCATTACTACTCCGGGGACACCCACATACATCTCGACCGGCGTAGTGAAGCAGACGACGAGCGGGCGCTCGATTTGATGGACGCGGAGGACATCCAATATGGCTTTCTTCTGTGCATGAATGATCCACGGACTTACAGCGGCGGTATGAGTCGCCAGGAATGGCCCCAATCCAACGGCTTTGGCAACGACTCAGTGAAAACACGGGGCAATCATGGTATCGTTTCGGGGCAGGAATATCGTTCCAACAGCTATGGACATATTTGCTTGCTGATGCATGAGCACCTGGTGCTCGAAGGGATGACCGTGGACCCCAACCGGTGGCCCGTTTTTGGACAGATTGGCCAGCGAACCAGGAAGTTGAAAGGCTACTCATTCCATGCTCATGGAGGCTACTCCAAAGAAATCTATGCCGACTACGTGCAACAGGCGACCGATGGGGTCGAGTTGTTGCAGATGGCCCACTATCGGGGGATTGGGCTAACTGGCTGGTACCAGATTTTGAACGTTGGATTCTCTTTCCCTGCGTTAGCTGGCAGTGACTTTCCCTACGTGCGTGCCTTGGGCGACTGTCGCAATTATGTTTACAGCGCCCAGCGACCAGATTTTGCTGCATGGACCCGTGCCGCTGCCGCAGGGCACAGTTTCGTGACCACCGGACCGTTGTTGCTACTGGAAGTCGATGGCCACAAGCCGGGCGACACGATTCAGTTAAACGGAGCCAACACACACTCCCTGGATGTACGAATACGGGTCCGTTCGGAAGTCACGCCGGTCAACTATCTGGATCTGATTGTAGGTGGAGAGACGGTCCATCGCTGGACGGTGCCCTCGGGCGAAGCCAATATGGGCCAGTGGCACCAATTCCAACACCAACTGACGGTGGATGGCCCCACTTGGATTGCTGCTCGGGCTCACAGCCTTTCGGCCACGGGGCAACCCGATGCCGAGGCGCACACCAATGCGGTTACGATCTATCAAGATGGCAAGAAACCCTACAGGGCTAAAGATCTCAATCAGTTGTTGGAACAATTGAACGATCGCATTGATGAACTTAAGCAACGGGATTTTCCCGAAAATGAGCGCGCGCTACAATTTTTCGAACGCTCGCGGCAACAACTGCTGGAGCTGCGAGCAGCACATGAGTCTAAAGAGTCTTCTTAAACCATTTTGGGTACCGACCAGTGGCCCCCATCACGATATTTGCGCGAGAGCATGGAGGCTGCTTCCGGATCTCCCAGGATGGTTTCATTCTTTGGGTCAAAGCGAACGGTACGTCCTAACCGGGTCGAAATATTACCCAAGTGAATTGCCGCAGCTGTGCGAAAAGCTACGTCAATGGAGGCATTGGGGGTGCCGCCGTTCTTTATGCAATCCACCCAATTCTGTTGATTCTCGAAAACTTCCGATTTCACGCTACCGTCCAGTTCCACTTTGATTCGCTTTTTGTCGTCGCCAAAAACATCGATCTTGCCGCGTTTGCTGAGGAACATTTTTCCCTTGGTGCCGTAGTACTCTGCTCCGGAGTCGACATTGTAAGGATAAGAGGTTGACCACAATCGTTGCTCGTAAATCAACATCCGACGTTGTTTGCCGTTGCCCGCATACTCGAGCGTCACCTGCATCGTGTCGGCCCATTCGCGGTCGTCGTCGAAGTAATAAACCCCACCCGATCCTGAAACGGTCGATGGCTGCGAATCGACACCCAGACCCCAGAGGGCGTAGTCCAATTCATGGACTCCATCATTGCCCATGCCGCCCGAACCAAAGTTGTGCCACCAGTGCCAATCGTAATGAAAGCGGTTGGCCTGATAGGGCTGCCATTCCGCCGGACCTACCCAGGTGTCGTAATCAACACCCTGCGGCGGCGCGGAGGGTTTCAAATGTCCGATGTCACTGCGCCGCTGCCAGTTCCAGCACTTGGCAATCAGGATGTCGCCGATGATTCCATCGCGAAGCAGTTGGATCGCATGTTGAAAACCGGCGCTGGAACGTGCCTGTGTGCCATGCTGAAAAACCTGCTTATCGCGCTGCTTAACCGCCTTGACCAACAGTTGACCTTCTTGGAAGTTGTAGGAACACGGCTTTTCGACATAGACATGCTTGCCCGCATCCAAGGCGAGTAAGGCTGCTGGCACATGCCAATGATCCGGAGTGGCGATCGTCACCCCATCGATTGTCGGATCGTCGAGGATTTTTCGAAAATCACTCACCGGTTTGGCGCCGGTACGCGCGACTCCCTCGGCAAGTCGTTTCTCGTCCACATCGCAAACGTAGGCGATTTTCGCATCGGGAAGTGTTGACAGAGAGAGATGGTGTTTTTTGCCCTGGTTGCCTGCCCCGATCACCCCCACGCGTACGCGTTCGTTGGCTCCTGCAGCATTTGATCGCACCGAAGAGAACAACGTTGAGGCAGCCAACCCCGCACCGGCGTTGGCTAAAAAATGACGTCGCGTCGATTTCTGCATGTTATATCTCCTCAAAGGTACGGTCTACTGAAAACATGCCATTCACGTTAACCATTGTGCTTTAGGTGGTCAAGTAAAAGATGGCAATGACTTTGTTTGTTGCAATTTGGATTTGCTGCATGGGACATTTGCGATTGGTGGATCGAGCAAACAGCCATTTTGTGCGATAATATTTATCTGGTACAAAGCTTAGGGCAACAAGTGCATTCCTTCAATGTCGGAGTTGACTCTTGCAAAGCGGTAAGCTGTGTACCACTTGCCCTTCGATATCGACCACCTCAAACTTCGCAGTTGCGTCGTCCTTGGTCGTGTCGATTGTTAACAGACCGAAGGAACAGCCATCGTTATAGCAAAACAATGCGTCTGGAAAACATTCATGCGTATGCGCATTGGTAAGCTTCGAACTCATCATATCGTACAATGCATACCCGCCCGTTCGCTTGATTTTCCAGGCGTCGCTCCGATGTCGATCGGCTGAAAGCAATAGCACTCCATCAATTTTGTTCTCTTCGAGCGTAGAAAATATCTCTTCACGTTCAGCTTGAAAACCATCCCAAGTGTCACGACTACCGGGCTTCGCTGCTGCTGCCCAAGGTACCGAAGAGATGAGGACCTTAAATTCCGCCTGGGAGCTTTTGATTGCATTGAGAAACCAGGCCTTTTGCTCGGGCCCCAGCATCGTCGGATTTTGGCCGAACGGGTTGGTTCGATAGTTTCGTGTATCGAGAAAGAAAAAGTCGATATTGCCTATCGATTTCTCAAACCAGCAGCCAGGCGCCTGTTGGTTGCCATAAGACGGATTTATCCAGTTTTCTTTAAATACGGCCAGCATGGGTTGCTTCCAACTTGGCTGGTCAATGTGTGGACCCATCCAAACATCGTCTATCGCGCAGTCGTGATCGTCCCAAATCGCATAAACGGCGGTGGAACCTACCAATCGGCGAAACTCTGGCCGCGATTGACGACGATGGTACGTATAACGGTGCAAACCCTTTGGCTCTTCCGGCAAATCGATGTAAACATTGTCGCCCAACAAAAACAGGGCGTCTGGTTCATAATTGGCAATCGTATCCCACATCCGCTCAAGGTGCGGATTAAAACCTGCTCCGCCGCCAAAAGCGATTTTAACTTTTGTTGGCGTGCCTTTACTGGGGCCCATTTTCAGTTGCGGAAGTTCATCCTTCAACACCGACTTCCCTCCTATCAGTACATCGTATCGATAGGTCTGTTCGGGCTTCAAACCGGTCAATTCGACGATTGCGGTAAAATCTTCCTCCGCCCGTGGAGTCGATACGGCTGATTGCACAACTGGATCAGTCGGTAGTCCCTGTGAGTTACCAGCAAATACTTTGACGGTTACGGGTTCTTCGCCGACGGTTCTTACCCAGACCTTCGCACTAGTATCGGTGATGCAACCCAGCATAGGACCATGAATCAAGCGGATCGATTGACGCGCTACGATGTCCTGAAACGCTTTAGTTGCCAGCAGCGGACGGAGCGATTCTCGCGGGCCGGCGAGAAACCGTTCACATGGCAGGCCTGCATCCAGCGCCTGCTGCATGGTGACCATGGCATGGTTCAGATTGTCCAGTTGACACCAGGCGATGGTCTGGGTGAAAAGGGATTCCAGGTCGTTGGGGTCAGCTGCAAGTCGACTCTTCGATAATTCAATGGCACGGCGCGGGTCGCCGTCGAGTATGGCGAGCAATTGCCTTTGTCCACGCCGTTTATAATCTTTGTCAGCCTTGTCCTGGGAAAACTGACGTCGACTCCATTCATTCTCGCTGCCGTAATAAGCCAACGGCGAGCCATCGCGATAGGCATCTTGAGGCGCAAACTGGCCATATTTGCTGCCCTGCGAGAATGCGGGGAATACAGACAAGAACGGTACGAATATCGCTAAAACACAGCTCAACAATAACTTCGACATTTTACTATGGGTCTCCGTTGCTTAATTTTATTCTAATCGTTTTTCCGAGATAAGCTTACCAAGCGCTTTCCTGGTTTTTGCATAGTTGGGCTTCTTCGCTAAGTTGACCAATTCCTGCGGGTCGTTCTGGTGGTCGTACAGTTCCACACCCCGCTTGCCACCGTCCCATTCGGTGTAGCGCCAACGGTCTGTCCGCACCGAAGCGCCCAGAAAATCCATGTTTCGCGCGTGATCCGCTTCGGGCCGGTCGCTCCGTGCGACCATTGTAAATGCGGCTTCCTTACACCCCTTCGACGGGTTGTCCAACAGCGGTGCCAAATTCGCTCCGTCAAGTCCCTGAGGTACTTCCAAACCGCACAGTTGAGTAAGCGTCGGATACAGATCCACCAACTCAACCAAACTGCGGCAAGGCTGGCCGCCCGCTTTCATTCCCGGAGCGTAAATAATCATCGGCACACGCGCCGATTCTTCAAACAATGACAACTTGTGCCAGAGCCCACCGTGCTCTCCCAGGTGATAGCCATGGTCGCTGAAAAAAACGATGATCGTGTTGTCCCACAATTTCAATCGATCCACCGCTTCCAGCAGTACGCCCACTTGGGCGTCGACAAACGAGTTGCAAGCGTAATACGCAGCAATCAATTCTTGCTGTTGCCGTTGGCTAAGCGGACGCTCAGGTGCGGTGTAGTTAATCGCTGCTGCCGGCAATCCGTCGTAATGTCCTGGAGGAGCTTCTGGTCGCAGGACCATGGACTCTGGCGGATAGAGTTCGAAGTATTCTTTGGGTGCCGCAAACGGCGCGTGAGGACGGCGAAATCCGGCCCCTAGAAAGAAGGGCTTTCCTTCTTGTACGGCCTCCTCCATCAACTTCGCCGCCCGCCGGGCAACGATACCGTCTGGCGTTTCCGCATCCGGCGTTTTCAGCCAGGCCCAATCGTTAGTATGCTTGCCAGGGCCATCGGGGTTGTCCGACTTGATTTTCTCTTCTTCTGGCGGGCGTTTGCCGAACTCACGTATTTCGATGTCCCAAGATTGCGGATCCTCGAAACCGTCTTTCGTATGGTAAATTTTTCCCACTTGAATCGTCTTGTAACCGTTGTTGCGAAAATGTTCCGGCAACATCACCCAATTACCAAGGTGCGAACGCGTTTGCTCGGTCAGTGTATAAACGCGTGTCTTGTCCGGATACAAACCGCTCAGAAAAGAAACCCGGGATGGGTTGCAAACGGTTACTTGGCAATAAGCTCGATCAAATCGCATGCCTCGTTGTGCCAGACGATTAATATGAGGGCTTTTTACCTGGGGATGGCCATAGCAGGACAAATCGTTATTCATATCATCGGTGACGATGAACAGCACATTCATTTTGGCAGCAGATGTTGCCAGGGCATTGCCACCAAAGGCCACCACCGCAATGCTTAAGAACAGAAGACTCTTCAAAGGTCGCCAGTAATTACCAAAGGTTTTACACATCTTGTCCTCAATCCATAGAAAAGTACGTTCAGTGGGTAGATCGAAATTTCAGTTTAGCCAGTTCAAGCAGCGAATCAATCGAAAATAATATCAAGGGTGATCTAATAGAGTGGTTACTTTTTTACGATCCAGATGTTGCGGTAGACAACTCGGTCATGGTGTTGTTGCAGGTACAGTCGACCCGGGTCGCGGTCTGGTCGCGTTTCGGACTCAGGAGGTAGCACCCGACGCTTATGAATCAGCACGCCATTGTGCTGAACGGTCATCATGGCAGGTGTTAATGGTTTATCTCCCTGGTCACGTTCTGGCATGAAAAACTCAATATCGTACGTCTGCCAGGAAAGGGGTGGAAAACTCATATTGATATCGGGAGGCAATATTTCTTCGATTCCGCCAGTTCGTCCTACCCAGGAGTTGCGAACGAAACGGCGATTGACCAACGTCCAGCCAAAAGAATCGACAATCTGCACTTCGTACTTGTTGCGAACGAGAACGCCACTATTTCCTCGATGCATCCCGCGCGCAGACGGCATGAAGGGGGTACGAAACTCAAGATGAATCATATGGTTTTTGAACGATTGTAAAGTTTTGGTGCCATGGGCTAAGAGATTATCTTCGACCATCTGGGCCTCTTGCCAGGCATCGGTGCCGGTGCCGTCGAATAGCACGATCGCTCCTTTGGGAGGTCGAGCTCCGAGTGTTGGTGATGTGCGAAGGACCTTTTTCATGACAAACGTGACATTTTGCGACTGGTTGCGATAGCTTAGATCGGAGCCGCTGAGCACACCATCTTTGATAAGGGCTTGCCAGTCATTGTTTTTTTCAGCCAATTCATAACCATGGATTCCACGCAGTTTGGTCACGTGGTCCTTCGTTTCGCCTAGAAAGTAACTGCGATGTGAATTGTCCCAGCCTGCACCAGGAAGGCCACCGCGATACATGACTCCTTCGAACTGTCCTTGAGTTAATGCGATCACTTGGGCCGCAACGGGAATCGTATCACCAACGAGTCCTACATACTCACCTTGGATGGCGAAGTCGGGTCCGGCAATTTCGGCAGAGGTAAAAGTGGGATAGCGGTCTTTGGCCTCTGTAATCGAGGGGAGGGCGAGTAACTTTTTGCGTGCCCGTTTGAAAGATTGCTCAATGTTGGAAAGCGCCTCCTCGCTGGCTTCCGCATGGGAAAAGTTTTCCAAAGCGTCGAGGATCGCCTCTGCTTCACGTATCGATGTTGCGATGCGGACGCCTTGACCATCCAGATTGATATAGATTGGGCTGGTATGTGCAAAACGAAGTCTGGTAGGTTTGCGCGGCATTCGTTCGGAGCCCCACTGATAAGCAGATAATTCAACATCGCTGAGCAGCTCATCTTCCATTGTGCAGCGTGCGGCTAACCAGGTCCCTTGTGATATTTCAATGGGCACCTGAAATGTCCCATTGGTAATTTCTTGCTTGGTTGCTTGATGAACAACCTGGCCATTGATGACGATCTCGATGGAAGAAATAGGCTGAGAGGAAAATACGGAAACTTTAGTGTTGAGTTTGTTGCCAGGGCCATCGAGTTCTATCGTATCGCCCGGATGAAAGCGATCGTCGACGGTTAGTAGCAGCATCGGTCCATTGGTAACGAAGTTCTTTCCTTCACGCCAGCGTTGGAGAAACTCTTGATGGGAACGATTGCCTTCCATGTAAACATAGGTTCGGTTGTAACCTACCGGCGACCGTTTGGGCCCGGTGGCAGAACCAGCGCCAGCCGCCAATCGTAAGCCACAATTGAGCAATCGATAGTAGGTGTCGGTATTCATCCGAAGCATGTCGGTAGCATTGTTGGCGTAGGTAGGAAAACTTGGAACTTCCAGCAGATTCGAATAGATCGAACGGGGTTGATAAGCGTGTCTCAGAAAGTTGTTGTTGCACAAGTTGACGACATCGACGGTGCCCAGAAGTGCGTCAAGCAGCACTTCGCGAGACCAGCCACCTTGGTAACAAACCAGCGCCCCGGCTGCATGTGATTGCTGAAGTGTAGGCAGATTTGGAACTTTGGAATGATTGTCAATCAGTAGAGGGGATGGCTGGCCAACGACGTAGACAGCCCCCCAAGGGTGCTCGATTTCATAATCAAATACCGTTGTCGGAACTACCACACCTGCAAATTTCAGATCTCGAAGATGCCCATTTCCAACCGGCACGTCGAAACGTCTTGCGTTCCACCATTGCAAGGAAGTGCCAAAGTCGAGTCCCTCGGCAACTAATTGTGGAGCCAACTCGGGTAGCGGTACATGCAAATGATTTTCGCCGCACAAAAATCCAAGCTCGCGCATATCAATCCATTGCGTAAGCGTGATGCGATGAACGGATGCTTCTTTTTCTTTTACGACGAAAATTTCTTTATGGGAACGAAATTCGAGCCCATGTTCAACGCGGATTTCGATGGATCCGCTGGGCACTTGTAGATGAGAGGTTCCCGGTGTGATGAACCATTGATCAACACCCAGGGGTACTTTTAGGGTGTCTGCAGGGAAATGATTGGTTCCCGATTCGTCTCTAATTCGAACCCTGGCAGGCAAGGGCCGACCAGCTTCATCGACAATTTCTATCGTGAGCTGTTCGGCGTGGCAAAAACTTGTTCCGCACACCAGTAAAAGCAGAAAGATGTTTCTAATCATGACATAGCACTAGGATGATTTATTCTTGGGATTCGAAGCGTTTCGGTATTTATTGGGCAAACCGAGCCTCTGGATTGCTTGCTCTAAGTTTTTCCGAGAAGTCGCTGCGGGGGGTGACAATTGCTCGTGGTGTATTGATTGTTTTTCCCAGGGGTCGTTTTGAGTGTCGTAGAAACGGCCGTCGCCGTAAAGTTTCCAGCGTTGATCCTTAACGAAGGCATGTTCTTTGTGTTGGGCAAAGACCCATTGCCGCTGGTTTGGCAGGCCATGGCCTGCTTGCGGTTCTCCCAGTAACTTGGAAGCAAACGAATGGCCATCCAAGGCCCATGACCTTGGCAGTTGTGCGTCAGCTAATGCTGCCAAGGTCGGCAGAAAATCGCTCACATCGACCAGTGTGTCAGTCACCTGCCCAGATGCGATTTTTTTTGGCCAAGAGGCGATCATTGGCACCCGGGTTCCCCAGTCTGTCAGTTGGCCCTTGCCGCCGGGTATTTCGGCCTCTCCCAGTTTCGACACCACCGGTCGATAGACAAGCCGGTCGCCCACCGCAGTTTCAATAATATCGTGCGGTGTGCCGTTGTCCGCCACGAACAGCACCAGGGTTGACTTGCTCAGATTCAATTGCTCGAGACTATCCATTAAGCGTCCCACATGCTGATCCATCGCTGTGACCATTTCCGTGTAACTCGGATAGCGGCCATTCGGGCCCAGAGGGGGCGGCTTGGGCAGATCGTTGGTAACCGCATGGCAAAGCCCCATGGAGTAGTAGGCAAAGAAAGGCCGATGCTGATTGCGTTTCATGAAATCGATCAAAAAATCACAGTAGACATCAGGCCCGAAACGCTCGCGAACATCTTCACGCAATTTGCCATCTTGCCAAATGGTTGGTTGATAATACCTGGGGCCTTCATGCCAACCGAACAGGCAATAGGTATCGAAGCCCAGGCGATGCGGATGGTCCAGGTCGTCCTTGAGCAGTGACAGTTGCCACTTGCCGGCGATCGCAGTAGCGTAGCCGGCCCCTCTCAAGACGTGGGCAACTGTTTTTTGTTCAGCGAATTCGGGGAATGTTCCCCAGCGGGGGTCTCCCAGGTGGAACGGGTATTGCCCGGTCAGCAAACTGATCCGGGTCGGATGGCAAACGGCCATCGCGTAGGCCTGGGTGAACCGCAAACCCCGATGGGCCAGTCGATTAAGTTGGGGTGTTGCGTAGGACGTACCCCCATAACACTCCAAGACTTCGCGGCCCACATCATCGGCCAGGATCAGCAGGATATTGGGCTTGCCTGTCTGGGGCTCCGCCGCCCATCCCCAAGGCAAGGCGATGCCAAGAATCCATAAGAACGACAAAACGCGGGTCATGATTACGATCCTAAAGAGTGAAGGTTTTAATCCTTTTTACGTGCAAATTCATGCGAGACCTCGAATTTCCCCCCATAACTTCTCCATCGTCTCGACAAACTGCTTAGGCCCTGACGAACTGATTTTAGTAGTGTTTATTAGCGTTGATTACCGGTCTTATCAGACAGTTTGAAACCGCTAATCAACGCTAATACACACGAATGGGGAATATTGCTTTACTTGGTCGTTAGTGTTGTGAGTGGTTGATACATTTACATTTAGCGGTTCTGGTATTACCCTAAGTGTCGCTGTCTAGCTAATACTGAATATCGAATAATCAGTATAACGTATGAGTGCTACAGAGACTCCTTCAGACAGTCGTTTTTTGCGAGCGGCGGATAACAATATCTTACTAGCACGCAGCGCAAGCAAGTGGGTCTTATGCACACACTTGTTTGCGCAGCGCGCTTGTATTTTGGTAATTCTCAACCGCCATTTGCCTTGAATGCCAACAGTCGCCTTTCCTGATGCGTGGCCAGCTAGATAAATCGGAAATTGCCATTAGCATTATGAGCAAGTGACGTATAATTTACTCAAAGTGTTATTAATACCGATGGTCTAATGCTTTACATGATCAGCAATCACTCCCCCTGGGCAGGCGTTTTTGCGGCGACCCTGTGTCCGTTTCATGAAGACCAAGTCTCTTTAAATACGATCGGTCTGTTTTGATGTCTTGTGAATGCCTCGATATCTTTTGCCATTGCTTGCCACCAGCTTATTGCCAAGCAGTGCAAGAGGCGGCGAATCGCCCATTGTTGATGTTTGAGCGTGCGCAAAAAATTCGGGTCATGGTCGATTTGCCAGCTCGGCTGCAAGTGATGGACGAATTTCCCGGATACCGGCAGCTGGTGAGCCTGGCCTCGCCCCCGGTGGAGGTGTTTGCTCCAGAGGCTGCGGAGAAACTGGCAATCGTAGCCAATAATGAGATGGCCAAGATGGTGAACGAGAGTGACGGTCGAATTGCCGGATTTGTGGCAACGTTGCCGTTAAACCTGCCTGAGCGATCTGTGCAAGAAGCTCAACGGGCGGTGCAAGAACTAGGGGCAAATGGCGTCCAGGTCTTTACCAGCGTACTGGGGCAACCCTTGGACGACCCTGGGTTCGAGCCACTCTTTCGGGCCATGCATGAGCTGGATTTGCCCATTCTGTTGCATCCAACGCGCGCGATGACGACTCCGGACTATCCGAGCGAGCAGTATTCTAAATTTGATTTATGGTGGGCCCTGGGCTGGCCGTATGAAACGACTTTGGCGATGGTACGCTTGGCCATGTCTGGTATTTTCGATCGGTATCCAAATTTAAAAATCATTGCCCACCATGTCGGCGGTTTTTTGCCGATGCTGGAAGGACGCCTGGGCCCTGGCATGGAACTGCTGGGAACTCGAAATCCCCCTGGTACCGAAGACTGCGTCAACACACCATTGCAGGAGTCCGTGCTTTTGGCATGCAAAAGGTTTTACGCCGACACAGCATCGTTTGGATCGCAGGCAGCCATTGAAGCTGGCCAAGCGTTTTTTGGGCCCGATCATTTACTGTTTGCCACCGACATGCCTTTCGACCCGGGCCAAGGCCCTGACTACATCCGCTCGACGCTCAAGGCCATTGAGTCGATGAATCTCAGCGATAAAGAGCGTCAGGCCATCCTCACAGAAAACGCTCGGTGCATCTTTCGGCTGGATGAAGTAGTTTAAGAGGCCAATGGGGACCTGTGTCCATATATCTGCCCCACAATATTTCAAAGAGCGAATCTCGCAAAAACACTATGGAAACAGTTTCGTCGGCCTGCGTCGTGTAGAATACACGGCTAGTGAAAGGAGGCCGAGAACCATAGTTGCTAGCCCCATCGGTTCCGGTACAGCCGAAGTGATTGCCGATAATGGAGCAACGCCGAACTGGCCATGCCAAATCGCTAAATCGACATCATTGATATTTCCATCTCCGTTCGCATCTCCCGGCGAAAAGGGAGACTGGCCAGAAGCGCCAGATTCACGTTGCCAAATAAGGAAGTCGAAACCATCGACGTCGCCGTCACCGTCAAAGTCGGCATCGTCGACTGCAGCCGATGTGGGTATGAGGATGCCTTCACTATAGGCGTAAAAGTCGACGTCGAAGGCACCTGGAGCCGATCCGGATGATGTGCCCATGCCGAGGAATGCTCCCGTGTTGAATTCGTTTTCATCGGCAAGGATTATTTCAAACGTTTCTGGAGTGGTGACTTCACCGTTGTAATAAACGTTGACCTCATGAGTGTTGTTGTCGACAGGGGCGGCTAGTGCTTCGATGGTAATCCAGAACTCCTGCCAGTCACTAAGGTCCTCGCTGGGAATCTCGACAATGTTCAGAGTCGCGTCGTTGGCGTGGTTGGTATCGACATCGTCAGCTGCCGCGGAATTTGCCTTGTTGTTCATCACCAGACCAGTCTTGGTGACGATAATTCCCACGTCGGAGTCAATCGTGGCCTGGCCCATGAGGCTGAACGCCATTTGCTGTTCGCCACCGGCGCCAGTTTGGGTGAGGTGGAACATACCGCGGCCATCATTGTAGACTCTCGAACCGAATCCATCGGTTGGCCAGGGAAGGGTGCTTGCCAAAGTAGTGCCCCCTTCGGGGAAGAGATCGTCGAGCGGGCCGGTAGCCGTTGTCGCGAGACGCGCCCGGAAAGAAATGGTGATGCCGTTGTCGAGTATGGCTGGATCGTCACTGAATGCCGAGTCCCGCGTCATATTATGTGAGAATTGAATTTTTCGATTGTTGCCTTCTTGTCGCGGGGTGTTCGGCGCGGCCTGAGCGTTTTTATCAGTCCAGCCGTAGCTCGCGGGCTGGCCGGAGTCTTGAATTCGTAGGTAGCTGGTGCCACCATCAGTATAGGTCTGAACTCCACCCGGAGCCGCTGGGAGCAGAGGTGGGGTTCCAGTGGGAATACTGCCCAGAGGATCACCCGGTGCCGAGCCATCCCATTGGGAACTCTTAAATGACCACTCGCCTTTTTCATTATCGACGTTACATTCGCCTGGAACCTCCGGATCGCAGCTGGGATCAATAAAACCGGGAAAAACTAATGCCGCTTCGCCGCTCTGTCCTCCAGGCCGGTTCTCCTCATCCCCATTGATGTAGTCCGGATTGGGGCCATCACGATCGTTGTAGAATGCCTCGTTGCCATCGTACGCGTAGAACCAACCTGGGTCGTTGTATAGTACGCCAACCGCTTTCACTTCATTGCGAGTTTGCAGGGCGAACACGGCAATGACTAGTACAGGAATCAAGCCAAATTGAGCGAAGAAAGACTTCATAAAAGGGACGCCTCTTTTTAAGACACAACAACGGAATTGAAGGAAAGCAAATAGTTCTCATCGTGTCAGCAAGTGTGTCACACTCGCGAAAATAATGCACACAGAAGAGGCCGTTTCCCAACAAGGATTGGGAGCTAAATACCAGACTGAGTCCCATCATTATATAACGCTGGAAAAAGCAAGTCAAAGATAATGATAGATTCTTGAAACGAGATTTTACTGTGACCGCCTCTTTTTTTGTCGGCTCCTCGGCGGTTCAACAACTAGGTCAAAGTGGTTCTCCGAAGAACCATCAGCGGTGACAGTCACCTCAAGCGGCGTCCTTTGTAGGCTTTGGTACTGAATATCAATCACCGGTTTTTCTCTTTTCCTGGTCGCAGCAGGTTCATCCAGTGCAGCTCTGTCTACTTCGGGGGTGATCATCACCTTGTGGACGCCAGCAATAGCCCCATCTCCCTCTTTGAATGTGGTCAACTCGAAAGCGCCATCTTGATTGATCCCACCGCGCGCAGAGTATTTGGAATCTTTGTCGGGTCGAAAGAGAATCCGTCCAGCGGTAAGGGGCTGTCCATCGGAAAGTTTGACAGTTCCCGATACCTGAAACGTAGTGGCGGGGCTATTGCCGGAGCACCCAGCTAGCACAACTGTCCCATAGATTGATAGGCTCAAGCAGAGGCGTATAGAACTTGCAGAACTCAAACTTGGGCCAGCCAATCGACCTTGCTGACTGCTTGACATATTTTTGGGCCTCAGTTCAAAGGACCTATGGACTTAAAAGTCATCGATACCGAAGATGTTTCCATCATCTTTGACGACCATGCTTTGCAGAACGAGGGGGTCCATTGAAGAATTGACGCTTCTTACACTAGCATCACCCAATACGAAGTTGCAAGTCCCGGGGTGCCAGCTACCAAACTGCGCTTTGTTTTGGGGAATTGGTGGAGAATCGGGAGTCGTGGAGATTGGTGCCACGGGGCCACCGTAACGGGCTATGGTACGATGGAAGTCAGGGTTGTAGATCGAATTGTCGTCAAAGGCTTTTTTACCAAACCCATCGGAATTCAAATGCTTCTCCCCTACAAAAAACGTATTACTCAAGCCATCGGTAATCTTTTTGAAGCTAGTTCTGGATTTGTAAGCACCGAGAAAATAGATATCCGGATCGAATCCGTAACACTTGCCTGCTGTGCCTTGTCGAAATGGTCCATTGGGAGTTCTGTCATCCGGTAGCGTTTCCTCGCCACCGTCGCCGGTAAATCCTTCACCATCGCCGATTGCGACCGCATAGTCGGACAATCCGCTTGGGATATGGGACCCAGCCCCATGGCGTTGATCTCCTTCGATACTCAGTTGCGGAGTCGTTCGTCGCGACGGACACAAATAACCGGCAACTTGAATATCCAGATTCTCAACCGGCTGCTTATAAAAAGACTTGTCTGACAGCCAACGCTGCGAGAGGTTCTCTTGTTCCAAATAGGGCCAGAGTAGTGCCGCCCAGGTTGCGTGATGGCAAGGAAGTCGAGAAGGAGGAATCTCTTTTCTCGTTTCGTGGTACATGTGGATCGCTAAACCAATCTGCTTAAGATTGTTGATGCACTGAGTCCGTCGCGCAGCCTCGCGCGCGGCTTGGATGGCCGGAAGTAAGAGGGCGACCAGAATGCCGATAATAGCGATCACCACCAGCAACTCAACCAGTGTAAAACCCCGGCTTCTACGAATTATCACGATTGATCCTTCCACGAATAGTTGAAGATAAGCTGAGCCACCAGTTCACACAAAAAGGTCTCTAGGAAAAAATGTAAGAGGCTAAACTTGCTTCTGAATACAATCCTTGCGCACAATACG
>JBDOMT010000151.1:3836-6237 GCA_039831705.1 Pirellulales bacterium | reverse complement strand
AGGCTGATGCCCACGTTTGTTTGACACAAGTATCATAGGGTGTTTTCGAGTTTTTTTGTACCCAAAATGGGAACTACGACTTCGTCTACGCTTGATCGGGGACTAGTGGCGAATAGATTCGGTCTAACCAACACACGCCGACTGCTGTCAGTGCTTGCTCTACCATCGCCTCGGAAAGTACATCAGTGAATGGCAGTCCGCCATCCTGCAAGAACTGACGCCTGAGAAAACTCGCCTGTTCCTTTAACCGTCCTTGGTTAGAATATCCCATCCTTGGGCCTCCTTGCTAGCGATAGATGTGTTGGTCAAAACCATCTAAGCAAGAGAGGCCTTTTTTCGATATGTCATTTAGTCATAAGAACTTGCGAGAACTAAGTGCCATTCGTGTGACACACCCGCCCACCGTGTCTAATGCTTCAAAGCAGCGGAAATTTTCGGGAAAATCAACACGTCTTCGCCCAATTGGGGTTGATTTAACGTTTTGCAAAAGTCCAGTGATTTGGTATTCGAATTGACGATCGGGTGGCCGTCGGAGCGCAGCTAAGCGCCGAGGCCCCTCCGGGGCAACGCCAGATGTTTCCCCCAGTGGTGTCTAACAGCGTGCTAGGCCCCCGCGCTACGAACGTCTGCACTTAGGTTAGGGCAGTTCGACCACCTCGCCCTGATTAATCGATCCCATCGCTTGCCAGACTTCGAGGTCGACATCTTCGGTAGCGAATCGCGCCGAGCCGTCCGCCATGCCGACATGCACACCGCCTGGGTGGCGGCTACGAGACGCGGCGTGGTTGTTGCTGCCGTCGCCCCGACCCTTTCGGCAGGGCAGATTGAGGTCTGGCCGGTTTACGGTCTTCGTACACCACGACGGGTAGAGCCGATCGGGGTTAGGGCTGTTGGGTGGGTTGGTCGTAAATATTTGACTCGTCCCGACGTGGTCATACCAGTGAACGCCGCGGTAGTCGTGATCGTCGGTGATCCCTTTGAGCAATTCACCAATGATCATCGTATTACTGCTGCCGTCGGTGATGTGACGCAGGCCAACGGTGTCATTCATCGTAAAGGCTGCGTCACGATGGAGCTCGCGATCTGCGTGATTTTCATTGGTGGCTGCACCCATACTTACGTTGCCGAAAAAACCGGCATAGTTGCCCCGCGAAACCGCGGCGTTGCAGCCGGGATGATTGTGAAGAAAGCTCCCTTCACTGTCGCTGGGGCACTGTAGCATGTCGATCGGCAGACGCACGATTTCGTAATTCTTGGGGTCGAGCCACACACCGCCGCCGCATCCGGCTGTCGCCTTCGTATCAAAAGCGCCGACCAGGGCCGTTTGTTCCAGATAGGAAAAAGTCGGCATCATCCAAGTCAGGCGTGGCGGTCGGAATAGCTTGTCATTACCATTGACAACGCCTGCGGGGAATGTGCCTCGGCTCGAGTGGTAATTCTGCAGCGCCACCACCAGCTGCCGGACCTGATTCAAACAGGTCGTCCGCCGCGCGGCTTCACGGGCTGCTTGAATGGCCGGCAAGAGGAGTGCGACCAGGATGCCAATGATGGCGATCACCACCAAGAGTTCGACCAGCGTAAAGCCGACCAGCCCTCTGGCTCGCGCCGTTGAAGTGGCACCCTGTCTGGCGGCAGCAAATCGTGAGCAGGCGCTCTGGCGATTCAGTTTTATGTACATTCCGAGACCCTGTGAAGGACTGGGGAGATAAGCGGTCTTACCCATTAAGACCCTTGCTGCACGGGTGGAGCAAGCGTAAATCACGTGGACAGTAAGACGACCAGCCCCGAAGCAATAGCGTAGCACCCCCGAAGCGAAAACACAACACTGTCCCGTCTTAATCTTACTTTTCCGAATCCTCCACACCTCCATCATCACTCGAGCAGAACGCTTTGAACACGGCCAGATCCACGCCGAACCTGACCGGCCTTACGGAACCGTAGACCCGCACGGTCATGAAAAGACTCGGATGGGAACCGCCGAATGCGGCACGCAGCGGTACGGATCCGTGGAACTGGGCGCTCGAGTTGTCCCAGTCGGGGCTCGGTTGAAAATACCCCCAGCGGACGATGTCAAAGTCCGATCTGCTTGAGATTGTTGCTGCACTGACTGCGCCGCGCACTTTCACAAGTCGCCTGCACGGCGGGCAGAAGCAGCGCCACCAGGACGCCGATGATGGCGATCACCACTAACAGATTAACGAGGGTGAAGGCGCGGCGCGGATGTCTTAAGCTCATCTTCATTAACCCGATATCTTGCATGAAGGGCGGCGTCTGGTAACTGCTTTAGGCGATATTTCCCATTTGGATTGAGCTTGGACCCCAATCCGAGCTCAAACTGTGGTGAATATAACACGCCCCCCGTATCAACTGCGGCGGAATTATCTCTTTCGGAAAGTGCGCA
>JBDOMT010000151.1:0-3826 GCA_039831705.1 Pirellulales bacterium | reverse complement strand
TGCGCAGCCGACTGCTGCGCTAGCGGCACCCAGTGACGACGATCCAGACGTCACGCGCCAAGACACTTCCTTTGATGACACAATAAGTCACAACTCTAGAAACAGCGATAACTTAGGGAAATGTGTCGAAGATTGGCTCTCTCGATTCAAAGTCCCACGCCAGACGATTTTTAAGAATCAGGCTGCCCCCGTCAGGGGGGTACTCTGCCGCGTCGTTAGTGTCTCGATGGGATGTTGACGTTGCCTTTTCGTGCGGGCGGTGAAATTGCCCGACTGGTGTTATCGGCAGTTGGTTCGAGGCTCGGTAATCCGATCGTCATGGCGGGGCCCGCCTAGTGGCTACTTGGGTACCTATCCTTTTGGTACCGGATAACTTTCTCGATTTTTTCAAAAAAAAAAGTTGCCATTCCGGCCCAGTTGTGGTAGTTTGGCTACTTAGGTGTTATAGAGAACCGATTAGGAGGCGTACTGGAGCACTCCAACCTATGAATCATCGGAGGAAATTGTAAACACAAATCGTTCTTTTTTTGTTGAACTCGAACGCAACCCGATTATCTAACAACGAGGATGAGATCAAATGAAACGAATTTTTGTGACCGCTGTGGCTGTGACCTGCTTGAGTGTTTGTCAGGCGTCGGCCGTACACTTATCAGTTGGCCTGCTAGGCAACTGGCCGCTTGACGATGGTTCCGGCGATATTGCTCGTAACCTGGTAACAAGCGGTGATGGTGTCTTTAAAGGTGCCACGGGTGTCATTACCAATGCAGAAACTGGTGGTGCTCACCCGACTGAGGCCGACGGGTTGGCATCAGTTTGGGTGCAGGCAGACGACTTTCCACTTGGGCCACGAACGGTCTGGAGTACGGGTGGCCAGGGCGCTCGCGGTGCCCCAAACACATTTCATTCCGTCAACAACCCGGGCGGAGAACTCACAACACGTGACACGGCCTTCATCGAGGCGGGACGAATCCCTCAAATGGGCCCCGATAATGAATTTACGTGGGCTTTCTGGGCGAAGACCGACGAGAAAATCGCATCGCGACCTGGTCAGTTCGCGGGTATTGTCGGAAACCGATACGCGGATCAAGACCACGATACACCGGGCCGCGAAGATAACAGTCCACTGCAAATCATCAAGTTCACGCCGGAGTCTTTTGAATACCACTACTCCGGCAGCCCGGCCGTTTTGTACAACACAGATGCTCTGGGTAACCCCACTGAACTGAATAATATCGTCCCAGGTGAATGGCATCACCACACGATGGTCAAGAATGGTGATGGCTTTACCTACTATCGCGACGGCGTGCGATTCAACCGAGATGAAAAAGATGCCGCCTTTGACGTTGATCTCCCGTTATTCTTCGGTGGTGACGATGCGTTCGATGACGCCGAGCAGTGGCACGGTTTCCTTTCGGATGTCGCTATCTGGGGCAGACGGTTGTTGACTTCAGAGGTCCGCGCCCTCGCCGCGGGGCATGCCATTGTTCCCGAACCGAGTTCGGTCGCATTGGTCTTGCTGGGACTCCTTGCCGGAATCGGCCATCTGCGAGGCAACCGGCGGTAGATTACTCATCACCACCAAGCGAATGTAACTTCAGAAGCGGCGCCACGGTACAAAGCCGTGCGCCGCTTTTCTTTTACCCCCTTGCTGGCGGCGTGTTAGTCTGCTTCATCTGACGCGGCGCGCTAAACGAGATTGTTCAGCCGTTTTCGCACTAGGTTCAGCCGTTTTCGCACTAGGTTCAGCCGTTTTCGCACTAGTCGGTGGAATGGATTCCCAAACTACTTGAAGGTCGTCGATAAGCCTACCTATGCCACATCCAAAACTGTCCAGCTGGAAACCATGATGCGATCTCGAATTCCCGCAATTATCCTGTTGCTATGTATTCTTCAAACGACGGTCAACGCCAGTGTTTATCTGCCAGCCGGCTTGAATCCTGGTGACCAATATCAATTGGCATTTGTGACTTCCGGTACTGTTGACGCAACTTCGTCCTCAATAGCCACCTACAACGATCACGTGATGACAGACGCGAGTCTCAACCCCATCCTGGGAACTTCAGACGGCGTTACCTATACGGCCATCGCCAGTACCTCCGACGACCATGCTCGCGATAACGCTTTGGTGGAGCACCCTGTATATAATCTTGACGGCGATAAGGTCGCCGATGGTTTCGTTGACATGTGGGACGGAGGCATCGGTGCCCCTATCGCCCCCTTCTCCGTACCGGGCATCTACGTATGGACAGGCTCGGGTTGGGACGGCTATGGATTTGCGTCCTTCATGCTAGGGGTCGAGGAGTACTATGTGGTCGTCGGTGCGCCTGCTTCATTGACCGAGAACTGGGTGTTTGACAGCATCGAGCCCAACTCCGCTACCGACCACTATCCATTGTACGGCCTCAGCTCGGTTATCACGGTCCCGGGTACTGAGGAGCCGGTCCCTGAACCGGCCTCGGTGGTCACTTGGGCTTTGCTAGGTACGGTAGGATGTATTGGTACGTGGTGGAATCGTCGCCGCAAAGCGGGGTAATCTGACGCTCGTTGAAACCACTGATCAGCCAACTCCACCAACGCCGAACGTATTGCCCGATGCGGTCTGTCGCACCTTGCTCATCAAGCCGGGTCATTCGTTCGATCAATCGCTTTTTTGTCGGCGGGGCAACCTCCATCAGCCCCGCCGCATTGATTTGGTAGCCGAGGAAAGTGAATCCTCGCTCGATTCTTCCGACAAAGGTCTTATCCGGATGCTGTTTGACCTGAAGTTCCGCCAGCGTTTCGTTGATCCTCCGGATCGCCCGCCGTAGCTTCCACCGTGATGGTGCTAACACGACCCAGTCGTCCATAAAGCGAACGTAGCAGAGCCTCAGTTTTTCCATTCGTTTGTCTAACAGGTCGAGAAACAAGGCACCCATCAGGGGAGATAAGGGGCAGCCGAGCGAAATGCCTTGTTGGATCTGTTGGTAGACTCCCCCATCGCAGACTGTGCGGCGCATGTATTGCCAAAGCAAATCAAGGAGTGCTGGGTCGTCGATTCTTTCGGACAACTGGGCCTGCAAAATTTCGTGGCGGATGCTGGCATAGTAATGTTTGACATCGGTACGGAAGACAAACTTGTTTTGTGGAAGCTGCCTCAGCAGCTGACGCACAGCTCCTTTGGCTCCGCCATTACCCGCCAAGTGAGTGCAACGTTTGGACAGCTGAGGGGACAAATGTTGAGTCAGTACGATGGCGATCGCTTTGAGGACAAGGGCATCCGAGGCTGACCAAATTTCCCAGTTGTCTCCGTCGCGGTGAAAACGTCTCAAGGGAGAAAAGCGATGCCGGCCGCCGTTCAGATCGGCCTGCAATTTCCACTTCAACGTCGGCCAGTGATACCTGACATGCCACACATCGTCATGGTGGGAATAGTGCTCTCTGCGTTTGCAAACCCACGCAAAGGCCAGCTCAAGCACTTCCGAAGACGCGATCTGTTGCATTAAATTCTCTCGCATCTCATCAGGATACCATCATGGGTGGTCGTCTTATTTCATTGGTCGTTCTTGTGATTTTTCTATTGCTCTGTGGCTGGCGGGTTCATCGATTCGCAACATGCGAATCAAAGCGTTGTTCCGTTGTGATTCGTCATCCTGGAAAGTGTTAAATTACTTGGTGGGCTCGGCGGAAGGCGTGATGCCTAGGACCATCGGCTAAGTCTCGTCAGTAATGACGAAGTAACTCAAACTGAAAACGCTATCACGTTTCCAGCAGGATAACTTGCTTTAGTTTTTTGCCGATTCGTCGGTTGCGGGTTCCTTTTTCCATGCTGTTGATGGTGTCGTCCCAG
>JBDOMT010000340.1:0-6248 GCA_039831705.1 Pirellulales bacterium | reverse complement strand
CGGCTATTATGCCCGCTTTGCACGGTATCGAAGTACGCTTCCGTAGCCTAGTTCTACTGAAGTGATCGCCTGAAGGCGAGGGTTTTTAGATCCCCGTAGGAGACAATAATGGACAGCGCGAGGCGGATACAGCGTGGCATGGTGGCTCCTTCAATAACGGAATGGCTTGTTTCCTAGTGTGTTCCTTTTTCGCGTTTCGCACGGGGGCCTTTTCGTCGCGTACGTGCCGGCTTTATAGATTCGATGTTCTTCGGAACGATGACCTTTTTCCCGCGGATGGTCAGCGTCTTGACCATTGCAATTTGCTCGTCGATCTGGCCACCTGGTGCCGCATTACCTCCGAGAACGAACTCACCAAAGGGTCGGCCGTGTGATTTGAGATCTGCGGTCAGCAGTTTCCGCATCGTCTTCAATCGATCCGCATAAATCGGTTCCGTGGCGAGGTTCTTCAGTTCCTCGGGATCGGCGTGCAGGTCGTAGAGCTGGTCGCCATCCCAGAAGCCTGGTCGATCTGCGCCTCGGGTGCCGATGCCAAGACGACCGATGTAGGACATCGCCCGCGGTAGACGTTCTAGACTGGAACGCTTGATGCGTGCAATCTGCTGCTTTGGATAACGAACCGCGATGTATTTCCATCGCTTCGTCGCCACACCGCGGGCGAACCCCATTTCGAGGTAGACGTGATCGCGGCCCTTGGCGTTTTTATCGCCACGCAGCAAGGGCAGAATGCTGCGTCCGTCCATGTGGTACGATTCAGGTTTTGTTACGCCGGCAATTTCGAACACGGTTGGCACCCAGTCGACGTTCTGGACCAGTTTGTTGCAAATCGAGTTGGCTGGAATGTGTCTCGGCCATCGAGCGATTATTGGGATCCCGACACCATCCGCGGTGAAGAGCGACGACTTGCCTCGCCGACCATGATCGAGCGCGAACAACACTAGGGTGTTGTCAGTGATGGCGAGTTCTTTCAACTTCCTCAGAACCGCTCCCAGTGCGTCATCGATCCATGCTTCGTCGGCCGTCGGGCCCTTGGAATCAAAGCCTTTGTCAGTGAGAATCTTCAGCAACTCTTTTCGAGGAGTCATCACCTGAGGCAAGGATTTGAGTTTGCCAGCACCCGATACCAGCGGAAAATCCATCGACTTGCGCCACGAACCTTCGGCACCATGCAGCAGCGTCGTGCAATAATGGAGATAAAACGGACGATTCTTGTTCTGTTCGATGAACTCTAGCGCCGCCTCGGTCGTCCACTCGGGATTGTGGTGGGAGTAGGGCGATTGCATGTTGCCGCTGTAGACATGCTTGGCCCACGAGAAGCCCAACTTCTCAATGTATCGCCGCATCACTCGCTCGTTGTGTGCAAAAAGGGCACTAGTTTTAGCAGTCTCCTGCAATCCCTTTCTGGCAACCTCACGGAAACCGTCTTGACCCTCGTAGAACTCAGGGAAGTCCAGCTTCGACTCCATGTGTAGTTTGCCTACCCAACCCGTCGTGTAACCCGCCTCTCGTAGCACGTTGCCAACATTCATCCGATCTCGTTCCAACGCCATGTTAAAACTCGGATGGCCTTGCTGGTTCGGTCCGCCGCAGGCGTCGTTGTAGAGTTTGCTGGTCGAATTGCCGGCAAATCGTCCCGTGGCAAAGCCGTAACGTGACGGTGTACACACAGCACTACTAACTGACTTGGTGATCCAACAGTAATGAAATTGCGTGGTCGATCGTAGCTTCACTTTGGACGGAAACTACTTTGTCGGTCATAACTTCTTTGATTTGGTGCATACTGCTTTATCCGCTCCGAAAAAATGGCAACTTTCAAGGACCACCTGGTCGATCGCTCTGTATAACCATAGGCCGCAATTGAGCCCGATGGCAGATGAAATGGTACCCTCTTCTGCCTTAACAACAGCCTTTTTTGGCCTGAATCGGCGACATTCCCAATCCCCATCGAAACTAGAGTTGATAGATTGCCTGGACAGGCCAATGGTCTGAAGGTGCAATGCCGTTGTAATAGCACTGAGGTACTGATGCAGATATTACTGTTGCTAATCTGTTACTGAAAATCCAGTCAATGGTTTGGCTCCCATTAATGTCATGGGTGGTCGGTAAGGCCGGGTACGTTGGAGGGCACAATAAGTTGAGATCTCTAAAGCATGATTGGAAACTTATCTCAGGCAAAAACAGGTGAGGGATTATCGGATCATTCAGATCGCCCATGAAAAAAGCCGGCTCATCTTTGAGCACCAGATTTTTTAACCAACTTATTGATTGGCGCATCTGAGCATTACGAGGTGTCAAGCCGGTCTCTCTTTCGCTTGGATCTTCTTGCCAGGTATAGTGGGCAGTGGCAATGAAGATGGTCGTATCTTTCTCAACGAGCTTTAAACGGACCCAGAAGAAACCTCGGTGTTGCTCTGGCATATCCAATTTTTCCAGGCCATGAGCAACTTTTGTGAAATAGTTTCTGTTCCAGAATATATTGCTTTCACAAGCCCATCCTGGCAACTCATCTCTGACGTGCTCGTGTGTTTTAAGGCTTTGGCTTATGCACTCCATAGTTTCCGTTCTTACTTCTTGTAAACAGAGGATGTCCGGTCTGAAAGAAGTCAGGAAATTCGCAAGAGCAGGTTCTCGATCTGGCCAGCGCTCAACGTTCCAAAGGTTGTAGCTCACCATGGAAATTCTATCGGGGATCATGGATTTTTTTCAGGTTGAATAAAGCTAGAGTGCATTTCAGAATTTGCAATTCTTCAACAAGGACATGGATTAGAGCGTTATACATTTGCCTGTTCCGTATTCATCAGGTGCAAACCAACCATGAGCACCTTCTGGAGCAACGGAGTTGAGCGATTTACCAATGGCGGTGATCAGTGTCTGCAAGCGAAATACACAAATACACAAATCTACAGAATAGTCTGTCATAACGATCCATCCTCAATGATCGTGCTTCCCTGCAATAAGGCACCTAGTGTAGGCGACTGACTACGGAACAACCAATAGTGAACTGCGCTAGGTAACAAAGGGGTCGAGAGTTTTTTTGAAGACTTCCGACCCCTTTTACTCTGTTAGCATCTTTTCTTCTCCCAAGAGAGTGTGAAAAGAGGCACGGTCATACAAATGCCTTGAAGGATGCCCCAATCGAGCCGAATAATCGACTTCCGTGAGGAAGGCTGGGCACAACCGGTTTCAAAGCCCAGGCCAAGGGGCTTTTCAGGCGTGATTTCAGTCATTGGGAACTCATCAATCAGGACCACCAGTCGAAAAATAAAAAAATCAGATGCGCTAGGCACGCTATGAGGGCAACGGGTTATAATTACGACACTCCTAGTTCAGATCGTCTCTGAACTCAAGTGGGTAATATCGGTAAAAAAACAGGCTCAAGTCGAACAAATAATGCGATAGTTTCTATGGAATGAAAGAAATAGTGTTATGAAAAGACTGCTTCCTCTCCAGGAAACTGATGTCGCCTCGCATCGTGGTTTTACCCTGGTTGAGCTATTGGTTGTGATCGCCATCATCGGTGTACTGGTTGCCCTGCTGCTGCCTGCGGTCCAAAGTGCCCGCGAAACAGCACGTCGCTCGCACTGTTTGAATAATCTTAAGCAGATTGGACTTGGAATTCTTAATTATGAATCGGCGCAAGGGAAACTGCCTGCTGGAATCGAGGTCGATTTCGACAAGGACTGCTCTTCCAGTTGCCGAGGTATCCCGCTGTATATCTTGATCATGCCCTACCTGGAGAGCAGTGCAGTGGACGCGGGGGTGACAAGAATGATTAACACGCGCACGACTAGTAGTTGGGCTTGGACGAAGATCTTAGAAGACCCCGCGTTAGTAAATCTTGCCATTAACGTTTATAAATGCCCCAGCACTTCCACATGGCAGTCTGTCGGGGCGCGCCGCGACTACACTGGCGTTACGGGTGGAGCGCGTAATCAGTCTCCCGGCACGTCGGACGATCTCAGGCAGCCGCGTGGCAGATCCTCGAGCCGTGGAGATGTCTTCACCAACGGCATGATGGTTATGGGAATAGCAAGGAGTTTACAGCAAGTTACCGATGGTACTTCACACACATTCGTCGTGGGTGAATCGATTAGTCCAACCAAGTGGGGTAATTCAGATGGATATGGCAGAGGAGAAGTCTGCCCTGAGGGTTATGCTCCGGGTGTTGAGAGTTGTGGTGGTCCCGGGGCCTGGTGGCATGGAGGGTCCTGTGGACCGCCTAATCGCCGCGACCCGCTTGAATCTGTCAAATGGTGGAATACCCATTCGGTAGGCCGCGCATTAACAAGTGTCGACAAAGTGCTAAATAGCCAGTATATCGATCCTCAGCTCAACGATAACGAGTCGAATCAACCTTGCTTTAGTAGTGATCATCCTGGTGGAGTTCACTTTCTCTTTGTGGACGGCCATTCGCAATTTATTAGTGAATCAATCGATCATGAAACAACGCTCCAATTCCTGGCCACCTACAGTCAAGAAGAAATCATTGATACCGGAAACTTCTAGCATCAAGAGTGATGAGCAATTGGATTGTCTCGTTGGTGCCAAAGTGTTCGCCCAGGTTGTCTGTTTTTCCCTTGGGATAGTGATTTCAGGCGGTTGCGGCTCAGGCTCAGCAAACGCACCCGTTCGTGGTGTCGTTCATTTTGAAGGAAGGCCCGTGAAGTTGGGAACCATTCGTTTTTATCCAGTAACTGGAGGGCGCCCCTCAATCGGCCAGATCCAACCTGATGGCTCTTATGAGTTGGCCACTTATGTTGCCGGCGATGGCGCGCTGCCCGGCAAATACGAGATAGCGATAGAAGCTATCGAAACGATCTCAACTGGCCAGGCACCCAAGGATCTTGCAGAAGAAATCGAAAAGGGACCAGCCAAGTCGAAAATAGCATATCTATTGCCACCCAAATATGCCACGAAGGAATTTTCTGGTTTAACTAGAATGGTTGAGTCGGGCAACAATGAAATAAATTTCGATTTAGAGTAGTCGACGACCGCCGCGGCAACTACTCCAACTCAATCGTGTAGACCACAACTTCTTCGCCCTGGCGAGCGGCCTGGGCAACCCAATTGCCCTCGGTGTTGAGCACGCCCGAGGGGGCTGAACAGGGGATGGTTGTCGGCGCACAGTTATCAGCCGTTACGAGCCAGAGCTTCCCCGCGCGGGCACGGAGCCGTTGGTTGGTCTCGTGGAAGTGCCAGTAGATGTTTTCGGACATGTCGCCGCCGTCGCGGCCACCGTTGATCGCCTGGAAAATGATCCGCGCACCGGCGTCACTGAGTTGTTGCGTCAAGTGGGGGTCAGGCATCGGTGTGCAACCGGGATTGGCCCACAGGTCGTTGCAGATCAAACCGCCGACAGTGATACCTTTGATCTGAAACGTCTGCAGCGGTCGAGTGGAGTAGTGATTGATCTCACCGACCGATGGCGTCGTCATGCTGCCACAAAGCAACGTCTTGGAATGGAAACCGCGAAAGGTGCCGTCGGTATCGTAGAAGCGAACCTGGTTGTAACATTTTCCGTCGTCCGTTTCGACGTAACACGTTCCCAGTGCGAGCGCCAATCGGGCAGCCTTCGCCTTGGCCAAAATGCGAACGAGTGCCTCGTCGACGGCCGACTGATTGAACTCGTGCGTGTAACCGCTGAGCGAACCTTCGGGCGTGAGCAAGATGTCAGCCTTAGCTGCGATGGCGATGTCCATCGCTCGCTCGATTGTGGTGGCATTGGTGGCAATGTCGCGCGATACTGACAGCTGCGCCGTGGCAACCGTAAGCATCGCGGGCAACGAATCGTCTTCAAGGTCGGCGGCCCCAGCGACGAGAATGAGCGTTAGCGTGAGCAGACAAGCGAGCGTGAGTGATCGTTTCATGATGGGCTCCTAGACGAGTGGAATTTGCGGATTAGTCAGCCAGCAAATCTCTGTCGATAGTCTACCGCTGGGTAACTCAGCGGGCAATTCTCCCCCGTTCGCCTTCGTCTCAGCTGTTTTTGTCGGATTTTTTGAGGCACTTTAAAATGAGGGATGCGCGGCAAATGAACCCCGCAAGCATTTCGCTCTCTCAATCGGTACTTCCGCTGGGCGCCTTCGGCTCACTAGCAGCGCAGGGGGTAATATAAAGCGACCCGTCCAGCGTCACTACCTTCGTGCAGTTTGTTACAGTACATGGTCCGCTGCCCATTCAGCTTGTCTCGGCTGGTGAAGGTAACCGATACTGGACAGGTTGTCTATAAGGCCGAGAAGCAACAGTGC
>JBDOMT010000247.1:0-1541 GCA_039831705.1 Pirellulales bacterium | reverse complement strand
ACGCAAAGATTATTGACTGGACCGGTACCCTCCCCATTGAGGACCAAGATGGGTTCCTGCGTCGGCGGCTCAGGAGCGCTGAAATAGATGCAGGTGACACTACGACGATAACTGGGGTTAAATGGAATCCCCAAAAGACTGGCCGTCGCCTCACCGCCGGTAGCCAACACAATGGCTGAAGATTCTATGTGCGTGCCATCTTCTAGCCAAACAGTATTTGCGGTAACCGCACGCACTCGGCAACCATATCGCATGGATCCCTTCGGAAGTCCAGAAGCCAATTGGTTTGCGATCTGACCCATACCTTCTGCAGGCACCGCCGTAGATCCTTGACTGAACATCCGAAAAACAAAGTTCAGCATGCGACTTGAGGTCTCGAGTTCCCGGTCGAGAAAGACGCCTCCTAAGAACGGCATGAAAAACTGGTCGATCATCTTTTGACTGAAGCCAAGTTGCCTCAATTCCGACAACGTGGAACGATCTGCCGCTTGAAAAATATGCTCCAGCGAACCTCGACACACTTTGGACCTTAGCTTGGCGATCCGCAGTTTGTCGGTGAAAGAACCTACAGGGGAAAACAGGGAGGACAAGCCTTTAAATGGCTGCCGCCAAGGATCGACAAGCCTATGAAATTGGCCTCCCGAGCGAACGAGCGATCCCGGCGTGAATGTATGCAAGTCGAGCTTTTTATAATCTAAATGCCTTCTTGCCTCAGGATAGGCAGTCAGCAAGACCTGAAAACCTCGATCGAGCAGAAATCCATCATGCCGATCGGTTTGCACACGACCGCCTGGCACCTTATCTGCCTCCAGCAGTACGAAGGGCACCCCGGCCTGATGCAAGCGATGGGCGCAACAGAGACCAGCGACCCCGCCACCTACAACGACGACCAATTCGGGTCTGTTCATTGTTTATGATCCCTAGAATAAGGGCGTTCAAAAACCGTGCAGTACCGGAGGTGGGACTCGAACCCACACGTCCTTGCGGACACTGGATTTTGAATCCAGCGCGTCTGCCAATTCCGCCACTCCGGCACGTGTGCTAACAAAACGCACAACCATTCCCCTGGAAGAGTACTTAGACAAGTAAACCCTTCGAGGACAATTGCAGAATTCTACCAGCAAAAAAATAGGCTGTACAGCGAGCGGGGGAGAATGCGAGTTGACCGGAAACTATGATCACCCTAAGTTGGAAAAATCGCATATGGGCCAACTTTAACCACTCCAGCAGACAATCCTGAAGTCAATCAAAACGATGGGCGTAATACTCTTTGAAGATAAAAAGGCTGCAGGCCTTTCCCCAGCATCCTTGGCCCGCCCGGTCTCTATGATTCCTTGTGGTGGATATCGGTTGGATGAAATGATTCAGTCCTTGGGCCTACCGGTCACCCATGCTCCGCGACCGTATCTGTGCGGTGTTGTTGAAACGGTAAATAGCGCAACTTTAACGAGCGGAACAGATGATTTTCACTTGCTTGTCAACGGTCGACTCGTCCCCGCGATCGCGACCTTAGATTCTTTGCAGGAATGGGTCGCAAATCC
>JBDOMT010000267.1:0-6308 GCA_039831705.1 Pirellulales bacterium | reverse complement strand
TCGTTTAGCCGTGGGCGAGAGCCCACGGAATAGATACATTACAGATATTTTAGCCGCGCAGCGGCGACAGCAGCCGTTTTTAACGAAACCAATTTTCCGCTTGGGCCACTCGCTGTCGCCCTTTCAGAGCTAGGGAATAATCTGAAAACGCCACCGTGGGCTCACGCCCCACGGCTAGATGCTTTCGCCACTTCGTGGCAATTGCGGTAAGTAAGCCACAACCAGAAAGTCGGGCTTTAGCCGACTGTCGGCGAACCCTCCGCCTTCAGGCGGTGGTCTTCAGTCTGAATTAAACCTGTACTAGGCAGTTGTTCGACAAGACCTGTTGGCGACCAAAATACCGATCTACGTAATTGCAGAAAATACGTTAACGGTATTCATGACCCAATTGACGTAATTTTCTCCCCCTACACTCACCTCGCAAATCGTTCCAACGACAAGAAATCGATCGTCAAGTCAGTCCTTCCCTGCAATGACATGTCAGCCAACGCCTTGCCAAGTACCGCTGCAAATTTAAACCCGTGCCCCGACAGGCCTGCCGCGAACACTACGCCTGGGCACCTGGGATGGTGGTCCACAATAAAATGTTCGTCGGGAGACATCGTATACATACACGCCACGTGATCGGTGTTTCGCGAGGTCACCATGGGCAAGTGCTGTTGTAGGAAGGTTTCAATGCGTTCTTGCTCGTCACGATGCAGGCTGCGATCGAGTTGCAGCGGATCGGCTACCAGTTTACCGCCCGTATGCTCGGCAAGCTTTATTCCACGATCGTCAAGTTGCGGAAAACCATAAAACATACCTTCGGGTAACTCAAAGAAGAACGTCGGAAAACTATTGGCTGCCCCGTAGAGCTCATCCTCAACTTCGTACCAAAACAGACTTTTGCGACGCACTTTCATGGGAACGCCTATATCGCCGAGCATGGGACCGGCCCAAGCACCTGCGGCAACAATCAGCCGGGAGGTTAAGAATTCACCCACACTCGTATGCACCTGAATCGACTCACCTGGATTCCATCCCTGAACTTCCACCGGACATCGCAACTCGGCCCCTTCCATTTGAGCCACTTCAACCTGAGCCTTTATGCACTCTTCGACCATAAGGTAACCAGCCTGCTGTTCAAAAACGCCTACAAGATCGTCAGGCACGCGAAACCCAGGCCAGCGCTGCCGGATTGCCGCAGGAGATAGACGATCGACTTTAAGCTCGTGCTCCTTGGCAGCTTGCAAGACACCCGGTACGACCTTGCCATCGGCAGGGCCTACTTGCAAAATCCCCACCTCATGGTAGAGCTGGTTGCCAACGCGTGACTCAAGTTGCTCCCAAAGTCGATAGCTCTCTTGCAAGAGCGGAGTGTAATCTGCGTGCTCAAAGTAAGCTTGGCGAAAAACCCTTGTCTGGCCATGCGAACTTCCCTGGTCGTGCGGAGGTTCAAATCGATCGAGCCCTAAGACCCGCACCCCCCGCTGGGCCAATTGCCACAATGCCGCACTCCCGACAACTCCACCGGCGCCCAATACGATCGCATCGTAGCTTTTCATCCATGGGCTCCTGAGCCTGTTCATCAAGAATCGACCGAGTGCAAGTGGATTCACTCGCTAGCCTGGATATTTCATAAACTGGGCCCCGGGCACTTGAGCGAAGGCAAGCCCTTATGGAGCACCCTCATGATAGTAGCTATTGGCGTTTCTCGCAAACCCTGTAAAGCACTTGTTTTGTAGTCTCTAATCCCATTTGCCTGTTATTCAATGGCCCCCACTAGTACCCAATTATAGATGCTCGCAGGTGTCATGACACCCGCAATTTATGCTCCTTTTTTATCACTGTTCTATTACGATCTCGCGGGGTGATGAGAGCGACAACCCTCAGCTCCACCTCGCACATCTCCACCACATCACGAGTACTTCTGGTTCATCCGTAAAACGAATCATTTCTAATGCCCTCTGATTCCTGAGGGTGTTCATGTCCTTGAAATGTTTCTGAGGGCATCTGGTGGCTGCGATTACTGGTATCCTCGGCTTGTATGGGTAGGATATCGTCGACGTGGGCAGGGCCCGCTCGCAAACGTGACGAGTGGCACGCCACGCTGTCATGTTTAGTAGCATGAACGGAATGAGCAACCGTGACGATGAACGTCACTGTTGATTTCGATGGAAAAAACAGCAATCTTCTAGATGAGAATTTGTTCCCTGAGTGAATCGAGTTGTGTTAACTCCGCATCGAGTTGACCTTGCCACATTTCTTTCATGGAACATTCGGCCAATGGCTTTCGATAGGAGTCAATCTGCTCTTGGCCAGTACGCCAGCTGATCGGTGCTCCAGGCGATTGAGCCTTTGGCAATTTCGATACCGTGGCAAACGAACGGGCCGTGAATCGAGTTTCTGATTTCGTTGATCCGTCCGACCAGCTTCTTGCGATACTTAATCAGTGAGCGATGTTCGCGCACCTGGTGTTTGGGGACGTGGACTAGGGTGAATTGCTCCATCATTGCAAGTCGAGCAAGTTTGAGTGCGTCGTCTTTGCCTGTCTTGCGTTTGACGTTTTTCTATACCCAGGCCGTGTCGTTGGTGCTGCAGACCAGCGTCTTGGCTCACATTCCTGGCATAGGTCGCAGATCCATCCGCTGGGCCCACAAGCTTCCATTACGACCAAGTCGATCTAGTCCTGAGTGAAGACCGCTGTGAGATAGGGCCGTGTTGTTGCCATCGCCTGGAATCGGTAATCTCGAGTGTCGGTATCGTAAAAGCAGCACATCGAGTTGAATTTGTCCAAATCTATTGCGAGAATGTTTATCATCTGTCTCCGTGGTTGGGGTGAAGTGACACGCTACGACGGGTCACTGGAAAAGAGTCAACCTATAAAGTTGATTTCGCCCCAAACCACGGACTTATATAGATTCTTTTAGGCACGACCTATTCTGGAGGGATGAGGCGATGGTGTTTCACCGGAATCGGCGTCTCACCTATTTCGCGACTGAATCAAGGCGTCTCATCCACAATGCGACATTTTGGCAGCATCACCACCAGTCGCTTGACTCCTTCGGCAGTGATCTTCGTCTTGGCAATATGAAGTTCTCGAAGAGATTTGAGTTTGGCAATCGCGGCAATTGCTTTGTCTGATACGGCCGTCTCGCCGAGCCACAGTTTCTGAAGGCTGGTCAAACCTACAAGATGAGTTAGTCCAGCGTCGGTCACTTTGGTCCCACCGAGATGCAATCCCTTGAGTCTGACCAGCTTTCGCACGTGTTTGAGGCAATCGTCGGTCACATTGTTACCGCGCAGCCCAAGATACAGCAATTGTTTCATGTTGCCCAAATGAGCCAACCCGGCATCTGTGACCTTTGTCTTGCCGATCGGTAGATGTTGCAGGCTCTTGAGTCGGCTGAGTTTCATTAGGCCCGGATCGCCGATCCGAGTGCGATACAGATTGAGCCATTCGAGCTTTTGCAGGTTATCGAGATGAACCAGACCCGTGTCACTGATCTTCGTTTCTTCGAGCGAAAGGTCGGTCATTTGCACGAAGTCGGAGACCCATGCAAGATCTCTATCTGAAATCTTTGTACGGTTGGCATTCACTTCAATGACATGACCGTCCCTTGTAAATACAGTCACGCCGAGTTGCTTCAGCCGCTGGACTGGTACTTCACTAAATTCCGCTCGTTCGGACTGAACTGGGTATCTCTCCTGCGCAGCACACGTTGAGACAATCGCAAGTGCTGCGACAATACAGAGAATCTTGAGCGGCGTTTTCATCGTCGGCCTCGTTGTAGGCCTAGGGTTACAGAACTCAACCTGGATTATTGAGGCAACGCAGCTGAGCCACAACCGCTGTTCAACGGCAACGCCACTGGCATGCGTGGAAAGTGTCAAAAGCCGTGTGTGGCCCACCTCGAGTAACCACCTGTCTAGACATGGATCAGAAAGACGCGAAAGAGTCAATTGGCTTCCCGATTTTGCCGATTCAGATCTACCGTCTTCCGCAGGTCAGCCATGTATCGACTCTCATCAAACACGCAGCCCCCTTTGTTCATGTACCACATCTGACTAGCCAACAGCCTCGCCGATAGTATGGCAGATGTCATGATGTGAGAGGCCGAGTTGCTCCAATTTCGTGGCCACGGCCACTACACCATTGGGCTCGTCGGTGGCTAACTGCCGTTCGACAATAGTGTGGAACATGATATGCATTTTCGGGCTCATGGGCTCACCGTCTTCACCGATAATCTCGTCTGGCAGCGTGCCATCATCCCACTGCTTACGCCATTCAGGATGATCCTTCAGTACGATTGCCAGGGCATCCTCTTCGCTCAACTGCTTTCGATTTTCTTCGCCATTACGATCTTCCTATGCCCGTTTACAGAGAAACTACACGACGCAGATTTTACCTCAAATTACTCCGCATGTGTACAGAATCCTGCCGCTGTGGGGACTGTCGCATCAAATCACCCTTAAAAAGATGATCCTAATGGGTGGTTTACCCCAGCGATGCGAGTTCGTCCGATGGTCGTGTCAAAACTCCAAATCAGGCGTTTTTTAGGATGCGTCATTTAACCAAGGGAATTGGCGCTGATCCACTGAACTGCGACTGTAGGCTTCGGTCGATGAAGCTGATTGCACTTAGCGAAATGATATTCGGTGGGTTCGTCGATGCTTTGGTCTAATCGATAGTCCGAGCGCCGTAAATGATTCGCCCCGAGTCCTTCTCTATTGCTTCGAGTCTGCTGGCCTTCAAGTCTTCAGGATGAGATAAAAACTAGCGGCTGGTAGTTTTCACCAAGGCATCATTAGCCTGGTATTTTTTCACTTGAGCAACAGTTTTGGATGAGGCCCTGCTTGTGGCGAAAATCTTTCTTGAATGGAATATGTGTTAAGGCTTCCAAATGGTTGCTTCAATGTAGTGTTGAGGGTGTTTCTGGGAGGCCCAGTAGTAGACAGCGACCAAATGGCCGTCTGAGCGTTTCAGCAGTCGGGGGTAGCCCATATCAGCCCAATCATCGGAGTCGTTGGATTTTTCATAGTTATCGCGGAGAGTAAATTCCGAGCCCCAGGTTTTGCCGCTATCCGAGCTGTATTTGCCGCAAAGTTTGGCGGTGTCGCGGTCGCCGTAAATGCAGCAGACGCGACCGTCGTCGAGTTGGACCATGGCGGGTGGGTTGGAATTGTGTTTAATTTCTTTCACCGTGCTGAGGTATTGCCAACTTTGACACCGGTCAGTGGAGAGGTAAACGTCGATGGAGCTTTCGAGTATTGATTGATCGACATTGATTCTTCGGAAGGCAAGTAAAAACTGACCGTCCTGCAAGCGAATTGTACATGGCATGAGTGCGTCGGATTGATCTGTCTGAGGATTGACCCAAGCGACGAAATCGAAACTGAGGCCGCCGTTAGCAGTTTTGATACAGGCGAGTCGCCGCGTTTCGTTTTCATCTTTAGCAGATATAAATATAAAACATTCGCGACTACTCATCACAATGTAGTCGGTACGAGGAGAAAGGATTTTTCCTTTTAACTTTTCATGATTGTTGATATCACCGAGGAAGTAAGGACCGTTCCAAGCTTTACCGCGATCGTAGGAGTAGTAGAAGCCACCTGCGGGGTCGTCGTTGCCGTGGTAGCTAGTGGCAAAGATGCGCATGGCGAAACCACTGTGAGTAAAGTCGATCGACTTGGTAAGCTTCTTTTTGCCATTGGGTAGCCACTTAATGTTGTCGTCGTCGAGAAAGTTGTCTGGATCGAACATTTGCCAAGTCAGTCCACCATCGGTGCTACGAGTAAACATGCTTTGCTGGATGCCCTGGATATTGTGACTATCGCGGACGTCATATTCTCCCTGGGTAAATCCGACTAACAGTTCGTCGTCCCATTGCCAGGCACCGTTATTAGCGGGCCATCCGTGGAATTTGTCTTTTTCAATGGCGGCGACGATATGGGTGATTTCAGCTGGTTGCTGGGCATACGTGGGTAGTTGGAGGAGGAGTGCGGAGAGGGTAAGCAGGAGATGTTTTGACATAGATTGACCTGGTGGGAGTAGTGGAGTCTCTAGCGATTGTACATTTTTTGTTATTGATAGCCAAAGATTCAGATTTATAGGCGATTCACTTTTGAAGGGAATTTGTTTTGAATAGGCGCTTTAGAATTAGGAGTGGGCGGGGGGAGTTGTAGGGGCGATATCACCGCTGCGGGACTGCTGGCTAACTACCGTTTCCTACGTCGGATGTGCACAGGTATGATGGTTTATTCTCAGAAAAATACTCTTCTGGAGAAACTGGGCAATCTGGAATGCTATTGGGATGAAGTTTGGACCT
>JBDOMT010000472.1:0-6398 GCA_039831705.1 Pirellulales bacterium | reverse complement strand
GCTGGGCAGGCGTATCTGGGCGGCGTTGGCGAGACGGGCCGCCGATCTTGGTTGGACGAGACCGGGACCGCCCTCCTGTCGGTCATCGAACGAGGAAGGACGCATTAGGCTCTTAGTGACGCCTGCACGGTCCATGCGCAAGGGTCTATTCATAACGTGTATGGGGGGTATGTGGCCCCTTGTAGGGATTCGAATTCCTATCATTTGCACCCGGAGACGAAAGTCATTTTTCCACGAACACACAGTCGCTCGTGTGGGACTCGGGCGACATTGTCTCAGAAGTTGTTCTCGACCCGAACTCTCTGAGTGATGTTCGGAAGTACTTTACGGACTTGGATGCGGCCCTGTTGCGCGACCTGGGTTACGACGTCCTCGAAGCATTCCCGATCATCCTCACAGCTGGCGACTACAACGGTAACGGCACCGTCGACGCAGCCGATTACACAGTGTGGCAAGATAACTTTGGCCTGGATGCTTCGGCCCTGAACGGCAACGGCTCAGGGGCAGCGACTGTAGGGCGAGCCGACTACGATCTGTGGAATCTGAATTTTGGCAGTCCCCCGGCTGGTCGTAGTGCGGCGGTTCCTGAGCCTTCGTCTCTGCGGTTCGCGGTGATGGGCCTTGCGAGTCTCTTCACTGCGTGGAGGGGTCGGTTTGCTTTGGCAAGTTGAACCCTCAAAAGTGTGCACTACCAAAAGATGCGCATGATTATGGCGAGATACGAGCCTGGTGCCTGGGAGCAGTGCGTCAAAACCTGTGCCGGGCATTCATGCGACCCTATCATGGCGGAGGCCCGAGCGCGGCTGCGCCAAAATAGGCCATCGCAACTTTCGACATCAAGTACGCACAAAACAGTCCAGCGGGAGTCCCCACAAGGTTGCCCACCACTCCCATCAACACGCCGACCGGTGCCAAGCCGCGCTGATAAATCCCCGCGACCACCGGCGTGGAAATGACTCCCCCGATATTTCCCATGCTCCCGGTCGCAAACAAGAACATGGGTGCTTTCGACAGCCGCATTGCGACTGCCAGGAACACCACTTGGATCATGATCCAGACGACGCCGACTGCGATCAACAGCGGCGCCTTGACAACTTCCCGTAAATCCCCAGTGGCTCCCATGGTGGCTACCAGGAAATAGAGGCCACCATAGGCAATGGCACTGGCTCCTTCGGCTTCCAGCCGCCGGGCTGGTGTCACCGATAATGTCAGCCCCACAATCAAGATGAGTAAAATACCCCAGGTAAAATGGCTCATGATCGGCTCAATTTCAGGCAACAGCTGGCCCAGCCACATACAGAACCAACCTCCCACGAATCCGACACCCAGAATCATTGCAAAGAACGACAGTGTAAGAGGCCGACTGTTTTTTGCCCGATAAGCACTCAACCGCTGGTTCAAGTCGGTAATGACTTCTCGATTCGCTCCATTGAACTCGTCAACGCGATCCTGGTAGCGACTCAAAGCGATCAGAATCGCCATCCAGCCATACCCCACCACCGAGTCGACAACGATCACCGGGCTGAACAGGCCCGGTGGGCAGTTTACACCCTCTTTGATGGCAATCATGTTCGAGCCACCCCCAATCCATGAACCGGCCAGTGCCCCTAACGCTTTCCAGGTTTCTGGATCGAGTTGCGACTGAAAAATTGCCAGGGCAACAGGTCCCCCAATGACAATGCCCAGAGTTCCCGAGAGGATCATCACCAGCGCCAGCGGGCCCAGCCTGACAATCGATTTAATATCGGTTGAAAGCGTTAGCAGAATCAGCGCTGCCGGCAGCAAGATATTACTGCACCACGTGTACAACGGCGAGGTTGCTGGTGTGATATCCAACGATGTCCCAACTGCCGGAAGCAAGTAAATCCAAACGATGGGTGGAATGAACTTGAAGAGTGGCTTTAAGACGGGCTGGTTCGACGCCAGAAAGACCAGACCAATAAACCCGGCAAAAAACACCAGCAGATGGGGTGTATCTTGAATGAGGGCACTGGAGTCGCTGGTCGCTGCTATCAGCATCATTGTTTTCCCATGACTTTTGCGACTTGCATTCGTCGAAAGCGTGTCGCAAGTGACGTGTCCCCGAAGAAGGAAGTCGTTTCTAAGTTAGTGTTAAGGCAGCGTCCAGGCCAGCCCAACACTCACTGAAACAGGAAAATTTACCGTGAGGGCTGTTTACCAAACCATGTCATCACAACGTGAACCGGGATTTATTTTGGCGGGGTGCTGCTTGGCGTGCTGTGCACCACGTCATTCGTGGCCGCGGCAGAGGACACTTGGCCCAGCGAGTCTGGATTTGCGCGACGGACACAAGTGAACCGTTGGTGGCGTCCTTATTCACATCGCGAGTCGACCATGTAACCATCACGAGCAGAACAACGATACCCCTTTTTATCTTTGTGGCGGTGGAGCAAGGGACTGTACTTCTTTCGCCAGAAATCGTCCTTACAGTAGGGGCATTCCTCTCACATATTGGATAGAATCAGGGTGAAATCTCTAAAGGGTCGTAAAGCGATTGGGTGTGCAGCCGCGTCAGCAGATTAAAAGTCCTATCAGTTGCCATTGGCGTAACATCAAGACTCGCGCTTCGAGCCAGTTGTAGCGAGTGTGATAAATGTCGCAAAGGTAAACCAGTTCAATTTACGATCATCCCACGTGCTCATTAATGAATCAGGTGCCCCGATGAGATTGCTATGCTCAATCTTTCTGTTGCTCGGATTGGCGCACGTGGTGTGGGCCAGCGAACGCTACGACGCCTGGCAGTCCAATCGGCCTTTTACGCAAACGGCCTGGCAGACCCACCGCTATCAGGGCGGGGAGCAGGTGAACCTGAAGTATTTTCGCGGGTCCGGTCTCAATACGTTCTTTGACGGTGTTCGCAGCGGTTCAGAAAGTTCGAAGCATCCTTACAGCCGTGGTTTGCCGACCGTGCTGCTGGCGGCATTGGGCTATGAGCCCAAGGATTTGCCGCGGTTTCAGGAGCGTGGGAAATTCTGCGAATTTTCTTCCTTGCGACCCATTTTGGGGTTCCTCTCACCAGAATCACGCCCGACAGCCCCTTGGTCGGGCTTCGCCGTTCGTAGTGTGGAGCCCTTTCTCCTCCGGTTGACCGCTGTGGTTTCCTCACACTCCTACGCGTCGGTACCCATCGACACCGCTGGTGGCAACGCGAGTCTTTCAATGCGGTCGAGGATCGTGCCCGCTGCTTTGGACTGTGAAAATGTCGCTGAACAAGGGAAATCGATGCCGCACAAATCGCTGCGATGCTTTCACATTTGAACAAGGTGGGTTAAATTGTACGAACCGACTCCAAATCCTTCGAACCTGTGACGTCAGTGGCAATGTGGTATTTGGAGTCCCAGAGACCTCAGCTTTGCGACGGATAAATTGATAAGTAATCTAAACATGAACTTTAGATGGGGGATTTATTTAATGATGCGATATATGGTAGTTCAGCAGCTGACTAACTCTAGCGGCACCCCGTTTGACAAGTATGGAAAACATTGCGGGTTGAATTGGTTTTTTCCAACAGGTGTGGCCCTCTTTGCTGTTCTCTGTACAGGCATAGTGGTTCTCTGCACATGCATGGGCCCCTTGGCTTTGAAGTCGCACGGGCAATCGGTTGCTCCACCTGTAAGCGTCGCTCCCCCTGTAAACGCGGAGCAGGATTTGGGAGCTGCGGCAGAGCTTCCATCGGTGGTCTATGCTCGCCATTATGGCATGCCCTGCTTCGGCGATTATGTGCCAACGGTCGAAGAGGTTAATGGAGAGTTCACGGTCTCGATGGCAGCCAACGAGATTGAGCCGGTGCAGATAGGAATTTATGTGCCTCAAGGGGCAGAGCCGCTCAAGCGAGTTTCGCTTGGGGTGCACATCGACATCCCCTGCCAGGTCGGCATGATTCATCATGAATCGTACAGGGAACATTGGAGACCCATTGACAAAGGTCGTTGGTATACCGACTACCCAGGGGGCCGTCAGTCGTTGCCCCTCTATCTGGTTCCCGGGAATACCATGACCGAGATCAAGCCGGGACACACGGCCGCTTTTTGGATCACTTTCAAGCCGGCTGGAAAAATTGCCAGTGGCATTCACAAAGGGTCTTTCACGCTGACGATTCCGGGCCAGGAGACTCGCCGTTACCCGCTGCAGGTGGAAATCCGCCCTTTTTCTCTTCCTCGACCCGATGTGACTTTCAATATGTATGCCCGCCCAGATCGCATTCCCCGTTATTACCAGCGGAAATACCAGGAGATGTATGCTCGTGACATGGCCGAGCATGGGCACAACAGCGGTCAGATCGTCAGTTTTTTCGATTCCTTCGCCAACGAAGAATACCTGAAAACAGGCAAACTCCCGCTCCCGGTCACCGCTGGCGGGTGGATTGAGCCGTGGACCTGTTTGCTTGATCCGGGAGAGGTCGCAGATGGAAAAGTCGATCCTGAGCGGCTGGTGGAAGCGCAGGTTGAAATTATGCAGCGTGCGGGACTCGCTCAGGAGGATGTTCCGCTCATCATGGTCCAAGGGAATTGGAATTGTGAGAATAAGCCACTCGTCATGGATACTTTCCGGCGGTTCGCAATCGAGAAGGGCTGGCCGGAGATCATGTTTTACACTCGCGACGAACCGCCCCACTGGCGGCACGGCCCTGCTGCCATTCCAGATACAACCACCCAGGCAATGTTGGATTTCAAACGGATAAAAAATGGTCGTTCTTATACGGCGCTAAGTGGTCATGGTGCGGTGATCTTTGGGCACTTCCATGATGTTTGGATTGTGTTGGCCGGCCAAATCACGCCGGAGTTGATTCAAGAGGCCAGGCGGCAGGGGGCTAAAATATGGACCTATTCCGAAAGGCTCCGGATTACCAATTTGCGGAGCAATCGCTATTATGCCGGCCTGTATACCTGGGGTCTTGGGTTGGATGGTAATACGACTTACGCCTATGGGCATTACGTTTTTCAGCCAAAGAATGGTGAGGGTGCTCAGGATCCGGTTTGGTCGCCACCGCATGGACGGACCACCATGCATGTGATTAACGGCTACGTGATTCCGGGGCCCAATGGCCCGATCCCTGGCATGGGATTCGAGGGGAGACGCGAAGGAATTGATGACTATCGGTATCTCCAGCTGCTCGAAGCGCGGCTTGCTGCTGCAGACCCCAACCTAGTGGCGGCTAAAGAGGCAAGTCTATGGCTGGATAGCCTGAAACAACAAATCGTTGCAGAGTCTCTGGAGGGTGTGTACGCCTCGGGTTATCAACATGGTTGGGAACTCGACTGGGTAGAACCGAGTCCTAATATCGGCCCGGCCCAATACGCTTCCCTGCGAGACACTGCGGCCGGGTTCATTCTGCAATTGTCTGAAGCGTCCGGTGAGCTTAATCCTCCCCCGGCTGATCGAGAGTTCATTGCCAGTGGTTGGGAGGGAGAGGATTTTCTCGACAAGTCAGGCAGCGAGATCGGTCTGGCATTGCAACATGGATCGTCTTCCCTGCAGCGTGCAGCCGCCACGGCACTTATTGTTGTTGAGATTGACGATGATGGTGTCCAAGAGGTGGTTCCCGCTTTAATCGCACTGGTGGAGAAACCGGATGTGTGTATGCCAGCAATCAATGCCTTAGGTGCGATTGGCCCAAGGGCGGCCATGGCAGTCCCGGCACTTGAAAGAGGGCTCGAAAATCCCGATCCGATCGTTCGTTGCGGTAGTCTTTTGGCATTGCACGAGATGGGGCCGGCTGGCGTTGATGGATTGATCCTCGGATTGCAAGATCCATTTCTGATGAACAAGACAACCGCGGCTGATTGTCTGCAGCAAATCGGCCTGGCAGCAGCCAAGGCACTGCCCGCACTTGAAGCCGCAAAAAATTCACCAAACGAACATGTGGCGCGCACGATGCAGGGAGCCATCGACGCGATCCAGAAGGCTTCGAATTAAGGTCCGGACCAGATAGCTGCCCGGTCAGCCGGCGCTGAAAATGTCGTTGCACAAGGGAAATCGATGCAGCACAAATCGCCTCAATGCTTTCAGGTTTGAACAAGATGGGTTAAGTTGCCCGAACCGAATTCAAATCCTTCGAACCTGTGACGTCAGTGGCAACGTGGTATGTTGGAGTCCCAGAAATTTCACCTTTGCGACGGATAAAAAAATGCGACATATGACAGCTCAGCAGCGGACCAACTCAAGCGGGACTTGGTGTGGTGAGTATGGAAAACATCGCGGGTTGGATTGGTTTTTTCCAACAGGTGTGGCCCTCTTTGCTGTTCTCTGCACATGCATGGGGCCCTGGGCTTTGAAGTCGCACGGGCAATCGGTTGCTCCACCTGTAAGCGTCGCTCCCCCTGTAAACGCGGAGCAGGATTTGGGAGCTGCGGCAGAGCTTCCATCGGTGGTCTATT
>JBDOMT010000180.1:963-6416 GCA_039831705.1 Pirellulales bacterium | reverse complement strand
GTGCGAGAAATTCATGTTGCAACAACCCATGCCGTACTCTGTGGGCCTGCCGTACAGCGACTGGCAGAGGCTAATTTGGCCAGTATCGTCTGTACCGACTCGATTCCCCTGTTGCCTGAGCAGCTATTGCCCCAAACAGCGGTTTTAAGCGTTGCACCTCTGTTGGGTGAGGCAATTAAGCGAATTCACCGCAATGAGTCAGTCAGCCGGTTGTTTCAGTGAGTTGGAGAACCGTATCCAGTTACTTCCCCAGTACTTCCAAATTGCCACTTCGCTTTACCTGGGCTGTGCGATAATTTACCCGGGAAACGGCGTTTTTAACGGCTAGTGACGTTGTCTGGGTCGGTTTCATTGGTCTTTTTTTGGAGCGGTTGATAATATTCTTTCTTTCTTGGGAAGGGATGGCTTGAATTCCTCAGCGATTCGGGCAAAATTGGGAGTTTGTCAGCTTGTTTTAGTATAGAGGCAGAAGGCCATGTCGGAAGTTTTGCAGGTAGAATCTCGTGCACTGTTGGGTAAGCAAAATAACCGGCGTTTGCGCAGTGATGGCAGACTCCCGGCGGTGCTCTATGGACACGGCAAGGAATCGGTCCATTTGACCTTATGCGAAGATCAGCTTAATGCCTCACTTCGTCATGGAGCGCATGTGGTCGAACTGGCTGGAGCTGAGCAGGGGCAGGCACTTCTTCAGGATGTACAGTGGGATACTTTTCAGCAATCCGTACTGCATGTCGACCTACTGAGGGTGGTTAAAGGCGAGCGGGTGACGGTGGAAATTCCCCTTATAATGCGAGGAGATGCACCTGGTACTCATGGAGGTGGGGTTGTCGAGCAGTTGCTGCACGCCATAGAGATGGAAACGGTCCCCTCCTTGATACCGGAGAATTTACAAATCTCGGTCAACGAGTTGGAGCTGGACGGTTCCCTCACGATAGAAGCAATTGAAGGAGTTCCCGAAGGCGCGATTCTGCTGGTGGATACTTCACAGGTATGTGTTCAGTGTATCATGCCGTTGACTGCACCTGAGGAAACTGAGTCTGGGATAGAGGGGGTGAGCGAACCGGAGGTTGTTGGCCGTCAGGCTGAGTCTGAACAGGCTGGGGATGGGTCAAGCAACGACTCTGGTAAGTGATGTTGTGAAACTTATTGTAGGGCTGGGGAATCCTGGAAGAAAATACGAACATACACGCCATAATGTGGGATTTGAAGCAATCCACCTTCTTGCCAGGCGATATACGTCTAATGGGGGGGGTTGGCGTGGCAAGTTTGATGGAGAGATACTGGAAATCGAGTTGGCAGGGGAGCGGACTTTGCTTCTTATGCCACATACATTCATGAATTTGAGTGGGAGAAGTGTTCGGCAGGCGATCGATTTTTTCAAGCTTTCACTACAAGATGTATTGGTAATTTGCGACGATTTTCATCTGGAGTTGGGAGTATTGCGATTTCGAGCTGGCGGAACCGATGGCGGCCAGAAAGGGCTTGCTGATATTACGCAGAATCTGGCAAGCAAACAGTTTTCACGACTCCGTGTAGGAATTGGCTTAGTTCCAGAGTGTTGGAACCCGGCCGATTTTGTACTGGGGAAGTTTACCAGTGATCAGCGAATTACACTGGAAGAGATGCTGTTGCGGGCCGCCGATGGGGCGGTCCTGTGGGCCAGTGATGGAATTGATAAGGCGATGAACCAGTTCAACGCGAAGCTTTAGTCTGGTCAAGCCAAACTTTTCGGATGGGTAGATAGGGTCGATCGTTGAGTTTACGCTTTGTGGTACTCCAGTTGCCGAAAAGATTTGTTTGACGAAAAGAGTGTCTGGTCAAGCCAAACTTTTCGGATGGATGGAGAGATTTGATTGTTGAGTTTGCGTTTTGCGGTACCCCGGCGGCCGAAAAGGTTTGTTTGACGTTCGGTTTCATGCGTCAAGCCGATGTGGTATATTCGAGTCTAATTGTAGATCCAGTTTTTGGGAGTTAATGTTTTGGCAGATAACAGTGTAGTTTACGAAGGATTGTTTATTCTTGATGCCAACCGCTACGCGCGGGACAATCAGGGATTGCCCAGCGACTTAGAGGGGTTTATTACTTCAGCGGGCGGAGAGGTATTGGTAAGTCGACTATGGGAGGAGCGCCGGTTGGCCTATCCCATCAAAGGGCAACGAAAAGGTGCGTACTGGCTTACTTACTTCCGTTTACCGAAGCAAAAAGTTGGCGAGTTAACGCGTCAGTGTGAAATCAAGGATGGGATTCTCCGGCAGATGTTTGTTCGTCTTCCGGAGAGCCTGGTTGAGCACGTGGTAGCCCACGCAAAAGGCGAGTCAATTGAGGCGCCTGAGGTAGAGGCGTCTGAGGCGGTGGCTGAAGGACAAGAAGGGTCGTTGAGCCCAGAGGGGCAAACGGCGGTAGCGTCAGAGTCGGTTTGACGCTTGATCATTGCGCCAAATGAACTTGGACAATGCTCGCGTGGAGTGCGTTTTGAGTGGCGGGTCTTGTTGCGCGAGCATTCTCCAAGATTCATTTGGCTGGGACGCAAGCGATGGGGTGCGATGGGGTTTGGTGAATACGTTTGAAGTGGCGGATTGGGTGGCGCGAACATTTCTAAATTCGTTTGGCTGGGATTGGGAAGAAGCAGCATTTTCCTGGTTTTTTAGATTCTGGGAAAAAGGATTTGTGCTCTGAATGCAAATGTGGTAGATTTCAGGGGAATGGATACGCATGTACAGTATCTGCCTGGAAGGCAACCTGAGAAAATTCGTTTAGCTGGTATTCGTTTGGTTGGCATTCGTTTGCCCAGAATAATCGTTACCTGCAAGTTGCAGTTACGGGTATTTAGTCCAGTCTGACGGAACTCCTGAATTCCCACAGTAAGGATGTGAATCATGGCAAGTTACAATCGTGTTGTCTTGGTCGGCAATTTGACTCGTGATCCAGAGTTGCGTTACATTCCCAGCGGAACGGCCGTTTCGGAGATCGGTTTGGCTATAAACGATCGCTTTAAGCGAAACGAACAATGGGTTGAAGAGACTACGTTTGTGGATGTCACTCTTTGGGCACGTACCGCAGAAGTGGCCAACGAGTACCTGAGCAAAGGGTCTAGCGTTCTTATAGAAGGCCGCCTGAAGCTTGATACTTGGGAGAAAGATGGACAAAAACGTTCAAAGTTGCGTGTAATTGGAGAAAAAATGCAGATGCTCGGCGGTCGCTCTCAGGGTGGGGGGGCTCAGGGTGAAGGAGCTCAGGGTGGAGGAGCCCAGAGGATCGATCAAAGCTCGGCACAACAGCAGGCAGCCCCATATAGTCAGGAGAGTTCGGCTGAGAAGACGGTGAGTGGACAGTCGGTGGGTGAACAAGCCGCTAACAGCCAGTTTGTGAGCGCACCCCCTAGTGATGAAATTCCGTTTTAAACTTCAGTGGATATCACATCTTCGCTCTATCTTATGGTTGCAAGGGACTTTTGATTGCAGCGGGGTCTTTGGTTGCATAGGGGCAATGGTGGATACGAATAACTTTACTAACAGATAATGGATTAAACAGGTGATTTGGGATGGCAATTGAAATGCAAGCTAAAAAAAAGCGTAGGGTTCCACATCGTTCCAAGCGTCTGCCGCGTGGTCCACATGGCGGTGTTGAGTTGCTGTTAATTCAAAGCGTGGAGGATCTTGGTAAGCAAGGAGAGGTTGTGGAAGTGCGTCCTGGTTACGCTCTTAACTATCTGCTTCCTCAAGGGTTGGCCACTGTTGCAACAGACCATCATAAACGAATGGTTGATAAGCATCGTGCCAAGTTGCAGATACTCGAGAAGTCGCGACAATCCAATTTGCGGAAGCAGGCTGCAGAAATTGCCAAGCAAAGTGTTACCATTGAGGCTAATGCAACAGACGATGGCCACTTGTACGGAAGTGTGAGTGCCCCTGAAATTGTTGCAGCGCTCCGCAAGAGTAACATTCAGTTGAATGTCGAACAGATTCGCTTAGAAGGTCCACTCAAGGAACTAGGTCTCTACACGGTGAAATTTCGACTTTCCAGTGAGGTGGAAAGCGAATTGAAAGTGTGGGTAGTACCTACGGTTGGCGATGCTTGATCATTGCGCCAAACGAACTTGGACAATGCTCGCGTGGGATGCGTTTTAAATGGCAGGGCTTGTTGCGCGAGCATTCTCCAAGATTCGTTTGGCTGGGACGCAAGCGGTGGGCTGGGGTGAATTCTGGTGTTCGCTGGTTGGGTGACGGGCTGTTTGCGCGAATATTCTTTGCACCGTGCTTGACGATCTGAGTCGAGTCTCCTGTGGGTAAGATTTCTTAGTTACCTGATCGTTTACGGTATGGTTGGGCTAGCCTGGATTTCTCACACTTTTCGTCGCAAGCGGTGGTAAGTCTTTGTCTGACGCAGCCAGGCAATGACTTGGTCGCCGCGTAGCAGAAAAGTGTGAGAAATTCGGGCTAAGCTACAGTCAATTTGGAAGTTGTCACCTTTTGGCTCTAAACTATCAACGCTACACGCTTTCACTCTACTACTCACAAACACTATCGATGGAGCGTATGTGCCATGTCTACGGTAGGCGATAATTCTCACTTTGCCGGACGTGCTTCTAAAAATCAATCTGATAGGGGGCGAGCTGATAGGGGGCATCCATCGGCTTCTTATACTTCTAGCAACACGGCATCTAATTCTCCGGCGATTCTTGAACGTCAACTTCCCCAATTGGTTCATGCAGAAAAAGCAGTTCTTTGCAGTGCCCTGTTGCTGCCAGAGATATTTGATGAAATAGCTCTAATTCTTCGACCGGAGGATTTCTACGATTCGGCAAATGCGTGTATATTTCGACACCTAAAGGACTTGCATAATTCCGAAGAGCGCATCGACGTACTCTTACTGGTAGAGCATTTGCGTGCAGCGGGGGATTATGAATCGATTGGAGGGGCCATATATATCCACGAGTTGGGTGAAGTGGAGTCAACGGCTGCTCATGCCGTGTACTACGCCCGTCTGGTGGCAGAAAAGGCAGTACTTCGGACATTGATCTTGGCCAGTACCGACATACTCCGCGAGGCCTATGATCCTACGAGTGAACCACGGCAGATACTTAGCCGAGCCGAAGAAAAGATTTTTGGAATTCTGGAATCCAGCACTAGTGGAGAAGTGACCAGTATCCATGATGTCCTGCAGGAATCTCTCGACCGGATTGACGCGCGCATGGACAACCAGCATGCGTTCGGTGGACTTGAGACAGGATTTGAAGACTTTGATCAACTCACCGGCGGATTGCAAAAATCAGAATTATTGATTCTAGCCGCCCGACCAAGTATGGGAAAAACAGCTCTGGCGATGAACATGGCCGAGTATGTTGCCATGCATGGTCAGGTTCCGGTACTGTTTGTCAGTTTGGAAATGTCCGCAATCGAGTTGGGCGACCGTTTGCTATGTTCCGTGGCTGAAGTCAACGGGAACCGACTGCG
>JBDOMT010000180.1:0-953 GCA_039831705.1 Pirellulales bacterium | reverse complement strand
GAGAGAAAGACAAATTGCATATTAATATTTTTAAGATTGTAGAATTTAGTTTAAATGAAACGACTGGTTCTTTTACTTTAAAATATGTGAATTACGATTTTTCTGAAAAGAAAACAATTGGTGAAAGCTGCTGCTGATATCAGCCAGTCGCCTCTTTACATCGACGACTCGCCTAGTCGTACGATGACAGAAATTGCAGCCAATGCACGAAGGCTCAAGCGTCGCGATGACTTGGGATTGATTGTGATCGACTACCTGCAATTGATTGATCCAGACAATTCACGTGATCCTCGGCAAGAGCAGGTTGCCAAAATCGCCAGGCGCTTGAAAGGTCTGGCACGCGAGTTGGAAGTTCCCGTCTTGTGTCTTGCCCAACTGAATCGTCAAGTTGAGTCAGCCAAAGACAACAAGCCGCAACTTAGCCACTTACGAGAGTCGGGTGCTATCGAGCAAGATGCAGATGTTGTGATGTTTGTCCATCGTGATGAGTATTACCAAAACAATGAAGAAGATCGTGAACAAGTACGAGGTGAGGCCGATCTATTAATTCGTAAACAACGTAACGGCCCCACGGGAGATGTGAAGCTTACCTGGCTTCACGATTTCACTCGTTTTCGCAGCTACGCCCAGAAACCGTATGAAGAGTTCGAAGCGTACAGCAACGCAGAGTTTTAAAGAGTCGCGAGTTGGGGGACGCTAGGCGCGAGTACAAGCACGAAGCGCAAACGAGTGGGTAGGTGCGGTTACCCATGGACTCACTCGCTGGCGCTTCGTGCTAGTATTCCAGCTCCATTTTCCTTCACAGCGTTCCCGTCGGGGTTAAAAATTTCGGGTCTTCGCCAAAATCTGTGGGTAATTAACGGCGTAAGCTGGTGCCTAGAGACAACGTGAGCCCCTCAGGAATCGGAACAACAAAGCCTGGTTTGATAAACGAGGTCGTAGTCAATTGGAGA
>JBDOMT010000073.1:0-6416 GCA_039831705.1 Pirellulales bacterium | reverse complement strand
TGCCGTCTATCCGAAATCACCGGCTGGACGTGCTGGGCTCGAGGCTGGTCAATTAATTCAAAAGATTAACGGGGTCTCGGTAACAGGAAAGAGTATGGCGAAATGCTTCGAGTTGATGCGGGGCCCAGTTGGCACCATCGTTCAACTGGAGATAAAGTATGCAGACAATAAAACTAGGGTCGTCGAGTTGACAAAAGACAAGTTCTTAACCAGTCAGTCATGAACTCCAAATGGGCAAGGTGAGTGGTTGTGAACTATTGGAGAGCTCCGCCGAGGTCGACGCGACGCTGAACGTTGAGGGCAGAGCGGTTTGCGGAGGTGTCGATGTTGTCGCTGGCTCCATCAAGTTTCCCGTTGAAACTCGCAGGACTATCGCCTCAGCGGCCCAACACATCGATTACAAAAACCGTAATTCCGAAAACGCGCCGGCTTCATCGACCTGTGCAATTTGGGGATTGCTCGATTATCGTGAAAACGAACGTTTCTACGATAAGGAACCTTCGATATTTGACCAAGGATTCTTATCGAAATAAGCCCCTAACGAGGTTTTCATCGAATTTGGATAATGAACCTATGAAGAAGAGCAAAATCCTATGACGGATTTGGTGCCCTTGTACACTTTAAGCCTAAATTCCTGCTCGGATGTCGTTTCAAAGGGCATGTGATTGGCACACTTATCTATTGCACGCCACTCACACCGCGCCGGTCTGCTACGAGGTAAGCCTCCACTTAGCCTGCCGCAGAACGGCATGTGATGAATCTTCCACTAACTCATACCAGACGGAAAGCAAAGAACCATCATCGAGCTGGACAGTTGATGGATAGCCAAGGTCGCCTGAAGTCGCGTCGCCTTGAAAAATCATTGGCTTCGACCACGTTTTGCCGTGATCGTCACTCGCGCGGGCCTGATTGCCGAGCGGCTTACGACGATGTCCGTAAGTCATCAACAAGCGACCGTCCTTGAGACGTAACAAGTGGGATGGCAACCCCCAAACTCCAATCGCGTGGGGCTTCGACCAGGTCTGTCCACCATCGGTCGACTCGCACTGTAATGTTTCGCGTTGGTTCGTTTTGTTGTGATTTCGGATTTGGACAATAATCCGACCATCCGCAGCTTCGACACCATGCAACTCATGATAGTTTTTCAGATCATCTCCTGGGCGTGGCTTGATGTCAGCGAGCCAACTCCAACTCGCACCATCGTCAGCCGACTCACAGACACCCACCGCGCGATCTTTCTTCCACAGGGCGACCCCCGGATAAAGCAATCGCCCTGAGGAAATCTGAATGGGGCCATGTGGACTATTGACCAATGAGTCTTTACGGGAGGACCAGGTCACGCCCCCGTCGATTGACCGAACCATCCAACAACCAAGTTCTTGTTGTCGCTGTTCCGAAGAAATGCGATGATGTATTCCCAACCAACGCTTGCGTTGCTCTGCCGACAATGACTCCGCTTTAAATTTTAGCTTGTACTCTTCATACGCCAGTGAGGTAAAGGTAGTGACTAAGATGGTGCCTTGAGAGGTAATGAGAAGCCCCGCATCACGATCGTCAATCGGTCCGTCGAGCAGCACCCGCGGAAACGACCAGGTTTTTCCCTCATCTTGGGACCGAATCAACTCCACCCGCCCGAAAGGGCAAATATGCGATTCTCTCCCACCGGAGCATACCACCAGTATTTCTCCATCGGCCGTACGAGCAACCGTGGGCCAACCGTGATAATGCTGTGGCTGATAGCTGATAGTCGTGACCGATTCAATTTCAAACGAGGCCGATGCCAATGCATGTCCAGACCCCATCCACCAGGCAGTTCCGGCAATACTGGCCGTCGTTTTTAACATCTTGCGTCGGTTGATCGTGCGTCTGCAAGGGAGCATGTGAAAATCCTTTCAATGCGGGATTCCAGATTGAGATTCCAGACAGACCACTTTCTTGCGTTGCCCGCTCACCCCAACGATGCCCAAAATCAGCAAGCAAAGCGAGCTTGGCTCCGGCGTAGTTACAGGTAGCCCCAGATTCCCGCGGATCTCACCCACACCAAACACATTGGTGTGGACGTTAATATACGACTGGCCACTCTGCATGATCGCAATGATCATTGCTGGCGAAATCGAATCGTAAGGCTGACCAGTGGCTGGATTAATCCCTGTTTGCTGCAACGCTTCCAATGGATGGCTACCCGTCCATGAATCCGAATTCAGATCAACAGGTGCAGGAATATTTGGCGGCCCAAAAATCTCGATAATGTGCTGAGGATTGCTCGACGAGGAATCTGCCGGCCCATGCACGTGGAGCTTGGTGAGTTCGCCAAACAGACCGTCCCACATTACCGTGTACGAAATAGCGTCGGTATCGGTGTTGTACTGAAAATGTCCTGTTCCGGTCCCTGGGCTATTCGTCGAGCCATCCGGTTGGGATCCATTCTTTACCTGTGCCCCGTCTATGGAAAAATCCCAATCCATGACAACGGCACTCGCCCGATTTGCTAACCCGCAACAAAGTACCACAGCCATCAAGTGTCCAGTTAAATTCATCTTGCACTCTCTCTAGTTAGAACAATCATTGTGAGATAGCCGATGGCGCTGAAATCGTGCTCTCTCGTGTGTATAGAAATGAGGCCGAACCCGCCATGACACTGTGGCCATCGCAAACGCCACACCCACAAGCATTATGCTTGCCGGCTCGGGAATAGTAAAAGTTGCCTGTGCAAAAGCTTCCTGTGCCAGGCCCCCCTGTGTCATACCATAGTTGGCCTGCCAAACATCATAATCATCCATGTCAACATCGCCGTCCGCGTCAGCATCGCCATCCTCTCCGGACGCCCCCGAGGTATTACCGAATCCCTGCTGCCAAGTGAGAAAGTCTTGACCGTCAATGTCATCGTCGTTATCAAAGTCACCATAGCTTGGAGGCGGTGGCAATACGAACTTAGCACTAAGTACAAAGAAGCCCCACCTCGAATCGCTGACCAGTATTTTTTCATGACCCAACAAAGGAAACACTCCCTGGTTCCCCACAAAACCTTCGAGCGGGCTCGAAAAGTTCGAAGTATCAAATTGCCCAATCAATTGCACGCCGTTGTTTTCTAAATCGTTGTCCAGATCGAGAACCTGTACGCCCGCCTCCCACCATGAAACGTACAATATGTTGTCGAGCAGCATGACTTCGCCAGTGGAATAACTGTTGAGCCCCAAGTCCGATGCGTCGGCTGAGGTGGCAAGAGTCGGCTGACTGAGATTGGAAATATCCCAAACCCCAAGATCACCACCCAGCTCATGATGCGTTACCACAAGATATTCGGCGTTGCTCGTTGGCCATGCGGAGGACGTGTTCGCTCCCGTCGGAATCTGACCAAGTAGCAGAGGAAAGCTGCCGCCCAGATCGGTCACATCGTACACGTAAACGGCCCCCTCGCCCGCGGCTCCACCTAAGCCAGAGGCGTAAAGCCGATTCTCAACAACCGTAACATCAAATATGCCGATCGAGTCGCCTGTATCCACGGTACTCACATAAGCTGGCAAAGTGGGATCTCTGATGTCGAAGATGTGGATCGAGGATGAAGTATCGTTGGCCTGGTACAAATAGTCGCCGCTGATCATGGCGTTGCGGACGTTGTCATGGCCTCCAATCGACGAATCTATCTGGAAGACCGAAAAAGGAACGTTAGGATCTGACACGTCGACGACAAACGTGCCTCCACCATTCAAACTAGAAAAGTAACCGTAGCCGTCCTTCGCCTTCACATCGTAAAACTGCTGGGGAGTTGGAGGCACAAATGTGCCTACTGGAATCGCCCAAAACGTCGGGCCGGAAACATCAATGATTGAAACCCCCGATTCCAACGAACCGATATATCCATAGTCGCCATCCCCCCACACATCGGTGTAGGTTGTGGTTTCGTCGATCCCAAATGGTTTCGCATAGCCAAAGAATCGAAGTTCCTCGGCATCAATAGAATGTGCCAGTACAGGATGTGCCAGTACACTGGATACACCTAACACCATTGCCATCAAGCACGGGGTAAGGAATTTCAAAATGGAAACAGGATGGCACATCAAACGAAACACGCAATTCCTAGTATATTCGCCGTAAAATATTGCAATCACATCGTCCAACGAACCTTACCAGTCATGCATCAATACTATTCTGTCTGTGGTAAAGATGCAAGAAATATTGATAAAAACATTGGTCTTTCTTTGATTGCACCGGGTTGATCTCGTAGGAATAAAAAATAGAATGGACCGTGCTTTGTACTATTCTCAGTAGTTTCAAGTGTATCGAAGAGAACTCTATGTTATGGGAAGAACATTCTTGGCCACAGTTGCGACAACTGGACAAGAACCTGCCAGTTGTGATTCCGCTCGCTGCGTGTGAGCAACATGGTCCGCACTTGCCGGTTTTCGTTGATACGATCCAAGTCACCGAAATCGCACAGCAAGTGGAAGCCAAGCTCTCCGATCGAATTTTGTTACTGCCCACAATGTGGCTCGGTTGCTCGCATCACCACAAGGATTTCCCAGGGACAATTAGCGTATTGCCATCGCTTTATATCCAGATGATTCAGGAGATCGCGAGGAGCGTACTGCGAGCAGGATTTGGACGCATTTTTTTCCTCAATGGCCACGGTGGAAATCGCGCACCGGCTGCCGATGCGCTGAGTGAATTGATCGCTACGGACAACAAGGCCGACGGCGCATGCCTTGCCCTTGCTTCGTGGTGGGAGGTCGCTGCTGAAGGCATCAAACCGGAAAAAGTCGGTCTGACTCAACCGGTTGTTGCCCATGCATGTGCGTACGAAACATCGCTCATGCTCGCAGTCCGGCCTGAGTTGGTGCACAAAGATAAGCTCACGCCTCGCCTCTCACCGGTAATGCAAGGACCATGGTTCTACAGCGAGGACGACAGCAGCAGTCGAGTTGCCACCTTCCATCGATTTCACCGTTACAACGCCGACGGCGTGTTGGGCAATCCTGATGAAGCGTCCTTGGAATCGGGGCAGGCCATCCTCGACGCTGTGGTCGATCAAGTCGTGTTGTTCCTTAACGACTTTGGGCAGTGGCCCGAACTCCCTGCCTGTGGGCCCGACAGTTCCTAAACTGCCCGATAACATCTGTCGGCATGTGACGAAGTCTTTTTCGTACTCTTCTGTGGCCAGGCCTTGTTGAATAATTATTGTCTCCTACTAGGATCTAAAAACCCTCGTCTTCAGGCGATCACTTCAGTAGAACCGTATTACCCTAGAACACCTGTCGGCGCATAAAAAAACCACGGCCGGAAACCGTGGTAAATGGATTTGTCTTCTAAAACTATCGTCGTCGACGGACCGTCATTCCGAGTCCGACCAACATCGACCAGATCAGAACCGTGGTCGGTTCAGGGACGACATTGTCACCGCCCTGGAGAAGCATGACCGAGTTGCCCATCAATTTTAACGCGTCATCAGACACGTCACCCGTTTGATAGGACATCGCATGATTCAGATACGTGTACCGACCCCCGTTGGACTCCGTGTAAACGACCAAGGGATCTCCGTATTGGTTGGTACCTAAAGAGACCGCGTTGGGATCGGTAACCGTCAGGTGTTCAAATCCCTCGCCGTCTGACCAGCCATCGGTCATGCCGGTAAAATAGGCGGAGGTTTCGTCAACATCCCAGACCGCATCGTAATCTTCATCAACATATTCGACGGGTGTCATGTCAAACAATGCATCGCCGCTAAAATCCTCGTGTGAATACGCCACGTAGGAGTGCGTGATGAAGTGACCACCACCTTGCAGATAGGAAACAATGGCTGCCGAACCGTTAGCTGTTAATTCATAGCCATATTCGTATCCATACAACAGGACAACCGCGTCATAGTTGGAAAGGTCCGCATTGGCACCTGGGTCCCAGTCGTAATAACTCCCTGGCATGGTCACGCCCTGCCCTAAACCCTGCAGGTAAGGAACGACATCCGCTTCAGATTGATCGTCCCCCAAAACGAGTATTGAGGCAAAGCCCACCGTGGGGATAAAACTTAAAACGCCGGCCAACAGGAGGCCTTTAAAGATAGTCTGTTTCTTCATGTGGTTTTTCCGGTTGAAATGACAAGATGTAGGCTACAAGATCGATATGATCGATTATCCGTCCCCATTGTAAACTGCTTCAGGCTCAGAATAATGCCTATGGCATCAACAGACGCCATTGTAGCAGCGAAGTGTAATTGCCACAAATTATTTGTTTATTCCGGGATTTCCCATTTGGAATTGCCTGAAACCATTCCAGGCTCGGAATGTTGTCTATTGTAACAGGATGCGCCCCCCCCGTGTGTAGCGCATCGGAAATTTTCTCATTCATTTGACTATCAGCCCCAAAACAAGGTTTTCAAGCTCCTGAGCCGGGCTTCGCGTCCTTCCTGCGCAAACTTTTCTCCC
>JBDOMT010000243.1:0-6420 GCA_039831705.1 Pirellulales bacterium | reverse complement strand
CCTCCTTGATTAGTGATGTTTTCATTAGGATAACGGTGCGTTTTTTATTGGCAATACGAAACTCCTCTTTCTGACCCAAATTATGGGATTCTTGAATTAATCAACGGGAACTAATTAGTCCATCGCTACAATTGACAGCGGTGGTTCAGATACACTCAAGTGGACCGATTAACTCCGGCAAAGAATTGTATCTCCATTACCCTATGAACGTGCAGAAATATTGCAGCTCAGTTTATATCTGAGGATATATGCGACATTGTCCGTCTCAGAATAAATCGTATCATTCCTGATCAGAATCAGAATCAGAATCGGAGACGGAACCTTCAAAGCCGCATCAACCGAATCCGAAACACTGCCTACGCAACTGTCAACATCTGGTCAAATCTGCGTTTCTGGGTAGGTCGCCAATTAATGTGTTGCAACGTAGGGGCAGCTCGATATATCATATCGTTTGAAAGGGCCTTACGATGTTAACCGTTCTGGGTCGACCGCGACACGCATGCCACGGGGTAACTCGCCGCGAGTTGCTACAAGTGGGCGGAGCAGGACGGACGCGACCATTGGAGCTATTGCTTCCCTTGTGTCCTGGCCGGGAGCCGGTATCCGCGGCGGGACGACCTACGGCCGTTCAGACAAGCACACGGCTTATCCGTTAGACCGTCCAGTCAGTCCCGAAGATCTCGCCTGCACCATCTTCAACGCCTTGGGCATCGACCCGCACAGCACGATCCAGGACAAGCAAGGCCCTCCAGTGCCGCTGGTGAACGACGGCCGAGTGCTGGGTGAATTGTTTGCTTGACGATCACGGCAGAATTACCCTCATAAACCGCCTATTTTGGCATGCAGACCAAGCCTTTCCATGGTCACTTTGGTGGCTACTCTTCTGACGTTAGTTGGCATGGAATTGATCTAGGAATTGGCAAGCTTCGCTAAACAATTGACAGAAGCGTGCCATGCCGCTATTGTAAAACCCCAAAAGGAGTCGAAACTACAATGGCTGGCAGTATCTCTGCACCGAGCCGATACGGGTTCGGCAAAACAGAGCGGCGCGACTCGTGGTTGGCGGGTCCGTCTGCTACTGCGTTGGGATTGGGTGGATTCATCGTTTATTCGACGTTCCGCGCCATCTACAACGGCGACTACGTGTCAGTGGAAGGACGAGTCGGATGGGGCGAACTGCTCTCACCGTTCTATTCTCCGCTTGCGCCGGAGTCGATCCGCAACGCGCTGCCCGTCTGGTTCTCGCCGGCGTTCTTGATTTTGTGGGCACCGGGCGGTTTTAGGCTGACATGCTATTACTACCGCAAGGCATATTACCGCGCCTTTTTCCTCGATCCGCCCGCTTGTGCGGTGGGCGAACCACGCGACGAGTACCACGGCGAGACTCGCCTGCTGCTGTTTCAAAACTTGCACCGCTATTTTATGTATTTGGCGCTACTCTTCTTGGTGATCTTGTCGATCGACGTCGTGCGTGCGTGTATTTTTATGGGTGATGACGGAAAGATGACGTTCGGCATTAGCGTCGGATCGCTAGTGCTGTTGGCAAACACCACGTTGCTGTCGATGTACACGTTTTCTTGCCATTCCCTGCGGCATCTTGTCGGTGGAAACCTCGATTGTTTTTCGTGCGTTGCCTTCGGCCAAGGACGGCACAAGCTTTGGAAAGGCGTTTCGACTATGAATAAGAGTCACATGCTGTGGGCTTGGGTCAGCTTATTTATGGTGGGCTTCGCCGATTTTTACGTTTGGATGGTGGCGTCAGGAACGATTACCGACGCTAGGATTCTCTGACAGCAGAGTTTTTGACATATGGGCAAATACCAAACTTTCGAATACGATGTCGTGATTGTCGGAGCCGGCGGAGCCGGCTTGCGCGCCGCGATCGAAGCGTCTGCTCAAGGCGCCAAAACGGCGTTGGTTTGCAAGTCGCTGTTGGGCAAGGCGCACACCGTGATGGCTGAAGGTGGTGTTGCCGCCGCGCTGGCCAATGTCGACAATCGTGACAAATGGCAAGTTCATTTCCGCGACACGATGAAAGGCGGCAAGTTTCTCAACCAATGGCGGATGGCGCAAATTCACGCCCAAGAAGCCCCCGAGCGCGTCCGCGAGTTGGAACTGTGGGGTGCCGTGTTTGACCGCACACGCGACGGCCGGATGTTGCAGCGCAATTTTGGTGGGCACACGTATCCGCGTTTGGCGCATGTCGGCGACCGGACAGGTCTGGAAATGATCCGTACGTTGCAGGATAAAGGCGTCCATCAGGGAATCGATGTCCACATGGAGTGTACGATCCGTTCGCTTCTGAAAGACGGCGACCGCATCGCTGGTTGTTTCGGCTATCAACGCGAGAGTGGTCGCTTCGTCATTTTTCGCGCCAAAGCGGTCGTGCTGGCCACGGGTGGCATCGGCCGGTGCTGGGAAGTCTCGTCAAACTCATGGGAGTACACGGCCGACGGCCATGCCATGGCGATGTGGGCGGGCGCAGATTTAATCGACATGGAATTCGTTCAGTTTCACCCGACCGGCATGGTCTGGCCGCCGAGTGTCCAAGGGACTCTCATTACCGAAGGCGTGCGCGGCGAAGGCGGTGTGCTGCTCAACAGCGAGGGCAAGCGGTTTATGTTCGACAACGTGCCCGAGATGTTTCAGGGGGATTTTGCAGACACCAAAGACGAAGCGAATCGATGGGTCAGTGCTGTGGTAGCCGGTGAAACTCCCAACGCGCGACGGCCGCCGGAGTTGCTCACTCGCGACGTCGTTGCCCGCGCGATTCGCAAAGAAGTGCGCTCAGGCCGCGGATCGCCGCACGGCGGCGTGTTTCTCGATATCGCGTCGCACCGATCGGCGGAAGCGATCAAGAAAAAGCTGCCCAGCATGTACCATCAGTTCAAGGAACTGGCCGACGTGGACATTACGACCGACCCGATGGAAGTCGGCCCGACGTGCCACTACATGATGGGCGGTGTTCGCGTAGATCCCGAAACGCAACAATCGACGGTGCAAGGATTGTTTGCCGCGGGCGAGGTCGGCGGGGGGATGCATGGTTCAAACCGGTTGGGCGGCAATTCGTTGTCGGATCTGTTGGTGTTTGGAAAACGAGCCGGCCAATTCGCTGCCCAGCATGCCCAGGAGACGGCGACACTTGCTGAAATCAACGACGATGACGTCCAACATCAAGCCAAAGAGGCGCTGAGCCCGTTTGAAGAATCAGGCAACGAAAATCCGTATGCCGTTCATGAGGATCTGCGCTCGATGATGCAGAACTTAGTCGGCATTGTCCGCTCGGACGAGGATTTGCGCGCGGCACTTGGCAAGCTCGGCGAGTTGCGCGAGCGAGCGGCAAAGGTCCATGTCGGCGGCAACATCCAATTCAATCCCGGCTGGCATTTGGCGCTCGATCTGTGGAACATGCTCGACATCAGCGAAGCCGTCACGCGCGCCGCGCTCGAGCGAACCGAGAGTCGCGGTGCACACACACGCGAAGATCATCCTGGCTCGGACGACGAGTGGGGCAAAGTCAATTGCATCGTACGACAACAGAGCGGCAACATTGCAGTGAAGCGCGAGCCACTGCCGCAAGTGCCGGACGATCTCAACGAATTGCTTCAGGAATAAAGATATGGCTGAGCAGGCGACGCTACAAATCTACCGCGGCGACAGCGAAAGCGACGAGATGGTCGACTACACCATTCCCGTTGCGCCGGGGATGGTCGTGCTGGACGCCGTCCACACGGTCCAGGCCATGCACACACCGGATCTGGCCGTACGGTGGAACTGCAAGGCTGGAAAATGCGGTTCGTGCGGCGGCGAGGTCAACGGCAAGCCGAAGCTGATGTGCATGGACCGCATGGATAATTATCCCGACGGCGAGCCGATCGCGATACGGCCGATGAAGTCGTTTCCCGTGCTGAAAGACTTGGTATGCGACGTCTCGTGGAACTACAAAGTCAACAAAAAGATTCCACCAATTAAAATCAAAGACACCAGCGATGAGGATCCGCGGTTTTCGCAAGAGGAGGCCGACCGCGTGCAGGAATTCCGTAAGTGCATCGAGTGCTTTCTTTGCCAGAATGTCTGCCACGTGTTACGCGAGCACGACAAGAAACAAGAATTTGGTGGGCCGCGTTTTTTTGTCCGCACCGCCGGGCTGGAAATGCATCCGCTCGACGAGGAAAATCGACTCGGTATATTGAAGGACGAATTGGGTCTCGGCTACTGCAACATCACAAAATGTTGTACCGAGGTCTGCCCCGAAAACATCGCAATCACGGACAATGCCATCATTCCGCTCAAAGAACGCGTAGTGGACGAGTTCTACGATCCGGTAAAGAAACTGTTTCGAATACTCTTTTCTAAGTGAGGTCGCCATGGTTGAACTCAGATTGATCTCTAAATCCGGGATTCCCGCCGCATTGCGAAAGGCAACACGCTACCGACTTCTCAACGAACCGCTCGAGGCCGAAAGCATCTGTCGCGATGTGTTGGCCGTTGATCCAGAAAACCAAGAGGCAATTTTAACATTATTACTTGCGATGACCGACGTGTACGACAAAGAGCTTGCGGGAGATTTAAATAATGCAAAACAACTACTTCCCAAGATCAAGGGCGAGTACGAGCGCACTTATTACGAAGGGATCATTAACGAGCGTTGGGGCAATGCCCAGCTGAGCAAGTCGGGACATACGTCCGTCGGCTGGTATCGTGCGGCAATACGGTGCTATGCGAAAGCCGAGGAGTTGAGCGAGCCCGACAATGACGATGCCGTTTTGCGATGGAACTCTTGTGTACGAATTATGAAAAAGTACGATTTCACACCGGAATCGATGACCCGCGACGTCCAGGGCGAGTACGGTGACGATGTGCCGCTTCGCTGATGTCGACAGCAGCTAGGCGTGGACGAACGCCATATGCAATTATCGGGAAAGTCCAGCTCGAGGATACGAAGCACGCTGCTAATCGGTCCCAACAACTCGTACGTTTCATCGGAACACGAGAAACTACCGATCTTGAAACAAGTCTGCAAGTCAATCAGACTTCAGAAAACTGATTGTTTGTTAAAATGAACGACGACTTGGCTCGTATCATCCTGCTTGTTGGTTTCTCGCTGGTAATGCCGGTCGGATTATACCACCGCGTGCGATCTCGTACCGACGAAAGACTTGATCGCCGGCAAGAAGGGTGGCTGATCCTACTGAGCCTCCGCCCGTTGGCTCTTGCCTTCATGGTGGGCATGGTGACATTCCTCATCGATCCGAACTCGATGGCATGGGCGTCGTTTCACTTGCCAATCTGGGCGCGGTGGAGCGGCGTAGGTCTTGGCATCGGAGCAGTCGGGCTTCTTATTTGGACGTTTCGAAGTCTCGGCCACAATCTGACCGACACCGTGGTCACCCGACGGAATGCTATTTTGGTTACCCACGGTCCTTATCAGTGGGTACGGCATCCGTTCTATTTGGCTTTTGCCTTGGCCGTGATTGCGAATATGCTGGTCACAGCCAACCTTTATTTGGCCATCACCGGGACCGCAGCTTTTCTGGCGATTGTTGCTCGTACATCGATCGAGGAGAGTAAGCTGATCGACCGTTTTGGCAGCGACTATGTCGACTACATGAAGCGGACAGGCCGGTTCCTACCGCGTATTCGCCAAGGACCTATCTGAGTCAGCGTCGATTGCTACTTGATCTCAAGAAACGATCAGTATCCAGCATTTCTTGCACCTGACAGCCTTCCTCGGTCGCACCCCCGAAGCCTCTAGGAAGTTGGATACAGAGTTGCAGCACGATCAGTTCAACACAACTTCTTTGATCGATTCGCATTGAGTTTAGTCCGTACGGTTCTCCTGGTTGAACGCACGGCCTATTCGCATTTGCGGAGCCTGACGACACAACCAGGAATACACACTTGTGACAGCCTCTTTCGGATCCTCGCTAACGTGCACAGGTTGCCCGACAAAGTAGCCTGAGGCATCTGGACAACGTCCCTTCTGTCATGACCATGACGGCCCGAAGCTATCGATCGCCAACCGATGAAAGAGCGACTTTTGCGCGCCCAGGACGAACCGACCTGGGCATTGGCAGCACCCTTCGACGGGCCCAGGAATTTCCGACTTGCACGTCCATTGAGCGTGACCCAGCATGCTTGAGGTGATCCTCACCCAAGCGAGTTAGCATTCTCCGTTCGACGCTTGGGTTGCCCCCGCCTCCGCGCCTAATGGCGGCTGACCGGACGAGTGCCAAATCACTTCCTTTTCTGGCTCAACAACACTTAAGTCCAAATATGGACGTAACTTAAGTGCAGCGTGTGTCAACTGAAGACCACCGCCTGAAGGCGGAGGGTTCGCCGACAGTCGGCTAAAGCCCGACTTTCTGGTTGTGGCTTATCTTACCGCAATCGCCACGAAGTGGCGAAAGCATCTAGCCG
>JBDOMT010000250.1:10465-27383 GCA_039831705.1 Pirellulales bacterium | reverse complement strand
ATGAGGCCGATGATTTAACCGAAGAGACTGAGGAAATTGTCCTCCGGCGACAACAGTTTGCCGTCGAAATGGCCCAGATGTACATCGAATTCGCTCGCTTCAATCGTGATGCCACCCTGGAGGTGTCCTTGCCACGTTACCAAGAGCAAATGGCCGCGGCACTGGAACAGTCGCACATAGTCTTGGAGAGAGCGAAGCTGACCAAGTCGCTGAGCCTTAGCAAGGCTCGTTACGAATTGCAAAAAAAGCGGGCACAGCGTACTCGCCATGTCGATCAGCATGCCAAATTGCTTGGCGACCAGGCATGGATGGAATTGAAGTCACCCGTTGATGGCGTGGTTTACTACGGCCGCTGTGTCGATGGAAAATGGTCTAGCATTTCCACCTTGCGTTCTAAACTCAAGCCTTTTGGGTCAATTTCGCCGCGCACGGTATTATTCACCATCGTACAACAAGATCCTCTCGACATCCTCTCATCCGTGAGTGAAAAATACTTTCCACAGATGCAAAGCGGGCTCACTGCATCCATCCGACCGACCGGAGATGCCGAGCTTGAGTGGCAAGGAAAGGTGGCTCAGGTAGATTCTGTTCCTGTCGGTCGCGGTAAATTTCCTCTACGTATCGAATTTGATCAGGAGCACGCTCCCGATTGGCTGGTCACAGACATGACTTGCAAAGTGAAGGTGACGACTTATGAAAATGAGGAAGCCCTACTCATTCCCACAACCCTGGTTGAGACCGACAAGGAACATAAGAAGCGAAAATATGTGTTCGTCCTCGATGAAGAGGAGGGTGAGCCGGTACGCCGTAAAGTAAAGCTGGGAAAGAGTAAGGGCAGGCAGGTAGAAGTCGTCAAGGGTCTGGAAGCGGGTGAAAAAATCGTCAAACCACCCAAGGACGAAGAAGAGAAAAAGGAATGATGGAATGTTGGAATGTTGGAAAGGTGTATGGATGAGGACACTCAACACTCAACACTCATCTCTCAACCCTATACTCGCTTGGTTGCTGCTGGTGGTTCTTGGTTGTCTTCCGACCTTGGCTGCGGAGGGGCCTAAGCCCAGGCCGATCGATCCACCGTCAGCCGAACAGCTTCGGCAGGCGATTGAGCGGGGGGTCGATTTTTTATTGGAGACCCAGTTTGCGCATGGGGCCTGGGGTAGTATCGATAGCAAAAAGGCCTACCGCATCTACTCGCCCATGCCGGGAGCCCATTTGGCCTACCGTACGGCGGTAACCTCACTCGCCACCATGGCCCTGTTGGAATCCCGCCAGCAGTTGCAAGGGGAGCGACGCACTCGAGTGAAATCGGCCCTCGACCGTGGACAGAAATGGCTGCTGCAGCATGCCGACGACCTGCGTCGTGCCGCCCCAGATAAACTGGCCGATCAGTTGGGCTACACGTTGTACAACATCTGGGGACATGCGTATGCCATACAGGCCAGCACCGGTTTGTATCAACGGGCGGAGGGAGAGCAGGCCGAGCAGCTCCGCAACCAGTTGAAAGGGCTGATCGAGTACCAGGTCGAGCGTCTGGCCCGTTGTACGACGATCAATGGCGGTTGGGGCTACTACGACTCCAAAGCACGGACGAAACGCCCCAGCGACAGCTCGATGACCTTTACCACAGCCACCGTCTTGATCGCATTGCAGGAGGCCAAAGCCATGGGAATTGAGTTTCCCGAAAAGTTGACTCAGGCGGCGGTTACTTCCTTACAGCGTGGGCGTCTACCCGACTTTTCCTACCTTTATGGAGATTACCTCAGACTCCGTCCGCGTATGGATATCAACCGCCCGGCAGCCAGTTTGGGACGTAGTCAGGCCTGCAATCTGGCGTTACGTTTGGGGGGTGATTCACGGGTAACCGATGAGGTGCTCATGACCTGGTTGAATCGGCTCTATGCCCGCAATGGCTGGTTAAGTATGGCTCGCAAGGGACAAACACCACACGAATCACATTTTGCCATTGCCGGATATTTTTATTACTACGGTCACTACTATGCGGCCCAGTGCATCGAGCAATTGCCTGCCGACCGCCAGCCCTACTTCCAAGACCATCTGTCCCACATCTTGTTGCCCTTGCAAGAGAAAGACGGAAGTTGGTGGGACTTTCCCATGTACAACTACCACCAACAATACGGCACCGCCATGGCCGTCTCCGCCCTGGTCCGATGCCAGCATGGGGAGTAGAGAGTTGAGCGATTTTTACCAGACATATTCTCAGGTTGCGCTGTGAAGGATTATGGAATTGAAATACAAGCACGACACGCAAGCGAGTGAGTCCATGGTAGCCGCAATTACCCACTCGCTTGCGCAACGTGCTTGTATTTAGAAAAAATCGCCACAATAATAAGGAAGAGTGAATCAATCCATACAAGCACGCAGCGCAAGCAAGTGGGTCACGGACAGGCACCCACTTGCTGACGTGTCGTGCTTGTATTTTGGGATCTTATCCCTTTCAAATGCTTCACAGCGTTGCCCAACGGGGCGGCCCTAACTTTTTCCACCCTCATCACTCAACTCTCAACTCTCCACTCTCAACGACTTCAATCTCCAACTGCCCAATCACCTGACTCACAGCGGCCATATCGGCTAGCGGGTTGTCGTTGGCGAGAGTGAATGCGTGCAGTTTCAAGTGGGTAGCTCCGATGCCGCCGCGACCCATGGTGGCGTCGAGCCCATGCCAGTGTTGGTCCCACCAGACTTCTGTCCACAGGTGAAACAAAAATCCTTGCTGCTCAGGCACGTAAATAAGTCCTACGACCAGGCGTGCAGGCAGTTTGCGCGCCCGACAAACGGCTGCTAACAGAACCGCATGTTCGGTGCAATCTCCCCGACGCGACTCGCATACGTCACGGGCACTGGCAAAGACTTGTTGCAAGTCTTTGTCGTGAATCCAATCGTGAACCAACCGTTCCAGGCCGAGTGCCAGTGGGCCCTTGCCCGCTGCCTCCGTATCGAGTGACACACGCTCAGCCAGCGCAATAATCTGTGGGTCGTCAGATTGGATATAATGGGAAGGAGCCAAGTTCGCGGCTTCTGGCTGAAAAAAGGGGTCAGGACTCTTTTGTGCGAAGTACCCTCCGGGCAGTTCCGGCAAAAGAGTCCTGACCCCTTTTTTCAGCCACGCGGCACGGACAGAGAGTAAGGCTTGCCGGTTATTGAGTGATTCGACTTTTTGACGATCGTCCTGGGCGAATATTTCGGCGGGCGAATCATCCCGCAATTGCACTTGGTAGACAAGTTCTGATTGCTCCAAAGGCGTTCCGATGGGAGGATCGATCGGTACCAGCGAATCAACCATAATGTCGTAATGGGGCATAGGCGAATGCCACTGGGCCACTTCACGTGAAGTTTGTTCGCTAGTGATTTTCATCGTTGGTTCAAACGACCGAATCACCGCGCCGGCTCCATCGCACCACAACGTGCGGTGGGAGGTTAAGCCTGCTCGGCGGGTGGTGACTTCGATACGCAGCAGGCGAGTCAGGCCTGCCGTCAATTCGATGGCTTCGAACTGGCCTGCATGGAGATCGACCTCGGCGAGTTGGTTCACCAGAGGAACCAAATATTTCAATGTGCGCCGTTCATCCGGTACCAACATTTGTTGCCGAAGGGATTCTTCAATGCCAAAATACCCACGCGCATGGTTGGGCCACTCAATGCTGCGAGTCGATTGACTGGACGCCATCTGCTGCTGTAGTTGGAGTTGATCACCGACTACCTGCGCCGTCTGAACGATCATTGGACCGTCGTTCGTCTGTTGTCGCGAGGAGCAGGCCAGTAACTCGCCGGCGGGCGTTTCTTCACACCGATAGGTAACTTCTAGATAGATGGACTGGCCCTGTCGAAGCACGCGTAGATATTCAGTTGATTCGGTTATCTTTCTGAGTTGGCCATCTTGGTCGGCTTGCCACTGGCGAGTATGACTGCCTCCTACACGAACCCCCTCGATGGAGAGCATGTCCCAAGATTCGAACAGGAGGGAAGAGACGGTTTCACTATCCGATAAATATTTTTCGACTCCCACCCAGATTGCCAGCAAGGCCACCACACTGAGGAACGCTGGCAATAAAATCAACCGTCGTGTGCCGCGGGGCCCACGTGGAGTTGAGTCCTTTTGGGGTGTCGGGTCCGATTCGGAGAATTTCATTCCACAACCTGATGTCTGGTCAAGCCTTACTTTTTGTGTACCGCAGCCATAAGTACTGGCAGGGCAAAGGTTTATTTGTGCGTCAACCCAAAAAGATAAGTTTGACAAACAGCTAGTGCTTTGTCAGGACTACAGTTTGACCACACACTCGTGCGTATCAATTTTGCAACGGCGCACCCGTATCGTACAACCCATCCCCTCCACTGGCCAGAACTGCGCACACTGTCTGAACCTTCCATACTCAATGCTATCAATTATTCCGATTGTAGCGGCAGCCAAAACAACGAAATCGTGAGCCTTGCTGGGACGATTTCTGAGCAGCACGAAATTGTAACCTAGGTTTCATTGGAAGCAGACAGATTGCTTCTAGTTGCCTGAATCGACAGGCTGCTTGTTTGTCATAAATCAGCTTTATTCGAAAGAAATCCCCAGTTCCTTCGCATTGGTTATTTGTTTTCACCCTATATTGCTAAGACCCAGCAAAGAGTGTATCGATGGGATTTCTGAAAAAATTCTTCCGCAATGTTTTCGAAGAAGACATTGCCACACAAACGACCAGTAGTTTCGAACAGTTGGACGACTGTGCTCTGGAGGCCCATTTAGGCGTCCATAAGTACGGCAGCTTTTCGCTCAGCGATGCGGTCAGACCGTCTTACGATCTCGAAGTAGTTCCCTCAGCTGGTTTTCGGCATGATACCTACCGGGATGAGAACTCTCAGCAAAATGTGCCGGTACTGATGGCGGCTGCATCTCGGGAGCGGCTCTTTGACACCTTCCTGGAGCTGCTCGATCCGTTGGGTCCAGTCGTAGATGTGGTGCTGGAAACAAGCCACGACTACAGGAAGTCGGGCCATCAGGATCTCTACCGCGAGCATATCGATATGCCGATCCTGCAAAGTATTCTGTGGGATTTTGAAGAGCTATTAGTAAATGATGGTTGCACCGGTATTGCAGTGATGAATCCTGGGGTTCCTCAGGAGGTGCAACTGGATGAGCACAAGCTGTTGATTGTGTACGGCAAGGAGTTGAGAGAGTATGAAGGCCTGATGACCGATGCCGAATTGCCTTGTCGGGATGACATGCGATTTATTACCGAAGCCGAGCATGTCCATTCAACCAACGAACAATTCATGCAGCAATTTGAACAATTAAAAATGCGTCTAGGTATCGATATCGACGAATACTAGCATGAAAATGCCGGAATTCGTTGCTCATGATCCTTGTTTCAACCTACGGTTTAGGTTGCCCCCCACCCAGACAGGCTCCGAATGCGTTGAGCATTTGTTGTTCGAGGACTGTGTCGCGGCCTAAGGGGACCCAGTGACGTGCATAGCGCGTTCGACTGACAACTTCGCGCCGTCGTGAAGAGATTGCACTTGTCCCGGAGAATGAAGTGGACTGGGCCGTGGCATGTTCGGGTTGCGGCAGGTCTTCCAGCTCTTTTTGAACGACCACATCGATCAGATATCCTGTTTCGTCTGGGATCACCCGCACGACAGCCTGGCGACGGATTGTCTGAAACGTACTTTCCCAACGGTTGTCCCACCCTACCGAGTCGGCAAGATGGGGCTCCAGTACCGAGGCCCCCGTTTGCGGATAGGTGTCAACGCGGCCTTCCGTCATGACTTGTCCAACCAGCTGCACGGGCCGTTCGCGTTCGATTCGAAAATAATCGTCGATAATGTCCACGATCTTTTCCCAGGCCAAATCCCGATTGCCCACCGGCACATGGACTCCCTGAGTCATCGTTGGTTCCAGAGGGGGAATATTCACTGCAACCATAGCTGGCGGAACGCTTCCATACGGTGCTGGCACGCTAGCTCCAGGAATGGCAGATCCCATTGGCTGGCAACCGATCCAACTGAGCAGACCACAACTCAGCCCCAACCCGCAGCAAACCGCGCTGCCGGCCGCCTTCATCCTGACCTGAACCAGGCGTTGGGCAATAACCACGGTCGATGCGTGTAGGAAGTGAATGACCGAACCTGCAGCTTAGAAGAGGGAAAGTATAAAAATAGCGGATCGGATCTTCGCGAATTGGCATCTCCAAGACAAGATCGAATAGCCAGCGCTTGGCTGTCGGTGCTAGCAGAGAATTGAAATACAAGCACGCAGCGCCAGCAAGTGGGTCCCGGGCAGGGGCTTGTTGAATTAACAGCCCGTTACGCGCCGTGCTTGTATTTACAACCCTTCACGCTCTCAATTTTGCGGAATCCCCAACTGGGTAACGGGCGCGGCTGTTTGCGCTTGCTCATTGACTGTTGCGACTGGCAATTTGATGGTGAAGGCGGTTCCTTTGCCGACGGTGCTTTCCACACGGATTCGCCCATGGTGGGCTTCAACAATATCGCGACAAGTCGAGAGACCAACTCCGGTACCCCCTTTGCCGGTAGCGTCGGGGCCCGTTTTAGTCGTGAAGTAGCGATCGAATATTCTAGGCAATTGGTCGCGGGCAATGCCGCTGCCCGAATCACGAATGGTCAGATCGACCATCTGTTGCGATTCATCGAGGATCAAACCCAAAACCAGCACGCCCCCGCTGGGCATCGCCTGCCGGGCATTGGTCATCAGATTCAACAACACTTGCTGAATTTGGTTGCCAATGGCTAAAACCGAAGGCACCTCAGAAAATTCTCGTCGTATGGTGATGCGATATTTTTGCATTTCCCGCTCTAGCAGGATCAGCGATTGTTCAATCAGGGATTGCAGTTCGGTCGGTGCGAAGTCTTCGTTGCGATTTCTGGCCATGCCCAGCACGCTGCTGGTGATTTTCTCCGCGCGGCCGGCTGCAGCCAGAATTTTATTCAGTGCCTTGTCTCGGGTCGCATCGTCTTTATGCCGGAGGCCCAGTTTGGCGTAGTTGAGGATGGTCATCAGGATGTTGTTGAACTCGTGAGTCGTCGTACTCACTAGCTCACCGAGGGCGGCCATCCGTTGTGCTTGGATCAATTCCTGTTGAAGCTGGTGAATTTGAGCATCTTGGGAGGGTGGTTGGGGAGGTTGCTGATTTTGCATGGGCTGGCTCAAATTGATGTTCAGCGGGAAGCCAAGTCGCGCAAAAGCACGTAACTTACGTGATTTGCCACAGCGGCTCATACTTGGCTGTATAAAAGGGGCACCTAGTGTTCCTATCGTCGAACTCGGCTAGGCGACTCTAACCGTTCACGATAGAATCCCGCCCGATCTTTTGGGGAAGCCCCTTCTCAGGCCCCCTCCTTAAGATCAAAGCTAAAAAAATCCCAAAACCGAGTCATAGGCAGCAGCATGTATACCGTCGAAATGCTATCAGAATCATTGAAGTTGGCACGCCAACTGGGCTATCAGATTCGTGAAGACCAATTGGAAGGGGCTGGTGGGGGCCATTGTCTGATTCGTGGCCACAAATGGTTGTTGCTGGACATTACCCAGTCTGCCGACGACCAACTCCGAGATGTACTCGACGCGATCAGAGGAAATTTTTCAGCCAGTGGGCAGTTGCAACAGGACCGATTACAGCAGGAACTCCCGCAAATTTCGCCCGAATTAGCCAAAGCGCTGGCGAGCAGTGAGCCGGAGACCGTAGTGAATGGACAACGGGCCGCGTAGGGGGAGGGTGCGAGCCTTGCAAGCAATTTTCGCAACACTGGATTGTGTGAATCAAATTAATACGAGCACGACGCGCAAGCGAGTGGGTATCTGTTCGTGACCCACTTGCTTGCGCTACGTGCTTGTATTTTAAAGGTTTCACCCACTTTCAATTGCATCGCAGCCAAATGCATCCACAACTTCCCTGCCTATATCGTTTTCATTCATTCTTTGCGATCTTTGCGAGAGTCCTTTGTCACCCTTACGAACCCAGTCGATACAACCCTCGCGCATCGATATACTGGCCAACTTCTGCCGGCACCAGTTCTTCCAGGGAGCCACCTTGGGCCACTTGTAAACGGATTTGGCTGCTGCTGATTTGCATGGCGGGCATTTCAATTTGCTGCTGTTCGATTTCCCGCGCCCGTTGGGGTGTGACCCAAGGGGTCAGAATTGAGAAATCGGGTGCCTGCTCGCCATCCCGATGGACCACCAGTGGTGTTGCCAGTTGACAAACCGCCTCGGGACTTTTCCAACTCGGTAACCACCGCAGCGTATCTGCCCCCATCAGCAGGTAGAGCTCTGCCATTGGGCATTGTGCGGAAATTGTCCGAAGTGTGTCCACGGTGAAACTCACGCCCCCCCGTTCAAGTTCCAACTGACAGAGCTGCCACTGCGATTGGCGGGCAAGGGCCAGTTGGAGCATGGCTACGCGATCTTCATGCGTAGCTCGAGGTCCGTCCTGCTTGAGCGGCTGGACCGCAGCCGGCGTAAACCAGACCTGATCGAGGGTCGCCTGTCGCTGACAACAGGTCGCCAACGCCAGATGCCCCAGATGCACCGGATCGAAGCTACCACCAAAGATACCTAAACGCATAAGATGATAGTGGGCAGGGGACAGTAGGCAGTAAGTAGCGGGTAGGACTGGGAAACCGCGTAAAGGTATCGTACTATCGGAACATCTCCCTGAACAGCAACTTGCTTCCACATAATTTTTTCTGCCCCTGCCTACTGCCCACTATTTCTCCATGTCCCAACAACAAAGCCTCTTTGACACGTCGGTGCCCGAATGGGAGCTCGATGTGCAGGTGCAGCGGCTGGTGGCGTCGGTGACGCTCAGTACGGGGCCCGATCGGGTTTACGACTACCTGGTGCCGGCAGCCTTTAGCGATTCGGACCGACCTGACAGTTTATTGGAACCGGGAAGGCGGGTTAAAATTCCCTTTGGACGGGGCAACCGGTCGGTGATCGGTTACTGCGTACGGCTTGAAACCCGCCAGGTCGACCCCAGTCGACTCAAGCAGATTGTTCAAGTCGTCGATTCGATGAGTCTATTGGCACCGGCCATGTTGCGGCTCACCCGCTGGATGGCCGACTATTATATTTGCCCATGGGGACAGGTTTTGGAAACGGTGGTGCCCGCTGCCGTTCGTGGTCAGGCGGGAACCCGTCGGGTGGTGGTGTTGCATGTGCCCGAGGATGTGATCGTTTCGAGGCAAAAATTGCCGCTCAAGCAGCGCCGGGCGCTGGAAATTTTGGCGGCCAGTACCCAGCCGCTTACCGTGGGCCAGTTGGCCCTGGAGGCAGGTTGCACCGAGGCGCCGATTCGTGGGTTGCTTAAGAAGGGTCTGGTCAGTTCGAAATCGGTCCGCATGGCCACTACCAGCCACGATGCGGAGCCCGCAGTTCGAGAATCACCGTTGGATTTGAATGCCGAGCAGCAGGCCGCTTTGGAAGTGATTCATGAGGCGCTCGATTCCAGTGCCGCACGAGGCATTTTGATGCATGGAGTCACCGGCAGTGGTAAAACCGAGGTTTACATTCAAGCCATTGAACGCTGTGTCAGTTTTGGCCGTCAGGCCATTGTGCTGGTGCCGGAGATCAGCCTTACGCCGCAAACGGTCCGCCGCTTTGAAGCCCGCTTCGATTCGGTGGCGGTTTTGCATAGCCACTTAACCCAATCTCAGCGGCACCACCATTGGCGGCGGATTGTCCAGGGCGAAGTGCAAGTGATCGTGGGGGCGCGCAGTGCCGTTTTTGCACCCACGCCCCAGTTGGGATTGATCGTCCTGGATGAAGAACATGAGTCGACATTCAAACAAGACTCGGCGCCCCGCTACCACGCCCGTGATGTGGCCTGGCAACGGGCGCTGGCCGAACGCATTCCGTTGGTGCTGGGCAGTGCCACGCCCTCGCTGGAAAGCTGGCATCGGGCACAAGAGGGAGAGTATCAGTGCGTGTCGCTGGCCCATCGGGTGCTGGGTTTGCCTTTGCCGGCGGCGATGACAGTCGACCTGCGCGATCCGGCCCAATCCCGATCTAGCCGTGGTGGCATCAGTCGACCCCTGCAGCAAGCCATCACCGTGGCCTTGCGCGATAAAGGGCAGGTGATCCTGCTGCTTAACCGGCGCGGTTTCTCCACCCATGTGCAGTGCCCGGCGTGCGGCTTTGTATTGGAGTGTCCCGATTGTCAGATCTCACTGACCTTCCACCGCCAGCAAAACGTGATGCTGTGCCACAGTTGCGACCACCATGGGACGCCGCCCAGGGTCTGCCCCGATTGCCAGTCGCCAGCAATCCGCTACGGTGGCCTGGGGACGCAAAAATTAGAAGCCGAGGTGCGTGCCCGTTTTCCCGACCATGTGGTGGCCCGCATGGACACCGACAGCATGCGCACCCGCGGTAGCCACGAGCAAGTGCTGTCTGCCTTTCGCAAGGGCGAGATCGATTTGTTGCTGGGCACTCAGATGATTGCCAAAGGACTCGATTTTCCCAATGTGACTCTGGTGGGCGTCATCAATGCCGACACGGCCTTGCATCTGCCGGACTTTCGTGCGGCCGAACGAACATTTCAACTGGTGGCCCAAGTGGCCGGCCGTACCGGCCGTGGGGTGAAAGGAGGTCGGGTGCTGGTGCAAACGCTGAGCCCCGATCACCCGGCGATTGCAGCTTCGGTGCGGCACGATTATCTGAGTTTTGTGAAGCGAGAAATGGACGACCGGGCCCAATTGGGTTATCCGCCCTATGGGGCCATGATTCGTTTGGTGGTCCGCAGTCAACAGGAGTTGGCTGCCAGCCACACGGCCGACGGCCTGGCCGACCGGTTGCGGCAGGCGGTAGAATCTTCCAACCATCCAGCCAACCAGGTTCGAATTTTAGGCCCGGGCGAAGCGGCCATTGCCAAGTTGCGGGGTCAATATCGTTTCCAACTGCAGCTACAGGCAACAGAAATAGCGGTCTTGCAGCAACTGGTCCGTCAGGTCATGGAAACATTTAAAGTACCTCGTGATGTGATCTGTGTTGTCGAGGTCGATCCGTGGGATATGATGTATCCATGAGCTACCGCACTTTCAAACGCACGATGGGCGAAACGAACTTGGAGCGCAAATGCCGACTGCTATTCGGCTCTTGCCTGCTGGTTTTTATTGCCGGTAGTTTCTGGCTGTATGGCAAAAAAACCAACGAAATCGTTTTCAAGACAAATCGTGTGACTGGCGAGGCATTGGCCAATGCGGCCCTGCTGGCAATTCATTTTAGGGAACAGGAAAAAAACCCCCTGGTACAGCAGATCGATCAAGGTACGGCCGAAGAGCTGCGCAAACGCAAGTATTATTGGGAAATGCTGTTGCCAGAAGGGGCCCTCGAGCCGGTTGACGAATTTCAGTGGAAACTGATGGACCGGTGGAATCGAATTGGTCAAGATGAACTTTTCAGCGATGCGGAGGTCAAAGAGTTGCCCACGCAGTGGGCGGAACGGGTGATTCTCAGAGAAATGGGCAGCTCAGGCCAGGCAACGGATGCACCGGGCCAATCTGCAGAAGGGAGCGGGCAGGCTTACGAATACTATGAGGCCGTCTATGCCAGGGAGAGTTGCATTATCTGTCACAGTATCATCTCGGAGCCCATCCGTCGTCCCGATGTGAAGGTGGGCGATTTGCTGGGGGTCGTCCATGTGTGGTTTAGTACCAAGGAAACTTTGGATAAGCAGAATCGCAACTGGGCCTTCTTGTGGGTGGCTGCCATCGCCGCCGTCTTTCTATCGATGGTGGCCCTGTATGTCATTGTTCGCTATGTCATTGTCAAGCCGATTCGCCATCTGCGCGACGTGAGCGAAGCAGTCCGTCGCGGTGATGTGGAGCAACGGGCCGTGATTCAGACGGGCGATGAGTTTGAGGAATTGGCGGCTGCCTTCAATCGCATGTTGCGGCAGTTGTTGTTGCAGCAGGACGAACTGCGCGATGTGAATGGCGAACTCGATGGCAAACTGGACGAACTGGCTCAAACCAACATGCGGCTGTTCGAGATGAACCAGTTGAAAAGCGATTTTCTGGCCACGGTGAGCCATGAGTTGCGCACCCCACTCAACAGCATCATCGGCTTCAGTGACTTGCTGGGCAATATCGAAGCGCTCAACGACAAACAAAAACGTTACGCCAGCAACATTCAGCGTTCCGGAAATCAACTGTTGGAAATGATCAACGACATTCTCGATTTGGCCAAGATCGAAAGTGGCAAGATGGAGTTGCACTTGGGGCAGTTTGACATTGGTGCCGTGGTGGCAGCCCAATGCGATATGGCCCGGCCGCTCAGCGAACGAAAAAATATCGATCTCAAGTGCGATGTTACCGACCATTTGCCGGAGGTTCATCAGGATCAGGGAAAAATCGAACAGATACTCAATAATTTGCTATCCAACGCCATTAAGTTTACCCCCGATGGAGGACGCATCGATGTGAAGGTATGGCGCGATCAGCACGACCAACGCGACGAGCTGCGGATCGTGGTTACCGACACCGGGATAGGCATCAGCGAGTCGGAGCAAGTGTTGGTGTTCGAAAAATTTCGGCAAGGCACCACCGTATTGCCTGGAGGCGACGCGATGACACGCGAATATTCGGGAACCGGCCTGGGCCTGTCGATTGTCCGAGAAATTTGCCGACTGCTGGGCGGAGATATACTGCTGAAAAGCGATCTGGGCAAAGGCAGTCGCTTCACCGTGCACTTGCCATGGAAATTCAACCAACAAACGCACATGAAATCAGCCCTGGAAGACGAACTCCGCCAAATGACCAAAAACCGAGCCGATGCCCCCACTGAAAGTTTCCCAAGCACTGAGGGTCCGTAGGGAAGATTTTTTGACAGGATGACAGGATAAAACAAGATTGGGAGACATCCTGCGAATAATAGAATAATCTTGCTCTTTAACGTAATAGAGGACTATGTATTAGATTAGATCTTTGACTTTTCGTTTTACTTCCACTTTTTTTTCGCTGAAATTCAAAATCAATCCTAGCGGGAGTCCAGTTGCAACGAGATAGTTGACCAATTGCACTTCATGGGATACTGCGATTTGTCGAACAGATTTAAGTTCCAAGATGATGATATTTTCAACCACAATATCGGCAACAAACAGTCCGACCTCTTCGTCATCGTAGTGAATTTTAATGGGCATTTGGGACACCGCTTTTAGTCTGATATTACGCAATTCAATCATTAGACATTTTTCTTAAACAGACTCCAGAAATCCAAATCCCATTCTATTGTGGACACGGTAAGCGCATCCTATAATCTTTTCAGTCAATTCTTGGTGCGGCATCATAGACAGCTCCTTATAATTTATTACGTACTACTTGGTATCAATTGATTTATGATAAGTATTGAAGTTTTATAAAAAATCATCTTGTCCATCCTGTTATCCTGTCAAATATCTTCCAGCTTTAGTATAGCAAGATGTCTATAACTAAAGGTGTTTGCAATCATGCGTACGTAATCTTACTGGTGTTGTATTTCTAGGTATTTTTTCAAACACATTGCAGCTCGTTTTACTATGCCCGACGCTCCTCAAGTTCATCTGTTTACCGATGGTGGTTGTAGTGGCAACCCGGGGCCTGGAGGGTGGGCTTACCTGCTTAAGCATCCGGCCACCGGGAAAGAAATGGAGGATTCCGGTGGTCAGCCCAAGACCACCAACAACCAGATGGAATTGCAGGCGGTGATCGAAGGGCTCGCGGTTCTCAAACGGTCCACTCGGGTGGAACTTTTTACCGACAGCGTCTACGTGGGCAAAGGTATGACCGAATGGATGTCCAAATGGAAAGCCAACGGTTGGCAACGCAAGGAGGGCAAGCGCCTGGTGCCGGTTAAAAATGAAACGCATTGGCGCCAGCTCGACCAGTTGCTGGCGACCCATCAGGTTACCTACACCCGTGTCGCCGGACACAGCGGCCATCCCGAGAACGATCGGGTCGACGAGTTGGCCGTTGCCGCCTACCAGCGTTATCTGTAATCCTATGGACAACAAGCTTTTCACACCGTTACAACAGGTCCGTGGCATTGGCCCAGAACGGGCCCAGCGACTACAGCGTCTGGGATTGCACACGGCCAGCGATTTGTTGTTCCATTTTCCGCGCGATTACCAAGATCTGTCTGACGAGCGGCCGATCGTCGAACTGGAAGAAGATAAGCTACAGAGCGTATGTGGTCAGGTGGTCGAAGTGGCGGCCCGCAGCACCGGTTTCGGCAAGAGTCGGGTGCAGGTGCTGCTTTCCGATGGCACCCACCTGCTCAAGGCCCTCTGGTTCAACCAGCCGTTCATGCAGCGCCGCTTTCACCAGGGACAGCGGCTGATATTTTCCGCCAAACCCAGTTTGCGCGGCAGTACCTGGCAGATGTCCCATCCACAAATTACCTGGTTGGGCGACGACGAGCAGCGGCTGGCCGGCAGCCTGTTGCCCATCTACGCGCTGACCGAAGGAATTTCGCAGTATCACATGCGCCGTTTCGTGCAAACGGTGGTCGAAGATTATGCGGCCCTGCTCGAAGAGGTTTTTCCGCCGGCCCTGTTAACCCAGTACGAGCTGCTATCTTTGCAGCCGGCATTGGCCAGTATCCACCAACCGGTCGACTCACAAGCACTCTTGCCAGCGCGGCGCCGGTTCGTGTTTCAGGAGCTGTTTGTCTTGCAGTTGGCCTTGTCGATTCGGCGCAACTCTTTTCAACAGCTTGCCGCACCCGAATTGCCAACCACGGCCAAGATCAACGCGCGCATACGCCGGCTGTTGCCTTTCGAATTAACCGCCAGTCAAGAGGAGTCCATTGATGAAGTGAGCGCCGACATGGCCCTCGACCGACCGATGAATCGGCTTCTGCAAGGCGATGTGGGCAGTGGCAAAACGGTGGTGGCCCTGTACGCCATGCTGGTGGCGGTGGCCCATGGCTGGCAGACCGTATTGATGGTTCCGACCGAAATATTGGCCCGCCAACATGCGCGTACGCTGCACCATTTGTTGGAAGCGAGCCGGGTGCGCTATGCGCTACTCACCGGCGGCCTGGCAACCGCTGAACGACGCAAAGTTCTCGACGACCTGGCTGCGAGCCAACTCGACATGGTGATTGGTACTCAGGCGATCATTCAGGACGGGGTGACCTTTGGCAAGTTGGGTCTGGTAGTCATCGACGAACAGCATAAGTTTGGTGTGCGGCAGCGGGCCGCATTGCGTGAGGACGACCGCTCGCCTCACACATTGGTGATGACCGCCACGCCCATTCCGCGCACCATGAGCATGACCATGTTTGGCGACTTGGATGTTTCGACTTTGTCTGAATTGCCCCAGGGCCGTCAGCCGGTCAACACTTATTTGGTGACCCCTGAGAAGCAGGCCCATTGGTGGGCCTTTGTCCGCGATCGGTTGCGCGAAGGGCGGCAAGCGTACGTGGTGGTGCCGTTGGTCGACGAATCGGAGACGATCAATGCGCCCAGTGTGGCCGAAGCGTTCGAACAGTTGACCAACGGCGAACTGGCCGATTTTCGATTGGGTTTGCTGCACGGCCGCATGCCTTCATCCGAAAAAGACCAGACCATGATCGATTTTGTCGAAGGACGTACCCAGGTGCTGGTCAGCACCACCGTGATAGAGGTTGGGGTCGACGTTGCCAACGCCACCGTGATGACCGTCGCCGGCGCCGAGCGTTTTGGCCTGTCGCAATTACACCAGTTGCGCGGCCGCATTGGCCGCGGCAGCCATCCGGGGTTCTGCGGTGTGTTGGTGGACGCACCGGCCGAGTCGGACGAGGACGCAAACACATCGCCTGATCCGGCCCGCACCCGGTTGGAATCGTTTGCCGCCACCACCGACGGTTTCGTCCTGGCCGAACTCGACTTCGAACTCCGCGGACCGGGCGACCTGTTTGGCACCCAACAGCACGGCATGCCCCCGCTACGCATCGCCAACCTGCTACGAGACCGCGACGTACTCAACGAGGCGCGGCGCGAAGCCCAACTCCTGGTCGCCGCCGACCCGGGCCTCAAGCATGCCGACCACACCAAACTCCGCAGCCAAATGTTAAAACGCTACGGCCAGGCGCTGGACATCAGCGACGTGGGGTAGGTGAATCAAGGGACCCCGTCCCCTTGATTCCTTGGATAGTGTTCACCCATCAGACTCAAATTGGTGCTTCATGGTTGCATCGACGGCTGAAGCTGATTGTAGATAAACCTATAAGCAACAGGTGTAAGGTGTTTGTCTCAGGCACGGAGGAGATCTCGCTAGTGATTCCGAATTGGATTTCCCAAAGGGCCCTGTCTACACACGGCTCAATGGATTGGGCGATTCGCCACGTTGCCACTTGAGAAAGTCATTGCCGTCGACGTGACCATTAATGTCGAAATCTGCTGAAGTTGTAGGGATAATAGACGGTTCAATGAAGGTTTGAAAATGCAAATCGATCATTTCTGCGATGTTTTGCGGTGAGCCAAGGATTTCCCAAGTGTTGAACGAGCTGCCATGGGACAGGAAGGAATCGCCCTTAGCATAAATGGCTTGTGAATCAAAGCCAGCGTTCCAATGAATTTGTGAAGGTGTACTATGTAGAGCAATTGCAAATTTGTCATCTGGAGCAACCATTATTCCATCAAGGCTGAAATCCGCTCGAACAAGACCTGTTCCAACCAGAATTTCTGAAGCCAGCGGTGCTCCTGTTGGAACTCCTAAGGGTGTTGCAAGAACTGAAGACCACCGCCTGAAGGCGGAGGGTTCGCCGACAGTCGGCTAAAGCCCGACTTTCTGGTTATGGCTTACTTACCGCAATAGCCACGAAGTGGCGAAAGCATCTAGCCGTGGGGCGTAAGCCCACGGTGGCGTTTTCAGATTATTCCCTAGCCCTGAAAGGGCGACAGCGAGTGGCCCAAGCGGAAAATTGGTTTCGTTA
>JBDOMT010000250.1:0-10455 GCA_039831705.1 Pirellulales bacterium | reverse complement strand
CTATTCCGTGGGCTCACGCCCACGGCTAAACAATGTCGCCGCTGCGCGGCTATTATGCCCGCTTTGCCCGGTATCGAAGTACGCTTCCGTAGCCTAGTTCTACTGAAGTGATCGCCTGAAGACGAGGGTTTTTAGATCCCAGTAGGAGACAATAAAAGTAGTAATCAGAATATTTCGAGAAAACATCAGTGTTACACTATTTGATTATTCAGGACCGCAATCCACAAAATCATCAAAGACGATAGCAGGAATATGCAATCAATTATGACAAATCCCCCGAGTTTCCGCAAGACAAAGTCGCTGTATATCGGGTAAAAACGAAACGTCGTACACTTCGCGTCCGCCGCGAACAAATTCCAATACTCCTACCAGGCGACCCCGTTTTACATTGACCACGGCGATTCCGGATTTGGCCCTTTTTAATCGGCCAGCCACCGGGGTTGGATCCAGCACATGCGCTTTGCGAAATCTTGAAAGGCCAACCAGCGCATAATTGCCAACAAACCACAGGCCGCGGCTGAAACCGGGCAGCGCACAAATTTCTTCCGCCTTGCCACTGGCCGGGTCCAGTCGGCAGAGGGTACCCTGTCCCGAATTGCAGAGCCACCAATGTCCCCGATACCAGCGCGGCGAGTGAGGCATGCACAGGCCGCGGGCGATCACTTCCTGGCTCTGCATGTCGATCATGATGCCACCGGTGAAACGATCCTCCTCACGCCAACCTTTCTGCGCGTTGGTCTGGCAGAAGGCGGTGACGACTCGGGGACGTCCATTTCGTACTCCCACTCCGTTGAGATGACAACGATCACCGGCGGATAGGTCGCTGATAAACAGCGGTTGCCAACCACGGGCAAAGTGGTGCGTTGTGCTGGGCCGGGCGATACAATTGTATTTGGTGTTGGCAAACACCAATTGATTGCCGGCGAAGGCAATGTCGTGAACATTTAGTTTGCCGGTAACGTTCTCATCGCTCATGACAAAGGTGGCGTCATGGGCGTTTTGGCCCACGGTTTCGGTGACCACACGGTCGAACCACACGATCGACGTTTGGGTCGCCAAGGCCAGTCGGTCGTGTTCGAGCGCCAATCCCATGGGCCGGGCAAATTTGTGAACCTGCAAATGCAGTTGGCCCTCCACACAACTAATCAGGGCCAATTTGCCGGAGTTGTAAGTGGTTGTTACCACCGTGCCGCCCGAGCGTTCCATCCAGGCTAAAAAATTGCCTCTGGCCCGGCATTCGATCCAAGGTTTTTTCTGTGGTTGGGCAGGTGCTGGTGAAGAATTGGCAAGCATTGGAATTCTACGATTAGGCAAGGTAGAACCGGGAAACATGGAATTATTTGCCATTCTGCTGCGAAGTTTAACCAACAGCGCAAAGGCGTAGTTATGGTAGTAAAAGCGGCTTGTCCTAGATAGATCACCTATACAAACATTTGAAAGGGTTTTTTACTTGTCGCGACTATCTGCTATGATAGGTATTCATCTGCATCCTACCCAGAATTGTGTTATAAAACGGGCATTTAATTATGACTGCAATTCTAGGAATTTCTGCATTCTATCACGACTCGGCAGCGGCGCTGGTGGTCGATGGCCACATCGTGGCTGCCGCGCAGCAAGAACGTTTTTCGCGACAAAAACATGATGCGGGTTTTCCTGTCGACGCTGTCCAGTACTGTTTGGACGAAGGAGGACTGAGCGTCGCCGATTTGGATTATGTTGGCTTCTACGATAAACCGCTGTTGACGTTCGAACGTTTGCTGGAGACTTATGTGGCTTTTGCGCCGTCCGGCTTTTCTTCTTTCCTTACGGCCATGCCCGAGTGGCTTAAGAGAAAACTTCATTTGCCTCGTGAACTGAAACGGCATCTTGGCAAAGCGTATAATAAACGGCTGGTCTTTACCGAGCATCACCAATCCCATGCGGCCAGCGCCTTTTTCCCTTCTCCTTTTGAGCAGGCAGCCATACTCACGGTGGACGGGGTCGGAGAGTGGGCCACTGCGACCTGTGGCCATGGGGCAGGCAACCGTATTACGCTGACCCAGGAACTACGTTTCCCTCATTCGCTGGGACTTCTCTATTCGGCCTTCACCTACTATTGCGGCTTCCGCGTGAATTCGGGTGAATACAAACTGATGGGTTTGGCTCCTTACGGCGAACCTCGCTACACCGAGGTTATCCTGAAGAAATTGCTTGACTTGAAGGACGACGGATCGTTCCGTATGGACATGTCGTACTTCAACTATTGTCAGGGGTTAACCATGACCTCGCACCGATTTCACCAACTCTTTGGCGGTCCGCCGCGCCAGCCCGAGTCGCCTTTAACCCAGCGCGAAATGGATTTGGCCGCATCCGTGCAGCAAGTCACCGAAGAAATCATGTTGCGGATGGCCCGTCATCTTCATCGCCAGACCGGTCTGCCGAATCTGTGCATGGCCGGAGGCGTGGCCCTCAACTGTGTGGCCAACGGCCGCATTTTACGAGAGGGGCCGTTCGAAAACATCTGGATACAACCGGCCGCCGGTGATGCGGGAGGTGCATTGGGCGTGGCCCTGTTTACCTGGCATCAACTATTGGGCAACGGACGCACTTGCCAAGCAACCGACAGCCAGCAGGGCTCCTATCTCGGTCCGGCCTTTGGTGGACAAGAAATCCAGCAGTTTCTTGATCAGGCTGGTGCCAAATTTCGGCACTACGAAGACGAGGATCAGCTATGTGAAGATGTGGCCGAGTTGATCGATGGTGGGCAGGTGGTGGGCTGGATGCAAGGTCGGATGGAATTCGGCCCCCGCGCCTTGGGTGGACGCAGCATTCTCGGCGATGCGCGCAGCAGCCAGATGCAATCAGTGATGAACCAAAAAATAAAATTCCGTGAATCATTTCGTCCCTTCGCTCCATCGGTCCTGGCTGAGCACACCGGGGAAATCTTCGACTTGGGTTCAGAGGAGGAAAGCCCCTACATGTTGCTGGTTACCCAGGTATGTGATTCGCAAAAATTGTCATTGACGGAGAAAGACAAAAAACTCCATGGACTCGATAAGCTTCAGGCTAGTAGGTCAATGGTTCCGGCGATTACCCACGTAGATGGTTCCGCCAGAGTGCAAACGGTGGACCAGCGTAACGGACGTTATCACAAGCTACTAAAAAAATTCCAAGCCCGTACCAGTTCCCCTGTACTTATCAACACCAGCTTCAATGTTCGCGGCGAGCCCATCGTCTGTACTCCAGAACAGGCATACCAATGCTTCATGGCTACCCACATTGATGTCTTAGTACTGGAACAGTACGTACTACTTAAGGACCAGCAAGCTGGAACGGCAAAACAGAAATTGGCGGATTACTTAGATAAATTTACGTTAGATTAGCGTGGGATAGGATAGGCTTTCAGCCCGTCTTTTGTACCCATTGGATGTCCCTCGGCAACAAGATCCGAATATTATTAAGACAATCATATGATCGATATTAATTGGAATCCCAGTCGAAAAGAACTGCGAATCTTTGCGGCCCTTTGGCTGCTCTTCTTTGGTATCATAGCCGCGCTAGTTTATACCAACACCGGTTCCGTCACAGCAGCCGGAACCATAGGTGGTATCTCGCTATTTCTGGATTTATTGGGCCTCTGTTTTCCTCGATTCTTATTCCTACTGTACCGAGGATGGATGCTGATTACCTTTCCGATCGGCTGGGTTATCTCGCATGTGGCGATTGCTGTAGTATACTACTTGGTGGTGACTCCCATCGGGTTGGTCATGCGTCTATTAGGTCGCGACGCTCTGGGCCGCACCTGGGACCAGTCGGCCAATTCTTACTGGCAACCTCGTGAAGAGCCTGAAGACTTGGAGCGGTATTTCCGTCAGTTTTAGCAACGAATAACGTTTCTGTTATCCGAAAGACACATACCATGAATGAAAGCAGCAAAAACCGTGATGCGACCGACTTCGAACGTTTTTCGGAACAGTCCGAATCCAACTTGCTGACAGAGTTCTGGGAGTTCCTCAAACACAACAAGAAGTGGTGGCTTACCCCCATTCTTTTAGTTTTGTTGCTGTTAGCGCTACTGGTGATTCTAGGCGGCACGGCTGCCGCACCGTTTATCTATCCGTTGTTTTAACCAAGTAGTCATTTTTTCGCCAAGGAATTGTAGGGTACGATGAGAGCGCTGCCCTGGGCTGGTACGCAGCTGCCTCATCGGGGAGATGTTTGTGTTTAGCTAGACCCACAGCCAACAGAACAAACCTGCTCCATGGCCCATAAAAGGTCCCACTTTCCGAAATCGCTTGACAAAGGTTCACCTCTTTCCGAAACAGCGAAACTGGCCAAAACGCAGCTCACGTGGCGTAAGAAACTTCTGTTCGCCGCGAGTATCACTCTGGTTAGCTTCTGCGTTTTGGAGATCCTGCTATGGGCGGCTGGGGTTGAACCGTCTTATTACCAGGAAGACCCATACGCCGGTTTTTCCACTCATGTCCCTCACTTTGTCTCGACCTCAGACGACCAAGGCCAGCAGTGGTTGACCGTTGCACCAAGTAAGCAGCGAGTGCTCAACAAGGTGCGGTTTTCTGCCCAGAAACCGGCCGGGACTTACCGCATTGTCTGTGCTGGTGGATCGACCACCTACGGACGCCCCTTTTTTGATCGGACCTCTTGGGCCGGTTGGGTCAGGGCCCTGTTGCCCGTAGCTGACCCGTCGCGCAACTGGGAGGTGATTAATATTGGGGCCATCAGCTACGCCAGCTACCGTAGCGCTGGCCTGATGGAAGAAATGGCCCAATACGAGCCCGATTTGTTCATCATCTACACAGGACACAACGAGTTTCTGGAACGGCGCACCTACAATAAGCTTGCCGAAAGGCCATCACTGTTGACGGATGTTCTGGCTCTTCCCAGTCACTCCCGCACTTCGACTTTAGTGCGCAAGGTGGTCGACCTGACTGGTATACGGCACAAGAAGAGTCCCATGGCTCAGGCCACCGTATTCGGCCAGAACGTACGGGCGATTTCTGTCAAGGCGGTCGGCCCCGATGCCTACCACCGTGACCAAAAGTTGGCCCGCGACGTAGGTGAACATTTTCGCTCCAGCCTCGAGCGTATGACTCGAATCGCCGACCGAGCAGGCGCCGAAATTTTATTGATTGTACCTGCCTCGAATCTGTTGGACTTCGCTCCGTTCAAAAGTGAGCACACCGATGGCTTGTCGAATCAGCAACGAACTCAATGGGATCGGCATTTCGAGAAGGCCCGCTTGTTACTTATGTCGGGCCGCCATGAAGGGGCACTCACCGAAATGATCCAGGCTGGAAAAATCGACGATCGTTACGCCGACTTGCTCTACAGACAGGGAAAAACGCTATTTAAATTGGACCGTTACGACGAAGCTAAATCAACCCTTCTCGGTGCCCGCGACCAAGACATTTGCCCCTTGCGCGCCATCAGTCCGCTGGTGGAAACCGTCCGCCAGGTAGCCCAGCAGCACGGTGAAAGGGCGGTCGATTTCGAGCAAATAGTAAGCGAACAAAGTGGCCACCAACTGCCGGGCCGAGCCATGTTCCACGATCACGTTCACCTCACCGTTGAGGCCAATCGTCTCTTGGGCAGCGCAATTATTTCAGCCCTGCAGCAGCGTCAGATTGTACATCGAGACGATACTTGGAACGAGCATGCCATCGACCAGGTTGCCGAGCAGGTAGAGTCACAAATCGATCGTTCCCTTTGCGCGCGCCAACTCAGAGCACTGGCCGCCTTACTGGCTTCTCTGGGACAACCTGATCAGGCCCAGTATCAGGCCGAGCTATCGCTGCAACTATCGGGTCGTACGCCCGAAGTCCTACTACAGTTGGCGGATGGTCTGCGTGGCCAAAACGCATGGGACTTGGCGGCCGACTACTATCTAGAGTCCACCCAATTGGCGCCCAAGTTGGCTCCATCGCATCTGGGCTTGGGCCTCTGTTGGTTACAGACAGGCCGGCAAAAGCAGGCAATCGAACATTTACAGGCCGCATTAAAACTAAACCCCAACCTTGCCCTTGCCCACAGCCGATTGGGAGTTTGGTTGGCCGGACAGGGCCAATTGGCAGCCGCCGAGCAACACTTTGTCGAAGCGGTCCGGTTGCAGCCGATCGTGGCCGACGCACACAACAACCTGGGCTTGGCCATCGCCCGTCAAGGCCGCTACCGCGAAGCGCTCGGTCACTACCAGCGTGCCCTGGCGATCGATCTCCGCTCCAGTTCCGCCCACTACAACCTGGGCCTCGTCCTGGAACAACTGGCCCAACAAAATGAAGCCCGCATGCACTACCGAGCAGCCCTGCAAATTGATCCAAACTTCCAAGATGCCCAAACTCGCCTACAGGCATTAGGTGGCTAGCCCGCATATTTCATGGATCGCCCAGTATTCGTTGTAAGTCCTTTTATCATAACGAATTGCAAAGTGATCTGGGAAAACAGTGTGTCTTATCAGCCGCCACGCGTTAGCGTCCGGTTTATCAAGTAATGATGCGAATCAGAAGTAACCGGGAGCTAACGCTCGGCGGCTGATGAAATATTCGGGGTAACCGGGTGTATCGAAAAGGTGGATCCCTGTGGTATGGCAAATCGAACATGGCACAACCAGTCATTAGCGTGTATTAGCGTTCATTAGCGGTTTCAACTTTTTCCCTTACCGCATTCTCACCCCTTCCTGCCACGCATCCCCCAATAGACCACCAGCCCAAAAAGAATCGTCCCAACTCCCGCCACGCATTCCCGTGGATTTAAAAAAGCGGCCAACCCGGCAAAGCCCAAGGTGCTCCCCACAAACAACAACGGTGGCCATGGATAGTACGGCACCGGCAGCGCGGCCGCCCCTTCGCGGTGTCGAATGAAAAATAGGGTCGTCACCGTCAGCGCAGCGCTCACCGACAAGGTAAAGCCTAAATAAGAAAGCAATTCACGCAGTCCAGAAAAACGGATCACCACCAGCGACAAACCCGTCTGCAATAAAATGGCCGCCCGAGGAACGGTTCCTGAGGCCTGAAACCAGCTTGGCAGCAGACCATCGTCGGCCATCTTGGCATAAACGCGTGGCCCCAACATGGTCATGGCCGAAATCGAGGTAAACAGCGACAGTCCAATCACCGCGCGCGTCAGTCGAGCCGGCCACTCGCCTCCCAGTGCAGCGGCTGCAATCGCCGCCACCTCAGCCTGGCCGGTAATCGCCTCCTGTGGCGGACCCCACAGAAAAACCCCATTGAGGGCCAAATAAAGCAGTCCCACCAAAACTGTCCCCAACAGGAGTGCCCGCGGAACCACCTTTTCCGCCTGCTGTACTTCTCCAGTAATATAGACGGCCGCATTGAAGCCACTGTAACTCAGTGAAATCCACATCAGGCTCGATGCAAACGCATAGATCGAAAGGGGCAGAACTTCGTCAGGTGCCACTGCCGTGTAACCGGCCCATCCTGCTGGAAATCGCGACAAAGCCAGCGCCAATAAACCCAGCAAGATTCCAAACTTCAGCGTCACCAGACCGTTTTGAACCCAGGTACCCGGCCGCACTCGATAGGCATGCAGCAGGGCCGCCAGTACCACCGACCCCATCGCCAGTGAACCGGATGGCAACCACTCCCACGATTCACCCGAGGGCGTGAGATAAGATTCCAGCGCCGTCGCGGCAAAAGCCAGCGCCCCGGTGAAGCCGGCCAGCAGCGACACGCACCCAGCCATAAAACCGGCTGCCGGATGGACCGCGCGGGCCAGAAACAGATACTCGCCTCCCGACTCACAAAACCGGCGTGCCAGCGATCCGTAACAAATCGCACCACACACGGCCACCACCCCACCCACCAGCCAGGCCGCCAACACGCGCCCCGGTGTCCCCAGGTCCGCCAGGGCAAAGCCCGAGGTGGTGTAGACCCCAGCTCCGATCATACTCGCCACCACCAGGCTGGTCGCCGATGTCAGGCCAATCGGTTTGGAGGAATCAGGCATCGGCTACGGTTTCTTACGAAAAACAAGAAAGTAATTTTCACTCAACCGCTTGAGGGCGGGCTCCTCAACCAGCTCAAACCCGGCCGCCTCAATTTCCTGTTGCACCGTTTCTTGCCCGGCCCGCACATGGCCCATAATCCACTCGCGCGTTACCCCCTCGATACGCTTGAAATCGATCACCACCAGACGGCCATTGTCACGCAGGGCCCGGTGGATCGAAGTGAGCGAAGAACTGGGGTATTCAAAATGGTGGTAAACATCACACAAAAAAGCCAGGTCGATACTCGCCGGCGGCAGTCGCACGGATCGCTCACCACACAGCACAGGACTCACATTAGCTAGCTCATGTTTCACCGCCAGTTGTCCCAAGTGTTCCGCAAAGCGGGGAGAAATTTCCACCGCGTAGACCCAGCCTTGCAGCCCCACCTGTTGGCTCATCAACAGAGTGAACAGACCCGTGCCGGCGCCAATATCGGCAACCGCCATCCCCTCATGGAGCCCCAGCGCCTGGAGAATTTCCTCCCGCCCCGCATAGATCTCCCGGCTCTCCACCTCAAACCGAGCCAGCCACTCATCCACCTTCAACTCGGGATCCAAAAACGGCTTGTTGATCCCCGGCTTAACACTCGTTTCCGCTTGGTCCGACTCAGCCGATTCCTGTGCCACTACACACATCGGTGTGCCGAAGAATCTCCCACCGAAAAAATCCCCAACGCAAATTACCATGAAAAGTAGACAGGCAAGAAGCATTCGGTAGCACATTGGCATTTGTACCTGAAGTAAAGCTAAGGAGTTATGGGAACGTTCTTCCAGAGCCCCATCCTAATCGTTCGCCATGGTAAGTACTATCTGCAGAATACGAGTACTCGGTTGAAAATCATATGTCCTCTGCGGGCCTCAGCGTCCTCTGCACTTCTGCGTTAAATATTATACTCCTTCTCCCACCAACCGCCGCGCATTGTCGCGAAACATTTTAGCCTCAACTTCTGCCGGCAAGTCCAACGATTCAAACAGTTCAAACTGAGGCACCGCCTGGCCACCGGCCAGATAATCGGTGCCAAACATCAACTGATCAGCATGCCGAATTAAGAACTCGCGTCCAAACTTTTTGTCGCGGCTAATCGCATTGGCTCCGCTGCCGGCGGAAAGGTCCCCATACAAATTGGGATACTTCCCTAGCAACCGATCAATGGCCCCTCCAGGAACAACCGGAGTGCGAGGATAACTCTGCAAATCCGCCTGTTTCACATCACCAGAAATCGAAGCCCACCAACCTTGTGCGTGGGCAATAAAAGTACCGTCCGGGATTTCTTGCAACACCTTCTCCAATCCCGGTAATCCGGGCCGGTCGGTATTGCGGCTGTTATCCAAATGAAACAAAACGGGCAACTTCAAATCGGCACAGGCGTGAAACAGTTCCATATTGCGCCGGTCGTCAATCGGTCCGCCCCATTTATGTTCGCCAAACCCGCGCGCCCCGGCATCCACATAGCGCGACAAAATATCCAACATCCCCTTATGCCCACCCAGATTGATGGTCCGCGGATCGACCCCACAAAAGGGAATCAACCGATCGCGAAAAGGCTCTGTCTGCTGCAACACCCACTGGGAAGTGATCGGATAAAACCAAGACTCCGGCGACACCAGCGACAACACCCAAGCCTGGGCAATTTCGTGCGCGTCCATCCAGCGCAACATCATCTCCGCCGTCAGCGGCCCCCGTTCATTCCAAGGTTGCCCTAAATGGACGTGCACATCGACATATTTTCCAGCCGGCGGCGAACTCTTCCCGGGCCCACTCTCCAACCCAGAATCAGCCCCTAACAATGTTTCCCCCAACACTAATCCACCAGCCATAACGCCAGCGCAGCGAAGACCAAAATCACGTCTTGATAGAACTGCCGAAGATATATTTTTCATTGCCAAATCCCCTGACATTTCTTTTACGGGGCGTTCCCAAAGTTCAATCATTCACAACATGCTCACCGGTATCCGATTTTCGCGAATTCGAATACTTCACATGCCAATGATTCAATTCCGTCAGTTCTTCGTTTTGGTCCGCCAAAAACTTATTCAGACGCAGTAGATCGCGAACAAACGTAGTGGCCGAATCACTACCAATTCGCAGGCCACAGACCAGACCTAAACCAAGTAGAATCATGCCCCAAGCCGAGGGCGGCAGATGCGCAGAAGACTGTTGCATCTCCCACAGTCCATAGGCGATAAGAGTCGCAACACATATCCAGCCAATCGATTTTTGCATGCTATTCTCGCCTTGCAAACCTATCTGAGGCAGAAGAATAAAAGAGCGGGATAAATTCAATGCCGAACGCTCCCATGCCCACAGTACGGACTGGAGTAATCATACGATGTGATCTGACGTCCGGCTAGCCCGCTTATTTCATCCGCCGTTTGGTCAGCCAAATTTTTAGGCTGTGAACCGGCAGACCAGGATGACACGTCGACTTGGTGCATACGGCCCCCTTTCCCCCC
>JBDOMT010000175.1:0-27416 GCA_039831705.1 Pirellulales bacterium | reverse complement strand
GATGTCGCCGCTGCGCGGCTATTATGCCCGCTTTGCACGGTATCGAAGTACGCTTCCGTAGCCTAGTTCTACTGAAGTGATCGCCTGAAGGAGAGGGTTTTTAGATCCCAGTAGGAGACAATAAATTATTCTATCAACCCTCGATCACTGAAAGTACGGGTGCTTGATATCGCCTCCAGCTTCGACATATGCCAGCAGGTCGAGTATTTCTTCCCGGGTGAGTGTCATCAGCAGGCCGTCGGGCATGGTCGATTGTGGACTGGTCGTGATTTCGTCGACTTGGTTTTTTGCAACCGTTGTGAGATGCTCTGGGAGGAGCGGATTGGGCAACAGGTGATAGGCCAGATCATCTTCTTTTACCAGCAGGCCCGTTATGGACTTTCCGTTGTCGGTGGTGATGAGATAGCTCTGATACTTTTGATTGATTTCTTTGGAGGGCTGCAAGATTTGTTGCAGCAATTTAACACCTTGAAATCGCTTGTGGATGCCGGTAAGGTCGGGGCCTAACTGCGAACCGATACAATTAATTTTGTGGCACTTTATACAGCCTGCGACCTGGAACATTTCCGATCCACGAGAATAGGAACGGTGGGCCAATTGTGCGGCGTCGTTGGCCAGGTCGTCAACTTTCCATTCCTTAACAAACTCACGTTCTGGTATTTGCAGGTCTGTCTCTTTGGGTAGTGGGTCATCTGGATCGGCCACATGAAGAACGCCACGCATCACACGCCAATGACCGGGAAAAGAACAAGCAAATGGGTAGGCGCCTTTTTCCTTGGGACTGTCAAAGTAAATCGTGTATTGTTCATTAGGCCAGAGTATGGGTGAGAAGGCAATCACCCCGGGATCTTCAGGCACATAATGCTTCGCAATCGCGCGCGGGTCGGAAGCGAGTCGCATCGCTCCCTCGCCGATAGGATCAAGTCGGTCGGGCGTTACCAACACAAGGTTGTGGGGCATGCTCACATCCGTATTCTTCATCGTGAGTGCGACCCGCTGGCCGGGTGGAACGCGTAGACGGCGGGGGTGAAAACGGAGACCCGGTTGGGCGCTAACTTGCAGCGAAACGACACCTTGAAATTTACCGAGGTCTTCCTGGACAACAAGACGCGGATCGCGTGGGTAATCTTCCACCAAAGGAAAATCGGGATAGTGTTTTTTGCGATCAACCGCCGTGTAACCTGGAAAATTGGTAAAAGGCGAACGAAGATGGAAAAGCGAATAGTAGACGTCAGACGAAAATGGCTGACCATCGGAAATTTTTAGCCGCATGTGCAGATGAAACTGCATGACTGGATGAAGATGCGGTATTTCGACGAACAGGGAATGGCCATCGTCAAGTCGATGGACGGAACGGATTGGGACTGGGTCGTGACCTCGTCGTCCTGGATGGCGGACCGAGTACTCAGCCGAACCGTAGGCTTGACTGTAGAGGTAGTTCCACTGTTGGCAGAAGATGTTACCGGAGTCGATCGATTGGGAGTCGATGGGACAATTGAATCGCACCAACAAGCCGTTCTCGTGTGCTGCCACCGAGGTTGGCAATGCCATGGATGTCGATCCCGGTTGCCCTCCCACATTTGGTTGGCCACCCACATAGCGCAGCCGCTGCAGCGATCCGGCCTGCTGTGCGTAACTTTGCCAACCATCGGTGCCCGCGACATAAAGCTGGCCATCCTTGGGGTTGAAAGCCAGGCGATGCGCACCGGAAAGAAACTCACCTGGCAGAGGAACGACGCCACCCTGAGTGTGATCGTCGAAATGTTCGCGCAGCACCAGATAATGCGAACAGTCGCCAAAGGAAGAGCCGAGTATTTTTCCAGCCAAAGGACCAAATCGCTTGTCGGTAGAAGAAAAAATGAGTGCGCCGGCTGAATTATCGACACCACGAGGGATAAAGCAGAGAGGCAAGTGGTAGCCGTATTTGCCAATTTCCTTGCGTGGCCCTTGAAAGCCGTGGTAGCTGCCCTGGTGAACTTCAAAAATCCCGGTCACCGGAGTCCAGGTTCCCTCTTGGGAGGTCGCCAGTACGATTTTTCCACCCGCAGAAACTCCCATGCCATTGGAATTGCGTAGTCCGGTACCAAGGGTTGCAATTTTCCGGCTTCCTGTCGGTAGTTTCGCCACCCCTGTCACCGGAGAGTAAAAGTAGAGCGTGTCCTGGTTGTCGGCGGCAAGATTGGTCAGAAAATCGTGCCCGGTACCTGTTGTAAATTGGTTGCTGACGCATTCGTAAAAATCGGCTTCGTTGTCGTTATTATAGTCATGCAAACGGGTAATTTGATCACGACCGGCCACAAGGATTTTTCCATGTTGGACCACCAGTCCCAAGGGTTGATGTAGACCGGCGGCGAAACGTGTCCAGCGGAGATGAGCGAGGGAATCGTCGATTCCATCAACCAACCACAAATCGCCTGTCAAAGTACTGACAACGGCACGACCATCGGCGAGAAAACCTATGCCCCCAATACGCATAGGCGTGTTGAACGGATTCTGTTTGCCGTAGGGAAGGTTGAGTGTGTCGATGACGTAGGGTCCACTTTCATCTCCCAAAACACCCTGTGTAACCATTTGTCGATCGGCCCAACGGGCCGGCCCAGGAGAAGCGAGTGCCCTAGTTTCGCCATGGTCAAAATCAGGTGCGAGTGGCCCCTTGAGGCGAACTCCCTCAGGCAATGCGCCATCGAGACTGAGTGAGCGAACCCATTGGCCATCGGTGATCCAGGCATGGTCGTAGAGGGTGGCATCGCCAATTTTGTAACTGAACACGACGCGATCTTCATGACGATAAAATCCGAGATAGACCGTTGCAACACCGGGAGGAATAAGCCATTGGGACTGGGACAGATCGACTAACTGCTTACCTGCAGGCTTGATACCGGAAAACAGGCCAAACCGATGCGACCCCCAAGCGACACCACCCTGCCAGGCATCGGTGAAAGTCATACGAGTTGGATCGAACAGCCCCGTATACTGTCCACTATCGCCGATACGTACCGCGACTGCCTTGGGAGTGGTGATGCCGGAGTGATGAGCGATTTGCATGACCACGCCACCAAAATCTATGTCATTGAGCGTGTGATCAAAGTTCTTCGAATCAGGCTTTTGGCCCCAATGGCCAAAGGAACCACCATCAAGGCCAGGGAAGTCCGATAGAAATTCTGGCGTTGGCCGTCCGGAGTCGAGTTGGCGTTCGGCTTGCTTTCGATAGAAATCGCGGACTCGATTTTGAGGATAAGGGAGAATTTGCGGAGTTTGGCCGTAAGCGGGTCGGCTTGAGGACGCTGTAAAGATTGCTTGCTGAGTGGTACCGAAAACTAGAACCATCAATCCAAGGTGAATGGCTTGTCGAGCAAAGTTATTGAGGCAAAGCATCAAGGGCTTAATCTTTCTTTCACTCGGCAATCGAATTCAAGGAGGCAACGATACTTTGCAAGCCGTTGAGATTCTCATGCAGGCTCTGCTCGGCGTCGACCGTTATACGGTGATCTAGAATACCAACGGGTCCATGGTATCCACTAGTCTGCATAGATCGCAACATTTTTTTCTCGTAAATTCCTGTACCAATAGGCAAAATTTTATCTGTACCCGCAGCAACGGTTGCCGGATCGGCCATACCGTTGATATTTACGCAGAATAGATAAGGTAGCATCATGGCGAATGCACTGGGGAAATCGTCAATATGTTCATGGCCATGGTGAAAATTATAGATAATGCCTATTTGGCCCATTGGATGACGATCGCGAAGCGACTTACAAACGGCTACTAGATTTGCTGGTTCTCCACCCCAACCACCATGGTTGTAGAGACCCAACTTCAAGTTGAGCTGCCTGGCTTTGTCAACCAAAGATTGCAGCGATTGGACAGCCGCTTCGACTCGATCTTGCTGACTTTTACCCGTGGGACTGGGATTGGTAATCCAGATCTGCGGGTGAATGTCGTATTTACGTATCAATGGCCCCATCGCAGGGTGCCAACTCCAGAACGCAAAGTATTCGAGGTCGTGTTTTTTGTATTGAATAATTTCTTCCTCAAAAGTAGCAACATGTTGCTCCCGCCAATCGTAGGCAACCTTACTGATTCCCAATCGACGCAACATCTTCGCGCGCTCTGCTGGCCCCCGTTTTTCACTATCGAAAGGAACAATGCACCAGGCGACAAGGTTATCTTTAGCAAAGAGACCTGTCACAGATTCTTTCGCCAACGTTAATCGCGTATGGATCGAACAAGTGGTGCCGGCAATAATTGCGAGAACAAATAAGTAATGTTTCATGATAAAGGCTGCTTTTTATTCGGTGACGTTAATACAACATTCCTCAATTGATACGTAAGTTAGAGTAGCTTTTTCAGGCCAGGAGGGTAGACACATCTGTCGTTGTCGTTTTGTGTTGGCCCTCCAGGCCTAAAGATTACTGGATATCCGAAAACCGGTACCTCACGGGCTTGTTGATTTAATCAGTCGCTGGGCGTTAAATCAACAGCCCGTCACAACACCGGCTAGCTCTCCAGGCTTTTCTTTATGTATATCATCGATAGCGTAATAGCCAGAGACTAGATTAAATATGAAGAAATGTGTAACTTACGCCGGTCATGAAAGGCTGTCTGCCGGTTAGAATCACCACCCGTTGTTACCTTGTCTAACTACAGCAAATTCCCTTGGCTTCGCCATCTTTTTCGCCCTTACCGAGTACCCACTCATGCCCCGTTATCATGTGCATCGCTCGATACAGATTAACAGCACTCCGGAAAAAGTCTTTGCGGCGGTTGCTGACTACGGAACTTGGACGACATGGTCGCCATGGCTGTGCGCCGAACCAAGTGCCCAAGTCGAGGTGAGCAAAAACCCCTCCTCCGTAGGCTCCACCTACTCCTGGAAAGGCGATCTAGTTGGCGAAGGTGAACTCGAACATCGACAATTGCATCCAAACCGCCTGATCGAGGACGAAATACATTTTGTCAAACCGTTTAAATCCCAATCACAAGTATCCTTTGAGATAGAACCCGCTGGCGAAGGCACCAACATCACCTGGCACATGCACGGATCCTTACCCTGGTTTCTGTTTTGGATGCGATCGCAAATGGCAATTTTCATCGGCATGGATTACGAACGGGGATTGCAGATGCTCAAGGAGTGTATGGAAACAGGCCAAATTCTATCTACGACGAAAATTCGCGGCATCGAATCTGTTGGACCACTACAGGTGGTTGGAGTAAGATCGACATGCACGATGGACGACGTGGGTCCGTCCATGGAAACCACTTTCAAAGAGGCCATGCGTTTGCTGCCTGAACACAATCTGGCCATCGATGGCGAAATGATTTCGGTCTATCACAACACCAATCTGAAATCAAAGACCTTTGACTATACGGGTGGATTTGTGGTTCCAACCTCTAGTGCGCCTTTGCCGGATGAGTTATCCAGTTGGCAGCTACCAGCCACTCGCGCCCTTTACGTGGAGCACAATGGCAGCTACGACAACCTGGGAAACGCCTGGAGTGCGGCATACCAGTTTGCCCGCTACAAGAAATTGAAGCAGACCAGCAGCGGCACCTATGAAATTTACAAGAACGACCCTCAAAACACCGAGCCCGCTGATCTGCAGACCGAAATTTTCTTGCCTTTGAAGTCTTGATTGAAAAGGAAAATAGAGTGTTGCCTCTACAGTCAGCGAGTGGCAATTGAAAATTCACTAGAATACGAGCACGACACGCAAGCGAGTGGGTACCTGTGCGTGACCCACTTGCTGGCCCTGCGTGCTTGTTTGTAAGTTCTTGTCCACCGGTCGCTTTTCACTTCGTCTCCCACCATTTCTCTTGCGCCTGCGATTCCGTAATAAACCCGTGGTAGCGGCCCATCCAATAAGCGGTCATGTAACCTGCGCCTCCAATTTCTGAGCGAATTGCGCCCCGCCCTTGCAGGATCAGTGAAGTGTCGTGCCAGGAAGCAGCCTGGTTTTCACTTAGGTACATACCTGCTGGTGTACCGACCATCACCGCTGCCATATGCCGCGGCACCCAGAGACTTTTTGGTCGTGGAATGTCGAGGCCCGTGTTTCCTTCAGTCCAGGTTTGTCCAGCATCGTGTGTTACCGCAATCCCATTGGTCATGAGTCCGTACCAGATGCTAGAATCGGCCCGATCGACACGCAATTCGGTAATACGAAAGTCACGCAGCCGCTGCCAGAGACGGAAGAGTTTCTCACGAGAAATCGTTCTCGACTGACCAGTACCCTGAGACCACTCAATCAGTGGCGCCAGTTCTCCCACGATGGGCAGCCACGTTCTACCACGATCCTTGCTGACACTGATCAGCGGCCCGCTCGTATCTCGTCCGCGCACTTCGACCGCGCGAAACAGTCGATTGGGCAAGTGCGGATCGGTGCGCAACCACAAGGGCCGTCCACCGATCGGATCGACCTCGCTAAATCCACGGATCCGAACTGGCAATGGAGACGAGGTCCACTCCGAGTCGTTCTCCTTCTTGGTGTAAAATGCCTGTCGGGTGAGCCGATAGAAGGTTGCCAACTCACCACGTGGATCGACTGCATAAGCAATGTCACCATCGGGACGTATACCGCTGACTGATCGCCACTTGGTACCAATTCCGGGACCGGCCAAGTCGTCGCTTTTGCTGATGCCACCCGGACCCACCGCATAAAGAATCCGCGAATTCTCAGGATCGAGCTGGAGCGAATCAACTGGCTGGGCAAAGGCCTGGGACCAGCTACGACCACCATCCACCGAGCGGTGGATGCCCCCCGAGCCAGCCGCAAAGGAAACCCACGGATAATCGGGGGAGAATAAAAAATCCCTCACGTTGTGGAGGCCGTCGATCGCATGCCAGACTTCACCCCGTGTATTGGACCAGTAGGTAACGCCACTGCTGTCGGCGGCAAACTGAAGGTAGGAGTCGTGCGGAGAGATTTCCCACAGCGACACAATTCGGCTAGTCCAGCCATCCAATCGGTATGGGCTGCCTTTCCAATGGTACTCATTATCGAACGGCCTTGCGTACACAGGCAATGGATATTGCGATTCCTTACCACGAGGACTCTCAGTAAACTCCAAATCGGTACGGATGCTATTCATCTGCGGTTGAAAAACGCGGCAAGTTGGAAAGGTTTGCAGGTGCCAGAGTGAGCCTTCAGAATCTCCGAAAGAGTCACCCAAGATGACTCGATAAACATAGTTGTACCAAGACATTTTCTCGTCTTGGTGCACTTCCCAGGAATCCTTCACGCACTTGTGGTAGTAAGCACGCAATTGGGGATCCTTCTCAAGCTGGTTGAGAAGATAAAGATCGCCGACCAGGTGATCGGTGTCGTCATAGTTATCTCTGGCTTTGCCCATGATTGAGGTTTTGGTTTTTTCCTCATCTCGGAACCCCAAGCGCTCGATCCACCGATCGTAGAGAGTCGCCACTTGCGGATTTCCGGTAATATGATGGGCAACTTTCAGGCCAGTCAGTGCCATCAACGAACCGCCTGATGGCCGGTCGGTGCCGCCCATGCCACGCCAGCCACCTATCAACACCGTACTCTCACGCTTGCCATCGGTGTGCATCACCACCATGTCATGACTGAGGTGGGCCCACTGGGACATGTCGGTGACAATCTCCCGAATGGATTTCTGTTGTCGCTTGTCCGCAGCGATCAGATAGTAAATTCCCAACCCACGGAAAACCTGATCGTAGTTGTGATGACTCGGTCCACCCCGATAGCGCAAATGTTGGTACTCCCCAACTCCTTGGGCCCACAGATCGTTATCGGTCCTGAAGCCTCGCTCAGCATAAGAGACTCCATGCCCCAGCGCAACACCTCGTGCCAAGTACCCCGGTTGCCCACTGACCAGTGTAAGGATGCGTAGCGAATGAATGATTTCATCTGCCCGTTGGTAAGCAGCTTGAAATTGCGGATCGTCGGTGCCAATCGAATCGCGTAGAAAGGCAATCTGGAATGCCTGACCAGTGAGTAAACATCCGGTCCAGGAACTGGTATGAACGACATTCGACCAGCCAGTGGTGCCATGATCGAATGTCCAACCAGGAGGGAGTTGACCCGTTTCGACAATCTGTGGCCAGGCACCCTGTTGCAAACCGGCTTGAGTTGGCAAACTCGGCAAACTCACATAGTGCCGGGGGGGTAGCAGACGTACCGACGAGGGATAGGAACCCAGGATGTTGTGTCGCTGAGCCGTCTGCTGATTGAAATAGGCGGCCTTGTCATGCAAGGTTTTTTCCCAACTCCCCCGGTCTCGACTGCCCCGGTTTTGGGTTACAGCCTGGACAGGAGTGAGGGAACTAAAAAGAACAACACAGACAAGTAGGGTGCGTTGGGTAGTCATGCTGCAGTTGACTAGGGTGTTTGACTTTAGTGCAAGTGGCGGCTTGCTCACGAAAGAACTTCTCTTTTCAATTTTCACTTTTCTTATTGCAGTGCCGAAACTGCGTTACCGCTTGTTCCAGCCTTCGGCTTTATTCCAACCTACGGGTCACTACGATCTTCCGCCAGGCTCGCGCAGATTAGTTCTTTGTCGTTGCGGGCAAAGATGCAACGCTCGGCAAAGGCCGGATGGCTCCAGACGACCGGGCGGCCAAAGCTTTCGTTGGTTGGTTCCAACAGGTGGCTGCGGCCAAGTTCCTGATATCCATCCTCGGTGAGCCGGGCCAATATGAGATCCCCCTGTTCACCAAAGAGAAAAAAGCGATCGGCATGTTTGATCAAAAATGCCGTACCATGGGCAGCACGACGCTGGCCGGTTGTCGGTTGAAAGGTTTCCCACTGTCGCTCACCATCCGCAAGTCGCGCGCCGATGAGTGCCCCCGACTTGCAGTCACACCCATAGATCATCCCTTTTTCCAAATAGGGCGTGCTGTTGCAGCAATAGACGGCCCGCTTCGCTTTGCCACTCCAGATCACCGCCATGCTGCCATCGGTGTCGCCCGAGCCAATGACCCGGTTTAATTTATCCAGATCGAGCAGCGCTCCCACGTCACCAATGCCACTGGCAAACAGAGTGTGATCGAGTTGGCGCGGTGCGGTGACCGACATTTGATAATTGGGCGCCAAAGGTACGGACCAAAGCAACTCTCCATTGGTTGGATTCAAGCCATTGATCGATTCTGGATGCCAGATGATCAACTGTCGAACCCCCAGATGCTCAATCAGCGTGGGAGGACAGTAACCTGCTTCCTTCGCAGTAAGAGCCCGCCATACCTCCACCCCAGTCATTTTGTCGAAGGCAACCGCCACACTCCCTGCACCGCCGACGATGCAGTAAATGTGTTTTTCGTCCACCAGCGGGTGAGCGGAGTGGCCCCAATGGGGCGTCGCTACGCCGTAATCCTGTAAAAAGTTTTTCTTCCAGAGTACGGTTCCGTTGTCTGCTCGCAGACAGTAAAGATCGCCCTCGGCTCCAAGTGTGTAGACCCGTTCGCCATCGACTACCGGAGTGCAACGAGGCCCGCTGGCATAGGAAATCTTGTAGGTGCAGTCATATGCATGCTCCCAGATTTGCGTACCAGTCCGAGCATGAAAGCAGAGAACCCGCTCTCTCCCTTCAAGTTGATCACGACCATCAGGGACGTTGTTGATCTCTCCCTCGGTACGGTCATAGTCACAAACGTAAACTCGCCCCGCAGCAACTGCGGGGCCCGCATAGCCCAGCTTCACTGGGACACGCCATTGGATCGGAAGTTGATCTGGAAGTTCAGTCACAATGCCGTTTTCTCGCCAAACACTGTCCCGATTCGGCCCCAGCCATTGGGGCCAGTCTGCGGCGCGGCCAGCCTGACTGGTGGCGACAAAGGAAATTGCAATTGTTAGGCAAATCGTCATACGCATGGCTGGTGTTCCTGGGAGTTGTGATGAAACCATGGTACAGTATATCCAAGAGACAGAGAAGCTAAGTTGGTACAGGTACACTGTCATGAAGCGTAGACAATCCTACTGGGAAGCAAAGTTAAGGTGGGCGGCTATCCTGCTGACGGCAACCCTGTTGCCGGTCATCCTGCTGATATGTGATTTGAATGTTCATGCAGCAGAGGACGTCGAAGGGATTGCTGATGAAGTGACCCAACTGGATCCGCAGGCACCGGTTCGCGCAGAAGTAGGCCCAGTCACATCCACCGATCGGCGCTGGTGGTCCTTTCGACCATTGGCTCACCCGGAAGTTCCCAGAACGTCCGATGATCCATGGTCGCAGAATTCGATCGATCGCTTCGTCTATCATAAAATGGCCACCCATGGCCTGATCCCCGCTCCACAAGCAGACAAGCACACATTGCTGCGCAGGCTCTATTTCGATTTACTGGGCCTGCCCCCCACCCCGGAGCAAATCGATCGATATGTAGAAGACGACAAGCCAGATGCCTGGGAACGTCAAATTGACGAGTTGCTGGCCAATCCACACTATGGTGAGCATTGGGCTCGCCACTGGCTGGATGTTGTCCGCTATGCCGAGTCGGATGGCTGGAACAAAGATAGCTACCGGCCTCACCTTTGGCGCTACCGCGACTACGTAATCCGCGCGTTCAACCAGGACAAACCTTACCCCCAGTTTGTTCGCCAACAGTTGGCCGGCGATGAAATGGGTGGAGACGATCCAGAAAATCTGGCTGCGACCGGTTTCCTGCGATTGGGAATCTACGAGTACAACCAGCGCGACGCTCGTGCGCATTGGAACGATATTTTGAATGAAACAACCGATGTCCTGGGGGACGTATTTTTCGGTTTGGGAATTGCCTGTGCACGCTGTCACGATCACAAGTTTGATCCTCTATTGCAAACGGATTATTACCGTTTACGCGCCTTTGTGGAGCCAATCCTTTGGCGCGATGAAGATCATTATGCAACGCCTGCACAACGCGCGGACCATGCGCGGCAACAGGCTATCTGGGAAAAAGCGACCCACGACCTCCGTGCCCAGCGCGACGCTCTGCTCAGGCCCTACTACGAACAGAAGGAGAAGTTCACTGTCGACAGATTCCCACTGGAGATTCAGGCCTGCTACCAGCAACAGCCTGTCCAGCGGACCTCATGGGAAGCCCAAATGGCCTATCTGATCCAACGGCAATTTGTCGAAGAAGGGATGGACCCTTTGAAAAAGATGACCAAAGCACATCAAAAACAGCACCAGGCTTTGCTGAAGGCTTTGAGTGAGTTCGAATCCCTCAAGCCTCAGCCACTTTCTCCCCTGATGTCCGTGACCAATAGCCAGGGAAGGGCAACTCCTACCGTAGTGCCCGGCGATCGAAAGCAGACTCCCATGGAGCCCGGTTTTCCCGCCGTGCTGACCGATGCAAATGCCGCAGAGCAAACGCACGAATCGTGGCGGACGAATCCCGTGGGGCGACGCACGGCGCTGGCGCAGTGGATTGGACGAGGCGACAACGGGTTAACGATGCGGGTGATGGTCAACCGCATCTGGCAGCAACATTTTGGTACCGGCTTGGTTCCTACGACCAATGACTTTGGTCGACTGGGGCAATTCCCGACCCACCCCCGGCTACTGGATTGGTTGACCACAAAATATGTTGAACAGGGGTGGAGTATCAAGTGGCTACACAAACAGATCCTGATGTCGGCAACCTGGCAGCAGTCGGTGCAGCACCCACTCGCAGGTCATTATCTGCAACTGGACCCTGAGGAGAAGCTGCGCTGGCGTGCACCGATTCACAGACTCCAGGCAGAGCAGATTCGCGATGCGATGTTGTCTGTCAGTGGCACATTACAACAACAAGTGGGCGGGCCAAGTGTCGAAGCAAAAGTAGCCCGACGTGGCATTTACGTGAAAAGTTTTCGCAATACGTTCAATCCATTACTACACGCATTCGACGTAGCAGGTGGACTGAAGAGCGTTGGCCAACGAGATTCTACAACAACGCCGACTCAAGCATTATTGATGCTCAATGGAGATTCCTGTCAGCAGCGATCTTCCCAATTGGCCCACCGGTTGCAACAGCACCCAGCGAATACGGCTGGCGAACGATTGAAATATGCCTTTCGATTGGCTTGGGGACGCACACCAACCGCATCAGAATTCGACCAGGCTTTGTCGTTTGTTTTGGCAGATTCGAAATCGGACTCTCATCGAATCGACCCCGACCGGCTGATCGACTTTTGCCATGTCCTGCTCAATTCCAACGAATTTCTCTACATCGACTGACACTTACAGCCTTAATCTATGACCCCCATGTCCAATTCAACGAACCAACATCCGCAGCATGGTACGTTCCACTCCCGACGCGACTTCCTTGCCCGCAGCGGAACGGGCGTTGGAACTCTGGCATTGCAATGGTTGCTGCAGCGTGAAGCTGGTGCGTTACCGACCCCCTTGGCCCATCACCAACCAAGAGCCAAAAGTGTCATTTGGTTGTTCATGGAAGGTGGACCGAGCCATATCGATTTGGTGGACCCTAAGCCGTTGCTCAATCAACTGGCCGGACAATCGTTGCCGGCCAGCTTTCAAGAGCCAATCACCGCAATGGGGGAAAAGAATTCGCCCCTGTTAGAGTCACCACGTACTTGGAAACAGCATGGAGAAAGTGGCTTGTGGGCTTCCGATTGGATTCCGCATATCGCTGACTGTCTGGATGACATTGCGGTGATCCGTTCATGCTGGACCGACGGCATTAATCATGCCGGCGGTGTTTGCCAGATGAACACGTGTATTAACGTCGCTGGCAGACCGTCGTTGGGAGCTTGGGTCAATTATGGTTTGGGCACGGGCAACGAAAACCTGCCTGCGTTTGTCGTGTTGTGTGATAACCAAGGCCGACCTGTCAACGGCCCGCGAAATTGGGGATCCGGCTTCATGCCCGCTTCGCACCAGGGTGTGCGAATTCATGGCAGTGGTGCACCACCCATTGCAAATTTATATTTACCGTCAGGCCATACGTACCAGCGTCGACAGGCCGAATTGGCTCTGCTCGGGCAGTTTAACCAGGCTCATGCAAAAACACGCACACAACAAAGCGAACTGGAGGCCCGGATTCGCAGTTATGAATTGGCGTTTCGCATGCAAGCCGCCGCTCCCGCAGCAGTCGATCTGGCCGAGGAAACACAGGCAACCCATGCCCTCTATGGTTTGGACGAAAAAGAGACCGACAGCTTTGGTCGTTGCTGCTTGTTGGCTCGTCGCTTGGTGGAGCGGGGTGTACGCTTTATCCAACTCTACAGTGGCACGGGCAGCAAGTGGGATTCCCATGCGGCAATCGAAAAAAACCATTCCAAAATGTGTCGATCGATGGACCGTCCGGTGGCCGGTTTGCTGAAGGATCTCAAGCAGCGCGGGCTACTGGATGAGACGCTGGTAGTCTGGGGGGGCGAATTTGGACGTACCCCGATGAGTGAAAAGGGAGATGGCCGCGACCACAACCCTACCGGATTTTCAATCTGGATGGCCGGTGGCGGAGTCCAGGGAGGCCAGACGATCGGAGCAACGGACGAACTGGGCTTATACGCCATCGAAGACAAGATGCACGTTCGCGATATTCACGCCTCAATCCTGGGCCTGCTGGGATTGGACAATATGCGCTTAACCTACAACCATCATGGCCGCCCAGAACGACCCACAATCAACGAAGGAAGTTTCAATCAAAAATTAGTGGGAAGCGTGTAGTTGAGTGTTGAGTGTGGCTTTGTTGAGTGTGGTTTTGTTGAGTAATAATTTCTAAAAAAAAGATATTAGACAGGATGAACAGGATTTTTAGAATATTGTTTTATTGAGACGAAATCCATGGTTTTCCTGTTTCCTTCTTTTCTTTGCGTCTTTGCGTCTTTGCGAGATCCTTTTTACTATCTCTCGCCAAGCCACTCCATGGAGGACCTAGGATGGCGAATTTGAGAGGACTTTGAAAATGGCTGGATCCGTGGTCTGAATGGAACAATTGCCTTAGTGTCGTTGCTCCCACGCAAAATAATCCGTCTGGCTGAAAACCTCATATCATTGGCCGCGTCCATGTGAAAATCTACGTCCTTCTCGACAGTCTATTGAACAGAAGCAAACGAAGACAACAAAGATGCGCACGAAAACCAGTAGCCAAAAACCTTGTAGATAGTACCTTTTAAGAGTTTACCGGACATGGAGTCTTGCCATTTGAATTTATCTTTGTTCCCTTCTGTTAAAAATTTGCTTTTCCAATTTCCAATTCCCAATTCCTATTGGGGTGACCGTGCAGTGTTATAATTTAGATCAAATTCAAGAAAATCCAGTTTAGGTGTTCGGTCGCTTAATTCCGTGGACTCGTAAATTCAATACGTTATCATGGGAGTATGATTTGTAGCGGGAAACAAATTTTTCAGCAAAGAATACATGACTGGACTGATCCATCCCGTACATCCTGTTGATCATGTCTAAAATGAACCTGACTAGGCAATTGTTCGACAAGACCGTTGAGAGTTTATGGTAGAATGAAAGATCGTGGCAATCCATTCAGCGCACTTTCACCGATAGTAATCTCTCACCCATGACGCACCGAAAATCCATAAGAATGGTTGCCTTGTTGGGTGTGCTGGTATCGCCGATGTGGACTTCGCTGACTTCTGCGAATGATTTTTATTCAAGTAAGATCAAGCCGTTACTGAAAGCTCATTGTACAGCGTGTCACGGGGGGCTAGAGCAAGCGGGCGGTCTGCGCCTCGACACGGGCGAATTCATCCGTAACGGTGGCGACAGTGGCCGCGCAGTCAACACGGATCAACCTGAGCTAAGCTTTTTGCTTGAGCGAATTACAGCCGCTGATCCTGACCAGCGCATGCCTCCCGATGGAGTCACGCCGTTGACCACTAAAGAAATCGGCCAGCTGCGCCGCTGGATCGAACAGGGTGCCCAGTCACCCCTTCATGAGCTGGCTCAGAAAACGCCTGCTGAACATTGGGCCTTTCAACCACTCTCGAAATCGCCCGAACAAGCTGATGTGGATTCCTTCATCGACGCTCATCTCAGCGAGGTGGGATTAACGAGAAACGAGGCAGCCAAGCGGCTTACCCTCCTGCGCCGTACTTACCTCGATATGCACGGGTTGCTACCTAGCCAGGAGCAAATCGTCCAATTTCTGGCTGACGATTCGCCCAATGCCTACGCGCGCATCGTCGACCAGGTTTTAGCCAGCCCTCGGTATGGAGAACGATGGGCCCAGCATTGGCTCGATATTATCCGTTATGCCGATACCGATGGGTTCGAAGTGAACACTCCTCGAGAAAACGCCTGGCCCTATCGAGACTATGTGATTCAAGCATTCAACCTAGACAAGCCCTATGACCAATTCATCACCGAGCAACTCGCTGGTGATGCATTTGATCAGCATGAGGCCACCGGTTTTCTGGTGGCTGCTCCCGCGCTCTTGCCTGGCCAAATTGGTAAGGATGCTGCCTCGAAAAGGCTGGCACGACAGGATTCCCTGGACGAGATCATCGTGGGAACCAGTGCCACCCTGCTGGGCCTCACCGTTGGCTGCGCACGTTGTCATGACCACAAGTTTGATCCCATTTCCCAGCGCGAGTACTATGCCATGCAAGCTTTTTTTGCTGGCGTTGAATATGGCGAGCAGCCTGTCGAGGACCCTCTGCGTGCCGACAAACTGCTACAGGCTACCTTGTTGAGAAAAAGTGTCATGGATCTGGATAAACAACTGGCCAGCTATCAGCCGCGCGCATTTCCCGGCCGCACCCTGAGCATCGACGACGAAGATTCCACACTGGCAACAGCGCTAATTAAAAGGCGAGGAAATCGCACCAATCCTTCCGGCAAGAAACGCGGTTATCGAGATGATATTGGCGACGCTCGCCATATGCCTAACTTTAGCCGCGGCCGTTACTCTTGGTGGTCGAACAAGCCTGGAAATAATCTCTTTACCTACAATCCAAAAACGGCTGGTAAGTTTCGCGTTTGGCTCTCCTGGGGAGTCCATGGTGGAGATAATCATACCCATGACGCACGTTATGTGCTGGACCAGGATGGCAACCTGGAGACCAAGGCAGACCAACAAGAAATCGCGAGAATAGACCAATATTATCCTGCCAACATCAATCAAGGAGCTTCGGAAGAGGCATCCCGTTGGAGCGGTCTCTACGACGCTGGCATCCATGAGTGGAATGAGTCGACTCGCCTCCTGCTGCGAGGTGGCGAGACTGGCACTCGTATCACGGCCGACATCCTGGTCCTGCAAGAAGTTATGGAGTCAGGTGACTCTTTAGAATCAGGCTCTTTACTACCTCGTATGCGCAAACCGGTTCATCCCAAGTCGAATATCGAGCAATTTGATCCTATCGAAGTAAAGTACGTTCGTTTCACTACGCTAGCAACGATCGATGAGAATCGGCACGAACCTTGCCTGGATGAATTTCAGGTATTTACGCTAGGTCCCTCGGTTCAAAATATTGCGCTTGCCAAACATGGCACCAAGGTCACCTCTTCTGGCAACTACTCGGAAACGGGCAGGCACCAGCTCGCGCATATCAACGACGGCAAGTTTGGCAATGAATTCAGCTGGATATCCAATCAACGAGGTCGTGGCTGGATTCAGCTTGAACTTGCTGTTCCCAAGGTCATCGACCGTATCGTATGGGGGCGTGACCGTAAGGAAAAATTTGCAGATCGACTGCCGATTCGATATCGCATCGAAGTCGCCACAACTCTTGGAGCATGGAAACTGGTCGCCCAATCGACCGATCGTTTTGCGACTGACACACCCGGCAATCAAATTGGCTACTACCAACGCTGGAATAAGAGCGCCCGTTCCAGCGAACTGCCAGCGCTGCTCGAATCGCGCCAAGCACTGGCAGCAGAAATAGCCAAGTTGGAAGCACCACGCGTTATTTTTGCTGGAATCTTCAGAGAACCCGATAATACCCACGTACTCAATCGGGGTGATCCGGAACAACCTCAAGAGCAACTGGGCCCTCAATTTCTTTCTCTACTGGATGAAACTCCCGTCGACTGGCAAGAAATCCATTCACAAGTCGGCCATTTCCTAGACATCGACGGGTCTCTAAACATTGACGGGAAAACTATCGATCAACAGCGGCGTCTTGCTCTGGCTGCTTGGATTACCAGACCAGACCATCCACTCACCGCTCGGGTGATGGCAAATCGCATCTGGCAATATCATTTCGGCCAGGGAATTGTCACCACGCCTAGTGACTTTGGTCTTAACGGGGCTGAGCCTACGCATCCGCAGTTGCTTGATTGGCTGGCAAGTGAACTCATCGACAGTGGTTGGTCACTCAAGCACCTGCATCGACTGATTCTCCTTTCCGATACCTACCAACAATCCCATCAGATGGACGAAAAGGCAGAAATTTTGGATAACGATTGCCGCCTCCTCTGGCGCTATCCTTCTCGCCGTTTGGAAGCCGAATCGATACGCGATAGCATGCTCCAGGTTTGCAACAAGTTAAACCTCAAAATGGGCGGTCCCGGATTCAACTTCTTTAAGACGCGGGGTGGTCTCTCTGGTTTCCCACCTCTGGAAAAGATGGGACCGGAGGAATTTCGCCGCATGATTTATGCCCACAAAATCCGTATGGAGCGGGTACCCGTCTTTGGCGCGTTCGATTGCCCTGATGCGGGCTTACCCGCGCCTCGTCGCAACCAATCGACCACCGCGATCCAGGCACTCAATTTGCTGAACAGCCCATTCATCATCAATCAAGCAGACGCCTTGGCCGATCATATCCATGAAAAATCCGGCGGCCCCATCAGGCAACAGATCGAGCGTGTATTCCAATTGGCTTATGGCCGCAACCCTACTGAAACCGAGGTAAGCGTCAGCCAAAAAGCAGCCACCGACCACGGCCTGAAAACGGTCTGCCGAGCCATTTTTAACAGCAACGAATTCTTGTTCATTCCCTAGAACCACAGAGCATCGCTAAGTAAAAGAGAACCACTAATAAACGTTAATAAACGCTACGATTATGTCGCATCCGCTATTTTTCGGTTATTCGGTAAGATGGATCTGTGCGGGATGGACAAACTATCAAAGCACAACCGGTCATTAGCGTGTATTAGTGTTTATTAGCGGTTTTCTCAAAATGTTCTGCCAATTCAACTCCACGCTGTAATACTAAGCACTATGCCAGATCATCCGCTTACAAATGCCGGCAGGCAGCTTCTTGGACGCCGCAACTTCCTGGAGCAAATTGGCACGAGCCTCGGTGCGACTGCCTTGCTGAGTCTGTTGAATAAGGATCGGCTGCTCGCAGACGACCCATTGGCCATTGATCCCACCCAACTTCACATGGCCCGTCATGCGCACTTCACCCCTCAGGCCAAGAATGTGCTGGTGATCTTTTGCGCCGGTGCCTGCAGTCAACTTGAAACTTGGGACTACAAACCGGCACTCATTCGCCACGATGGCCAGCCTCTGCTGGGGGGACCTGCGGTCACTTTCCAAGGACCGTCAGGAAACCTGGCCCGACCGCAGTACACGTTTCGTCCCTATGGCGAAACCGGCAAAATGGTCTCCGACATGATCCCCCACATGGCTGGGTTGGTGGACGATATTGCTTTTGTTCATTCGCTCACCAGCAAATCTAACACGCACGGTCCGGCAGAAAATTTTCTCTCCACCGGATTTGTCCTCGATGGTTTTCCCAGCATGGGAGCTTGGGTAACCTACGCACTCGGTTCAGAAAACCAGGATTTGCCGGCCTTCGTAGCTATCCCCGACCCGCGCGGTGTCCCTCAGGCCAGTGTCAATAATTGGGGCTCCGGCTTTCTGCCAGCCGTTTTTCAAGGTACACCATTTAGTACGACCAAGCCGATTAAGAATATTTCACGCCCACCTGGCATCAGCGTGCAGGGCGATCTGGCGGTACGGTCACTGCTCAAACGCTTCAACGAAGAACACCTAAAACACAATCCTCGCGACAGCAATCTGGCCGCCCGCATCGCCAGTTATGAACTGGCAGCTCGAATGCAGCTATCGGTTCCCAAAACGGGCGACCTCTCTTCGGAATCGGCCAGCACCTTAAAAATGTACGGTGCCGACGACCCTAAAAATAAAACCAAGGCCGCCTATGCGCGTAACTGCATTCTGGCCCGCCGGCTGATTGAAAAGGGGGTCCGTTTTGTCCAGCTATTTAATGGCGCCTATGCCAGTGCTGGCAAACTCAACTGGGATGGCCACCAAAAACTGCGAGAGCAATACGATGTCCATGGAGAAATCATGGACCAGCCCACCGCGGCCCTGTTTCGCGATTTGAAACAACGGGGCTTGCTCGCAGACACTCTGGTTGTCTGGTGCACTGAATTCGGCCGCATGCCCATGTTCCAAAAGGGCGCTCAAGGGCGTGACCACAACCCGCAAGGTTTCACCGCATGGCTCGGCGGCGCGGGTGTGAAGCAGGGAATCAGCCACGGAGCAACCGATGAACTGGGCTTCAAGGCGGTCGAAAACGTCCTCTCGGTGCATGACCTCAACGCCACCATTCTCCACCTCCTGGGACTCAACCACAAACGGCTCACCTACCGCCACAACGGCCTCGACCGGCGCCTCACCGATGTCCACGGCCATGTGATCAAGGAGATACTCAGCTAAGGGATGATTTTTTGTGAGGGCAGCCACATACAAATGGCAAGCCGTTTTTCATGTTTCCTCTAACTGAGTGAGTATCGCCTGCCAGATGTCGGCGACTTCGAGTTGTTGGGCCCAGTTCGAGATAAACTGGTGATCTAGCTCTTCTCCTAGCAGCTTGATCACGCCAGCAATATCTCGAAGATGTTTGTCGGAACCGCCCAGCTTATAGAACTCCAACTTTTTGAGAATCACATCCTCTGGGGATGCAAAACTAGCCTGGTAATCAGCAGCAACCTGAACCCGATGCCCTCGATCGAAACGCCCGAGGTCAAAAAGGGTATTCTTTGGTAGGATGACATTAATCTTTAAACCGCTGGTGGGATGAATGATGTTGAACATTGAACGCGACTGGATCGCTTTTTGAGCTGCCGTTCGACTCAGATAATAATCATTGTCAGGGAATGCGGCACAAAAATCGTCCAAGCGGCTAAGCGATAAATCAATGACGACATCAATGTCGTTGGTAAAACGTGGTTCGCCGTAAGCTATGGTGGCTTGCGATCCTGTCACCAGGTACCTGATGGCCAAGCGATCAAGAGTGGTACATAAATGCCGCAGTAATTCAGACTGCTCCATACGCTAGCCTTCTCGAAGTCTCCGCTTGTATTTGTTGTTGGCTCCATTCAGGATGGCGATTGCGAACAATGTGTGTGATCATCTCATGGGCAGATCGCCACATGCCGTGGGCAAGGGCAAGCCGTTCCGCCTCGGTTTTCTCACGCAGTACCACAGCCATTTGCTCATCGACGACTTCGATGCAGGGATTATTGCGAGGTTTGATGTACGGCATGACGAGATTCTAACAGTTTGTGGCGAAGTTGTCATTTCTAAGAGTATTTGTCACGACAAGAGGCTGTCGAGTCAGAGAGTATCCAATGGAACTTCTAGAATTGGCGGTCGTAGCGCTCGGACATGGTATTGCCCGTCTGAGCAGAGAGTGCTCGCAGTTCATTGACGATGACATGTGCCTCTTGAATGCCTCGGCTCGCTTCGTCTGCTTGTACCAACTGCCGGTCGCGGGTGACGTACAATTTCTCAAAATAGCCGTAGGCACCATAGCGACCGTAACGGCTTCTGCCGTAATTGTTCTGCGTCGATTCACGCAGGTCGCTACGCCTTTCTGCCCGATCCACCACACTGACAATTTCGTGTAGAGAATCTACCACATCACGGCCAAAGGCCACCAGATCTTTGTCGACCTGCTGGGTATCGAGCACCTCGATTTTGCGGGCGTAACGTTCCACCCAAGTTTTCATCTGATACAAGCTTTGGGGCTGCAAGTTACTGGCAAACAGATCATTCAGGTAATGGGTTATCGATTGGAAATATCGTTGCGAAGCGATCGCCATGGCATCGCTCGCAGAACCACTTGCATCCGCAGTAGGTGCCATGGGCCCGACAGGACTGGATAGAATCGAGAGAATACGGCGTAAACCCCTCGGTGAGAGCTGGCCCCGAAAGCCAATCGACTTGCCCGCCGTGCGAACATCCCAATTCTTGAAATCATCAATACTTGCTCCATGTTCCGCCAACACGGCCAGCAGCAATTGTTTGGCAAATGCGTCAAGAATTGCGGCATCTTGGTCGAAATGGAGCGTTAATTGTCCCTGGGCAGGATTTTGAAGTTGAACTTCCAAACGGATGCCACGGATACTGGCGATGACCTTGGAGAGTTCGGCAATGTCTACGGTTCCCTTCAACGCTTTATTCAGTAACGATTCTTTCTGCGTCAATTCGTCACCAATTTCCGCTGCGGCGAGAATGCCATGCAAGTCCAGTGCCATGACAATCGGGGAGGCTTCAACTCCAAGGGCATCTCCGCTTTTCGCTCCTTTCAGTACCTCGTTCTGTACCCCGTTCAGTACCTCGCTGAGATAGGGCGACAACTGCGGAGATTTTCTGCTGCGTGATTTACGGACCCAGCGAATCACCTGCTGTCGATTCGCCGGGGACATGGCGCCCAGGACCCTGGGTCCCAAAGTGACCACGTAGCTGTCATTCGGCCGTTCGACCGCTTGAGTACCGGCCAACCGATCGAGTCGGCCGCCACTATGATTGGCAATCGCATCCATCGCAGGCATCGGTCGCATATGAGCAACTGCGATTTCCCAATGTGGCTGCATGAACTCAAAGTCCATCTCGGCAGCCATGAGAAAGAATTCTGTTCCTACAGGCAATGCGATCATACCATCGGATTGAGCTTGCAGGCCCTGCTGGTCCCAGTCCTGTGCCTGTGACAGGGGACTTGCGTAAGCGGATTTTACATCGATTATCACCAACGCATTGGCCGTCTCGGGCACTCGATTAGCCAACTGCTGCAGTTGGGCCCATGTATTCTCGCATGGAGCGATCAGTGCGAGGCCAACAAAAGTCAGTAATTGAAATAATGTAATTTTGCACATGTTTGATACTTGAATTGATGTGGGGTTAGACACGGATCCCAATTCATCTGAATTATTAGTGCCTATTAGCGGTTTTTAACTGCCGTAGAGAAACCGCTAATAAACACTAACGCAGATGGGTTAAGAGTTTCGTCAGCTACGGTCTAAAGTCCTGCATACACAAGGGTGGCACCGACAGTCGTTCGGAGAAGACATTGCCTATGCGCAAACTTATTCGAACGATTGTCGATGCCACCCAATTATAAGTGTCGGTGTCACCAAAAGAATCAAAATACTCCGAGAACGACGAGACTCAGAGAACTACGAGTAAATTCAAAATTCAACACCATACTTTTGAGTCATTTGTCGTCGGATGGCGGCGCTTTGGCTATCGATTTGCTTGAAGCCTTCGACGCGATTTTGCCTCGATTGTGCCATCGCACTGGCCTTGATGGCAGCCCGATTGGCAGCGCTGTCTTTAGCCCCGGAGAGCCGATCACCGCCCCCTTGCAACAACGAGGCCCCACCTCCACCATAGCCACCGTAGCCACTACCATAGCCGCCATAACCATAACTGTTGTAGCTACCTCCACCGCCACTGCCGCCGCTTCTCATGCCTGCGGTTTGGGTTCCCATTTGAATCCCACCCTGGCGTTTGGAAAGAGCCATCACCCGAAGCGTTTCCGCCAACTGACTGCCATAGTCAAGCAGCTCGTTGTCGACATTTAAAATAGGCATGCGATCGATTTTGCGTGCATACCGTTCCATGACTGCGGAACTGGCTTTGTTGCCTCGGAGGTCGCGGCGAAGGTCTCGAATTAACACATCGGTGGCCTTGAAGTAGGTGAGGGAAGATTCACGCATCAAACTCTCGGGCGGCTCTTCATTTTCTCCTGGCTTCGCATCTTTGAGCGTGCTGAATTTGGTCGAAGGGATTTCTACCACGCTGAAGATACGGCGCTGGCCATCTTTGGACAGGGGTCCGCGCATGGTAATGGCCTTCTCTTCAAGTTCCAGTTTCCAATCGGCCAGATCTTCAACGTGCGACCCCACGTTCTCTAAGGCGCTGATAACCATCTCCTTGGCAACGGCCTTAATCGGCGCTACCGGCTTGTCAAAATCAACGCGGAGCTGGCCTTGAACGTCCTTGCCTACAGCAACCCGAAGCACTGCACCGCGGAGGCTGGTAAGAACATCGATGACCTCGGGGACTGCGAGCCCCGCCTTTTTGATCGCTGCCGAATCCTGCAGTCGTGCATTCAACTCATGCGGGCGGACGACGTCTTTGAGATCGATGGCCAGAATGATAGGGACTCGAGTGCTCAATAGCTTGGTTGCCGACTTTAAGTAATCAGAAAGCCGGTTGTCACGGTTCTGCTGGGTAAAGTCGACCCAGCGCGATACGAATTGACGCTCCGCTGGAAACATCACTCCCAATTCACGATCACTGAGTGAGACAAAGTAGGCATCACTGGGTGTCCAAGCAGCCGGAACACCGTTGATCTTGTCGACATAGCCACCTTCACTGCGCGCGATGGAACGCATCGACATGGGCTCGGAAAGTTCCATCGCCGCCAACTCCCAAAGTCGAGTGAAGTCGTCGCCCGAGCGGAGCATGGAAGCCATAACCAGCTTGTTGGCCTCGGGTGGCAAAAAGATAGGGCGGTCGACGTTATTGAGCTCCAGTGTTTTACCCCAACCATTTTTTTCAGCCACTGGAGCCGCCAGAGTGGCTTTGACGTCGATCATTACCACCACATTGGCACCGTCAGGAACCCTTGTGAGCAGCGAATCGAAAGGAGCGGCCCATGCCATCCCTACTTCCAGCCCGGCATACGCAGTGACCAAACCAATTACCAACACGGCCAAACGGCTGAATTTCATCTTGAACACTCCCGCATAGATATGGAACTAATAGGTGAAATATAAGTCTAACATGCCCATTTTGCTGTGGAAACTCATAAATGGAGCAGAACATCAGATTACCGCATGCAATCTTTTCCGATTATGGTCTTTCCGACTATGCCTTGCCAATGCCGTTACGATTCAATGTGTGGCTTACTGCAAAGCTGAAGAGAGAGGAGTGGGGGGAAGGATACCTTGAAAGGTGTTTCAAATGACTGAGACACCATGGAAAAAGTAGTTTCTTGCCTAAAACGACCGCAAGTGCTGGACATCCTAACGGCTTATCATCAATATGGGCTTATCATCTACACTGACTAAACTGGTTTCTAACTGCGATCGAGTATCAACTGCCGTTGATCGCCTTAATTTTACTACGACAAGAGAAATCGAGGGAGAGGTAGCATGCACAAGGATAGCATTTTGGTGTCTCGTCGAAGTTTCGTTCGATCGGTTTCTTCTGCGCTGGCGACTCCGTTGATTATCTCCAAGCGAGTCCTGGGTGATAGTGAGAACTCACCCGCCAACGACAAAATCTCGCTTGCCATGATCGGTAACGGAAAGATGATGTATGGTTCGCATCTACCTCATTTTCTCAAGATGCCGGAGGTTCAAGTGGTTGCTGTTTGCGACGTCGACACAACCCGTCGGTTAGCGGCCAAAAAGCGCGTCGACGAAGCCTACGGCAACAGCGACTGCATGCCCTACAACGACTATCGCGAAATTCTGGCGCGCGACGATATTGACGCAGTGGTGTGCGCCACCCCCGATCATTGGCATGCCATGGTGATTCTGGATGCCTGCCGCGCGGGTAAAGATGTCTATTGCGAGAAGCCGCTGACCAATAATCTTGCCGAAGCAAAAATTGTGATGGATGCTGTTCAAAAGTCAAACATCATCTTTCAGACAGGCAGTCAACAGCGTGCCAGCAGCAATTTTCGTTATGCGTGCGAATTAGTGCAGAATGGACGCATCGGAAAGATCAAAGAAGTCCGTGTAAGCGTCGGCGGTCCACCACGGCCCTGTAACTTGCCGGGTGAAGATAGGGAACCGGGTTTGGATTGGAATCGCTGGCTTGGTCCGGCGCCGGCGCGCGAATTCAGCTCGGTGCTCAGCCCACGCGGTGTGCATAACCATTTTCCATCATGGCGTAATTTCAGCGAGTATGGAGGTGGCGGAATGACCGATTGGGGCGCGCATCATTTCGACATTGCTCAATGGGGTTTGGGAATGGACCAATCTGGACCCGTTGAAATTATTCCGCCAGAAAAACCATCCCTGGGGCGAGGTGTGCGATTTGTTTATGAAAACGGAGTCGAAGTGGTGCATGGCGGCAGTTTTGGGATCGAATTTATTGGAGAAAGTGGCGATATACGTGTCAATCGGGGCAAGCTGGAAAGCACTCCGGGAAAAATCATTACCGAGCCGATTGATGAAAACGAAATCCATCTCTACCAATCGGTGAGCGGCGGTCATGGGGGCCATCGTCAGGACTGGGTGAACTGTTTGAAGAATCGCAAACAACCCAATTGCCCCATAGAAACGGGCGCGCGTACGGTCGCCGTTTGCCATCTTGGAATTATCGCCTACGTTCATGCAGAGGAACTCGGTGGCAAGTCGCTCAAATGGGATCCCCAAAAGTGGGAATTCATAGACAATGATGCTGCCAACGCATGGCGCGATTATCCTTACCCTCGCCGCAATGGCTTCGCGTTGCCGTCCGTCTGATAGGAACATCATGCAAAAACCTCTGACACTTTTGAGTCTCATTTGTCTCTTGCAAGTCGTTGTTGCATGTGCGGCTCAAGAGCCAGCCTGGAATCCTACTCCCGAGCAGATCGCTTCGGCCAAGCAATTGGCAGCAGATTTGGGAGTGGTGTTAAAGGAAGACGGGAGTGGCAATGTGGTTGTTCTCAATACCGCGGCAAAACGAAGCTGGGTTGACGACTACCAAATGCAGGAGATGCTCGCTTTTCCCCATTTGCAATCACTCACGGTCGAGGGTCCAAGTATTTCTGATCAACTCGTGCCTCAGATCAGCCGCCAGACAAGCCTCACTTCGCTGGCGATGCGCAATACACTCATCGGAGATGAAGGAATTTCCCAGCTGGTTAAGCTCAAATCACTCAAAATCATTGACTTGCGGCTTTCGCCGCTGGTGACCGACAAAACGGCTAAAACATTAGCGTGCATGTCAAGTTTGCGGGCGGTGCGCATCAGTGGGATAAACATAACCGATGCGGGCCTCAAGCAATTGCTCTTGCTTCCGCAACTGACCGAACTTGATGTGCGAAATTGCCGCGACGTCAGCAAAACTGGCATCGGAGCGTTGGCAAAGAAGAAGTCACTGAGAGTCCTGAAAATCGGCGGTGACAGAATCAATGACTCCGTGCTTGGAGTCGTTGCCCAGATGAATCAACTATCCGGCTTATCACTGGATAACTGCGACATCAGTGACGAAGGTGTCGTCCAATTGAAATCACTTTCTTTGATCGATCTAACCATCTACCAAAGCGCTAAAGTAACCGACAAGGGCCTCGCCGTGTTGGCGGCGTTCAACGATCTGGAAAAGTTGACATTGCGCGATATGCCGGCAACCTGCGCGGCTCTGGCGCAGCTGCCACACCCGGAGAAATTACGAACACTCAATTTGGCCCAGTCGGCCTTGACCGACAAGCAGGTAGTGGTGCTGAAAATAATGACCGGTTTGGAACGGCTCATTCTCAATGAAACCGCATTGACCGACGAGGCGATTAAGATATTGTCTCGTTTGTCGAGCCTGAAGTACCTTGAAATGACACAGACACAGATGAGTCACGAAGGAGTGATGCGGCTGAAAAAAGCGATGCCGAATTGCACCATCCGCTCTACCTAGGCGAATTACTATTGGCCGTCCTCAGAGGTAGGCTGAGGTTCCGATTGCGGTTCATCGGAAGCGACTGCATTGAGATCCTCGTCACGTCCTTTACCCAGGATGTACGCGGCTAAGGCTGCAAGACCCATCCAAAGCATTGCCCACTCAGAAAAAGAGCTTTTTAACGATACCTGTGAACTGCCAACCGTCCTGGCACCAGGTAGTATTGACCTGGCTTCATTGGCCGTTTGTGGCAAAGTTTCATCGTTATTGCCTGAGGTATCTTCTTGTCTAACGATCGCCTCAGGCTCTGATAGAACCGGAGCCACGATGGTTTTTGTACTTACTAAACTAGCGTTTGCTTCCATAACTTTAACAAAAACCTGTCGCCCACCAACAATAGCAACAAGAGTCAAAATAATCGATAGAATACCACGCACAAAGCTACCACCGGAGTTGGGGCCTGCTGCGCGATGCACGCAGTCCCCTGTCACGATTCCGACAGCGCAGGACAGCCATCCCAGATCCATCCGAGTGATGTGCTCTAATCCCAACCAGACGGTCGCTGCCACAGCGGCTCCAATCATCCCGCCAACTAGTCCCCGATCAAGCGTAGACGAAGTCGTAGTTCCCATTTTGGGTACAAAAAAACTCGAAAACACCCTATGATACTTGTGTCAAACAAACGTGGGCATCAGCC
>JBDOMT010000452.1:1889-6457 GCA_039831705.1 Pirellulales bacterium | reverse complement strand
AACATTATGACTCTTGTGGAGATATTCGCTCACATGAGCAATATACCACCTCTCCACTTCGTTAGCGCCGCAAGCGGCGGGGAATTAGACCCCAAGAGATTAAACGGGTTGTTGCAGAGACATTAGAGATCGCTCCCAGTCAAATCGGGGATACCGCCCGGTTTGTCGAGGACTTGGGTGCTGAGTCGATTCAAAGCGTGGAATTGATTGCCGCGTTTGAGGAAGAATTCGATATCGACATGGACAATGAAGGTGCTTTGGGAGTCAAAACGGTCGACGTAGCTGTCGAGTTTATCGCCCAGGCGGTCGCCGAACAGCACCCGGAGTAGTGTCTTTCTTTTTATCCAGATACGCATGCAGCATTAGCGAGATGGCGCCACCTACCAGTAAGGAATCGGCGATATTGAAATTAGGCCAGACGATGCCCTGATCAAAATCCCAACACCATAGGATCCAATCACGAACTGCATAAATGGGCCCCGATCGGGTGGGATTGAGTTGCTCCCAACGAAGGTCGTGCCACCCCAGGCGATCGTACAAATTGCCCAGAACGCCACCTACAATACAACCCAGGGTTATCACCAACCAACGATCATGGGCAGCTCCGAAACGGAACAACCAGACTGGAATTCCGATTAGCGCTATCAGTGCAAACAGGGCAAACCATCCAGCTTGCCCTTGTCCTATTCCAAACAGAGCACCTTCATTGAGGCTTTGCTGAAACCCCGCATGACCTTCCCATAGCCACCAGACTGCGCCACCTTGTAGACCAGGGGCAGCAAATGCCCAATGCTTAGTGACCAGGTCGGCGCTGCACCCAACGACAGCCAGCGCCCAAAAAAGCACGTGCCGATCGACAGGGATTTTCAGATTAGAGTTGAGACAAGTGCCCGTACTCAATGAATCACTTGTACTCGATGAATCATGGTTTCCACAGGTGCTATCCATGCGCCCAATCGCTTTCCATTCGTTGGAGCCCGTCAAAGAGAAGTAGCTAACGGGGCCGATTCACCCGCCGACTACTCCCAGTCTGTTTGCCACGCTTGGTGCTGCCATTGGCTCCATGATCCGTAAAACGATGACCATTCGTAGAACTTTCACCTGACTCTGCACACTTAAAGCAGAGTGGTGCGTAAGGAATTGCATTGAGCCGCGTTTTGGGTATTTTATTTTCGCACTCTGTGCAAGTCGCATACCTGCCGTTTTCAATTCGAACTAACGCACCTTCGATTAAATTCAGCGTTCCTTCCTCAGAAGCCATTAAACTGAGCGTAAATTCCTGTTCAAAATTTTCACTGCCCAGTTCGGCCATATGAATTGGCATGCTAGTGGACTCTGAATTCTCACTTCCCAATGCCACATCCGCCATCGAAGTGACATCGCCCCGCAAACGTTGACGCAATTCTAATAAACGCAACTTATATTTTTTTACATCTACTTTATTCATGATGATCCTCCTTATTCCATGGTGTTATTCCGCAGTGCTTTGTCGAAGGCCAATCGGTGGTTTTAAGGAACCAATTCAAGCAGGCACTCGCTAACCTCGTCATTATATTCCACCCCTCATAGGCCGTCAAATGATCCGTCTTCCTTCCGGTTGCAGCCATCACCGGGCTCTAGTAGACTGGTAATATCGGGCATTATCCAAGAGAGCGATTGCTGGCGACTGTCGTTTTATTGTCTGTATTTTTCATTTGTTTGTATTTTTCGGGCATAAATGGTCGAGTCGCTGGCGGTGCGCGTAAGTGGAACTATTTTTAACCACCATCTATTAGGGAACTTATCTGTGGCTACTTCGGTGCAAATCAACACCGATCAGGCATTTCAGCGTTGCCTATCACCCGATTGCTTGGCCACCTATGAGGTGGGCGAGGCTCTCACCTCATGCAAGCAGTGCGGTGAATTACTCGATGTCGTCTACGATTGGGATCGTCTACCGGTCCCTGACACACTCCGATTTTTTGAGTCCAAGTGGTCTCAACGCAACCAGCCACTTAGCCGCAGTGGCGTCTGGCGTTTTCACGAATTACTACCCTTTGCGCCACCTGAGAAGGTAGTCACGATCGGGGAAGGCCAAACCCTTCTTCATGCATCGGATGGAGTCGCACGCTACATTGGTCTCAACGCAAGCGGCCTGTTTCTGCAATACGAAGGGCTGAATCCCTCAGGCAGTTTCAAAGACAATGGCATGACTGCCGCGTTCACGCACGCTCACACAATCGGCGCCAAGCGGGCTGCCTGCGCTTCAACTGGCAATACAAGCGCTTCGCTGGCCCTCTATTGTGGCGTGAGCAAACTCATGCAGGCTGTCATTTTCATTGGCTCAGGAAAAATTTCCTATGGCAAGCTTTCCCAGGCACTCGACTATGGGGCGCTTACGGTACAAATCGCCGGAGATTTTGACGATGCCATGCACCGGGTGCAACAGGTCACCAAACAACTGGACATCTACCTGGTCAACAGCGTAAATCCATTTCGTCTCGAAGGCCAAAAGACGATTATGTATCGGGTTTTGGAGTCACTTGATTGGCAAATCCCCGATTGGATCGTGGTACCTGGGGGCAATTTGGGCAACAGTAGCGCATTCGGCAAAGCGTTCATGGAGCTACACCAGCTCGGCCTGATCGACCGCATTCCACGACTGGCAGTCATCAATGCTGCAGGAGCCGACACATTTTATGAGCTGGGTGAGAATCGTGGACTTCATTGGAACGATGGTCGACCAGAGCTAAAGAAGATCGATACCTTCTACAAAGAACTAGACCAAGCTGAGCAGCGAGCATCGACAATTGCTAGTGCAATTGAAATCAATCGGCCGGTCAATCTCACCAAATGCTTGCGCGCCCTGGATCTATGTCAGGGTGTAGTACGCGAAGTGACCGATCAGCAAATCTTAGATGCCAAATCTCAAGTTGGCGCAAACGGCTTGGGCTGTGAACCTGCCAGTGCTGCCAGCGTGGCTGGAGCCAAGTTGTTACGTGCAGAGGGTGTGATTAGTCCATCGGACCGTGTTGTTTGCATTCTTACCGGACACCAGCTCAAAGACCCCACCGCAACGGTTGCCTATCACACAACCGATCAGGATGAATTTAATCGTGTGCTTGTCAGTCGCGGTGTAAGCCGTGCTGAATTTGCCAATCGTGCCGTAGCCGTAGCGAATGACCTCGATGAAATCATTCGTGCTATTCAGCTTAACAGCTAGTCAACCGCATTATGTCTACTCCTATCGCCATCCACGGAGCCGCAGGCCGAATGGGAAAGCGGTTAATCGCTTTGGCCAGCAATGAGCCCCAACTGCAAGTAGTTGCCGCCCTGGAATCTGCCAGCCACCCTGCCCTGGGACAAGATGCCGGAGTGATTGCAGGCATCGGTGATATGGGCATTTTACTGACCAGCCTTCTACCTGTGGATGTGGGAGTGGTTATTGACTTTTCAATACCCGAGGCGGCCATGAACCTATTGGGCCAATGTGTCGAAACAGGCACTTCTTTGGTCCTGGCCACTACCGGCTTCAGCCTGGAACAACAAGAGACTATTCGAAGGGCTACGGAGCGAATTCCCATCGTCTGGGCACCCAGCATGAGCGCTGCGGTGAATTTGACCATGAAACTCACCGAAGTTGCCGCCCAAGCTTTACAAAACCTGCCTTCAGGCGTCGACGTTGAAATCATCGAACGTCACCACCGCTTCAAGGAAGATGCACCCAGTGGCACCGCCCTGCGTTTCGGACAAATAGTTGCTGACCAGATGGGGCAAAAAAAGCAGACCCATGGGCGCGAGGGTCGCCCAGGCCAGCGCAGTCGGGATGAAATAGGCTATCACGCCATACGAACCGGTGACAATCCGGGCGAGCATACGATCGTGTTTGGAATGCTGGGAGAAACCATCGAGCTGCGTGTCGCAGCTACTGGTCGCGACTGCTACGCTCAAGGAGCCTTGTTGGCTGCTCAATGGTTAGCAAAAAAACCGACCGGACTCTATGACATGAACGACGTATTGGGATTGTGAATGAGAAGGCCGCGACTTTCCAGGGAAATGTAGTATTTAACTTTTTGCCATCTCCTATCTCATGGCTAAATGCGACGAAGGTTATCTGTGCGAGGTTTGTGGTCAAGATGTGGCCAATTTGACCAGCAGCGATCTCTACCTGCGTTATGTGATTGGCATGCTCGACCCTGAAGTGCTGCACACCACCCCGGAACGGCATATACGCTGCAATTCCGCATTGGCCCAGTACATCGTGGCAAATAATTTCGAACCCCTTGTGGTCGAAGGACCATTCGACAAACGGACTTTAGATAGAGCCTTTGTAGATGAGCGTGAACAACTCGTCACCCGCGGCTGGCAGCGTCTGCAAGAAATAGTCGATCTGGAGATTCCAATCATCAAGTATCCATTACCGGAGATTTTGACAAAGAATCCGTATCGTTAGCTTAATGCGGAACGGCGCGTAGCTTGTCTCATCTACACCTTTCACCAGCTCCTCTTGTGACCTGCAGCTTAGGCGATCATAATCGCCTGCATAAAGGCAGCTTTCGTCAAATTCATCTGTGCCAATCGCGTGGCCC
>JBDOMT010000452.1:0-1879 GCA_039831705.1 Pirellulales bacterium | reverse complement strand
GCATGGATGAATCTGCTAAATTCACCGCAAAACTGCCTTCGCTCTATTCTGACAGTAGCTTCTGGGGAATGACTGTCACGCAGTTCTTTGGCGCGTTTAACGATAATCTGTTCAAACAGCTGATTCTGCTCTTATCGATTACCATCGCGGCAAATGGGACAACCACTGATAGCCAAGGCACTGTAATGTTGGTCTTTTCGTTGCCATTTCTTGTGGTAACGGGAATCGCAGGTTACCTTTCCGACCGACTTGGCAAACGTGGAATTATCGTCACATACAAGGTAGCCGAGATTGTCATCATGGCTTTGGGAGGGCTCGCATTCGCCCTCTATTCGCAATCGAATAGTCTAACCTTCCTCTACTGTGTATTGTTCTTCATGGGAGCACAAAGCGGATTTTTTGGGCCCGCCAAGTATGGAATCCTACCCGAGATGCTTCATGGTGATGATTTGCCGCGGGCAAATGGATTCATTTTGATGACTACCTTTGTCGCCATTATTCTGGGAACAGTGGTTGCTGGATTGCTGCTTGACTTCTTTCCTGGTCAGCAGTGGGTGGGATCAGTCGCATGTGTGCTGATTGCCATCGTCGGTACGGCTTCTTCACTACTAGTTCGAAAGGTTCCACCGGCTAATTCTACCCTTCAATTAAGACCATCTTCATTTACAGTTCCACCGGATATGATTCGATTGTTGCGGCAAGACAAACCTCTGTTGGCAGCATTGCTCGTCTCTAGCGTGTTCTGGCTTTTGGCGGGCATGGTCCCTTTGGCTATCAATGCATTAGGTAAAATCGTGTTACTAGCGGATGATAAATACACCAGTCTGCTAAATGGGGTTATTAGTATCGGAATTGCCGTTGGCTGCGTATTAGGAGGGTTGATCTCAAAAGGCAAAGTCGATTTCCGATTACTGCGAGTCGGAGCCTTCGGAATGATAATATGTTTGGCCATTTTAGCGATTCCTGCATCAGGGGATATCTCGCAGCTTGTCGGCGCAGATGGTAATCTGGCGCGATTACCCAATGTTGGGGAAAGCACTCAATGGCTTGGCTATTGGGGAAGCCTTACCATGCTGCTCGTGGTTGGTTCATTTACTGGTATGTTTGCTGTCCCTTTGCAAGTCTTCATGCAGTCGAGACCACCAAGTGATAAGAAAGGCCGTATGATCGCAGTAATGAATCAGGCCAACTGGATAGGCATCGCCATCTCGGGATTACTATACGATGCTATTAAGAATCTTGTGGAATTGCAGCATTGGCCAAAAAGCATAATATTTCTTTTCATTGCCGCGATTATGCTCCCAGTAGCTCTGTTCTATCATCCTAAAAATGAGCAGCTAGAGCATTGAAAACACCCGCAAAAATCCAGCAATCCATCTTGTTGTAAGAGCGTCAGCAACGCTAACGGATCGATGGGTCTTTCCTGACTCAGGGCAGTAGCCGCAGTAGTGCAAGGAGATTACTTGCCTGATATTCCCTCTTCTGACAACACGGTTGAATCCTTAAACCCATAATCGTCCAGCACGTCCAAGGCGTTCTGGGAATCGAATGAGTCTTCATCGATGGCCAACGTGGCTTGTTTGGTATCGAGATTAACACGCACTTCTACCACACCGGGCTGCTTAGAGAGCACCCCGGTCGTTTTAGCTACGCACGATTCGCAATGCATGTTAGGGATGCTCAGTGCGACGACAGGACTGCCAGCCCTAATAAAGATCCCCGCCGCAAGCGGCGGGGTATTTGTTCAAAACAATGTATTTTGGCGATCCTCGTGCAGTTTGCTATATGATCCACCCTGCTTTTTCACATATTGCGAAATGGTAGACTCGCTTCCATGCTTCCCCACCGTACTTGCAAAATAACCATCGCTCCAAAATTC
>JBDOMT010000227.1:0-6550 GCA_039831705.1 Pirellulales bacterium | reverse complement strand
CGAGTCCAACATTTTCTTCGCTCTCCAAAAAGACTGCGAGCAAAGCCCACTGACGGAAAGCGATATGTTTACCAAACTTCAAATTACCGCGATACCCCAGATCCCCTAAAGTGCGCGTCGGCCGTGCTGCAGGTTTGCAATAAACTCAAGAACGCTGCCTTGCCATCACCAACCCGATGCCCCCCAGTGCCAGCAACACCAGGCTACTCGGATCGGGAATCCCCGTAATTCCGAAATATGAATTGACAGTTTACAATGTGAAGCACATAGGAGATAATGATGCCCGATATCTGGTCGGTGTGTCTCCAAGTGCAATGGAGATCCTACCACTACCGGCCCTCCAGTATTCCGCCTTAAGGAATTCTATCTCATTTCGTACGGAGGTATTGTCATGCAGACGTTGAAATCAGGCCAACTTGGATCGACCCACCACTGTTTCGCAATCGCCTTACTCACGCTGGTTTGCGTCGGCTGTGAAAACCAGCAACCGGTGATTGATGCTTTGCAGAAAGAAAAATCGGAAATCGAGCAGCAATTGACCAAGGCCAGCGAACAGGCCAGTCAATTGACGACCGACAATGCCACTCTGCAGCTGGCGAAAGAAGCGGCGCAAGAAGTCGCCAAGCAAGCACAAGTCGCAACGGAAAGCGCACTGGCTGCCGTTAAAAAGCAAGCTACCGCTGCTATCGAGGCAGCCAAGCAGGCCCAAGTATCTGGCGAAAAAGCGATCAACGATGCCAAGAAGCAGGCCTCGGACGCGCTAGCCAAAGCGGTCGCAGAAGCCAAGACGCAAATGGCAAGTACCAGTCAAAAAGCCAAAGCACAACTTGACGAAGTCGTGGCCAAGGGAGCCGCATTGCAAAAGCAATTGGACCTGGCAAAAGCCAAGATTGCCGAACTGGAAGCGGCTGCCCAAGAATAAACGACCAGTACTAAGGCTTTGCTTGAAAACCTGCCTGCTTCACTAGCTCGCGGGCGCGTTCTGCGTTGATTTTTCCACAGATGTCCACCCGCCCAGGTGTGAGCTGAACGATCGCTGACTCGACTTGCGAGTCAGCGATCAAAATTTTCTCGAGCTTGGCAACACAACCTTGGCAAGTCATTCCCTCCACTCTCATGGAGATGGCTGGCCCCTGGTGATGACTCTGCGCGTGAGAGGAAGACAACAACCAACGATTTTTCCATCGTGACATGTCTTGCAGAAGGAATCGACCCATAAGCAAAAGCAAACAGCCCGCGCTGGCGACCGCCCACCAGGTATTCACCTGGTGGGCGTGGCTCAAAGCCGTCTCTCCGTGGTCAAGGACCGAGTCGAACGCCCACCCGCAAAGCATGCTCCCCAGAATGACAGTGGCCAAATAGATTGCCAGTGGGCGCCGTCCCAGGGTTCGATAGACTGCGCCGAGAGTGGCCACGTTGGTGGCAGGACCCGCCATGAGAAATACCAGGACAGCGCCGGTTGGCATGCCGCTGGCAACTAGCGCGGCGGCGATGGGAACCGATGCGGTCGCACAAACGTAAAGGGGAATCGCAATTAGCAAAGTTACGAACATGGCTGCCAATCCGCCATAGGCGGCCAACCCCTGAAAGGCATCGAGCGGAATCCATGTGCCGATGGCAGCGGATGCAACAATGCCTAGCAGAAGCCATGCCCAAAGCGAATGGAGCAACATATCGCTGTAGCTGAAAAATTCCGAGATACGGCTGGGATTTCTCGGGTGCTGGCCATCTTGAGAAACAGCCGTTACCGGGTCCGCCTTATCCCCCAGCCAGTTGGTCAACCCACCTCCCAAGAGCCCCATGATTGCGGCACTCAATAATTTGAAGATCGCAAAAGGCCAGCCCAAAAACGAAGCGCTGACCAAAATGGAATCCACCCCCGTCTGTGGTGTGCTGATCAGGAAACCCACCACCGCCCCATCGTTGGCTCCACTTGTTTTCATACCCAAGCCAACCGGGATGACTCCGCAAGAGCAGAGGGGCAACGGTACTCCCAGGCTCACCGCCTTGAGGACTCCCGCAGAGCCTGAGAACTGCCGCTTTAGGAAATCTTCCGGCATGAAAACATGAATCCCACTAGCGACCGCCGTACCGAGAAGCAACCATGGCGCCAGTTCTAGTAAGACATTCCACATCGATACAAAGAACGGCGTCATGATAGTCTGTCCGGTAATTTCAAGTTGAACCGCTTTGCTTGGCTGCTCGAGTATATACGAGATAAACACCCGGCAATGTATCGGGCCTTTTCATTTCTCACTAACGCATAGGTGACACACAGCAACGAAACCCTACGATAGAATCCTCCATAAAGCCGCAAAAGACCCTATCCCCCCCATCCCTCCCTTACCCAACTCCTTTGCTGGCAGTATGTTATTGACTTGCAGCAAGGATTGTGAAAAAATTCACAAGCTCACTCTAGCCCCCAGCATTTATCCCCTGAATCCGTATCAATGAATCGAGTTACCCAGTTCGAACGTGGATTGGACCTGCCTCTTGCTGGCAGCCCGGATCAGTCGATTGTGGATGGTTCTGCGGTCAAGCATGTAGCATTGATTGGCGACGACTATATCGGTTTGAAACCGACCATGGCGGTTGCCGAGGGCGATAAAGTCGCTTTGGGTCAATTGCTCTTCACCGACAAAAAAACGCCTGGCGTTTGCTTCACGGCCCCTGCTGCCGGCGTGGTATCAACCATTCACCGTGGAGCCAAGCGAAAATTTGAATCGTTGGTGATTGAGGTGGCGGACGAATCCCCATTACCACCAGGAAAAGCGCCGCAGGAAGAGACCTTTGCCGCTTACCCCGACAACAACTTAGCCATGTTGGAGTATGCGGTCGTGCGTGATCAATTACTTGCTTCTGGCTTGTGGACAGCCCTTCGAACCCGCCCCTACAGCAAAATTCCGTCCCCAGATAGCGTACCCCATTCGCTATTTGTGACAGCAATGGACACAAGCCCTTTGGCCGCCAGTCCAGCCGTAGTGCTGGCGGACCGCGCCACCGAGTTCATTGCAGGCCTGCAGATATTGAGTGTCTTGGCGGAAGGATACGTCTATGTTTGTTACCAACAAGGTCAGGAAATTCCAGGACGTGGCAAGACTCCCGCGAGCTATCACCCTTTTGCAGGCCCGCATCCTGCCGGGCTGGTAGGAACTCATATTCATTCCATCGATCCAGTCGATTCAGGCAAGACAGTCTGGCACATTGGTTACCAAGATGTCGTCGCCATAGGCCACCTTTTTCTCACTGGAAAATTGTTCACCGAGCGCATTGTTGCATTAGGGGGGCCTCTGATCCGGCAGCCGCGTCTGCTGAGAACTCGCTTGGGCGCCTCACTGCGATCTCTGACAGCGGGACAAACAGGTAGGGACCAGCCTCAAAAGGCTCCTATTGAGCCGGAGCCATTGGATTCCAGCATGCCCCAAGGGGGTGTACCTACCGGAGAGGTTGATCTTCGGATTATCTCCGGTTCAGCCCTATCGGGACGCCGCTCGGTGGCTCCGATAGATTTTCTAGGACGTTACCATACGCAAGTCACCGTGTTAGCCGAAGGCCGACAGAGAGAGTTGTTGGGCTGGCTCAAGCCGGGAGGTCATAAGTTTTCGCTACTCCCCATTTTTGCATCCGCTTGGGATCATGATCCATCACGGAAAATCGCATTGGATACCAGCCTGGGTGGTAGCCCTCGATCGATCGTACCTATCGGCATGTACGAAGAGGTCATGCCACTAGACCTGATTGCAACCCCCTTGCTCAAAGCGTTGGTGACAGGTGATACCGAATACGCTGAGCAATTGGGAGTGCTGGAACTTGACGAAGAAGACCTGGCCCTATGTACCTTTGTCTGCCCCAGCAAAATCACCTACGCTCCTCTATTACGTGAATGCCTAACGCGTATCGAGGCGGAAGGATAGCGGCTGTTACTCAACAACTACCCTTTTAGAAAGCCCCACGTGCTGCGGAAGTTACTAGATCAATTACACGGTCCCTTCGCCAAAGGCGGAAAGCTCCATCGACTTTATCCTGTGTACGAAGTGGTTGATACGTTCCTGTACACACCAGGTGACGTTTCCTCCGGCGCATCGCACCTGCGCGATGGCATCGACTTGAAACGTTTGATGACCATCGTGGTGATCGCCCTATTGCCATGCTTTTTCATGGCCATGCATAACACGGGCTACCAGGCCAACCTAGCCATTGCAAACACCGCCATTGCAAACGCCAATGTGCAAGACACCGAGAGTTCACTCGAAGATCATTCCGAACAAGTACAAGAGGACTCCGCGGCAGAAAATGCCGACAAGGTACAACCACTCAAATCCTGGCGCAACGACATTCTATCACTACTCGGTTGCGGCCACGATCCAGACCGGTTTGTGGACAATTTCCTGCTCGGTGCACTCTACTTCCTGCCTATTTATCTAGTCACTCTGATGGCAGGCGGACTGTGGGAAATGCTCTTTAGCCTGGTTCGCAGACATGAGATCAACGAAGGATTCCTGGTTACCAGCGCCTTGTTTCCATTGACATTACCTCCCACGATTCCACTCTGGCAAGTCGCTCTGGGCATCAGTTTTGGCGTCGTCATCGGCAAGGAAATTTATGGAGGCACGGGTAAGAATTTCTTAAATCCAGCACTTACAGGACGCGCATTTCTCTACTTTGCTTATGCGGGCACCATGACCGGCAGCACCATATGGACGGCCGTAGACGGATTCAGTGGAGCCACGCCCCTGGGAGCTCTGTCAGACGCTGCTGCAGAAACTAGCGTTACGGTGCTCACAGATTACAGTTGGTGGGATTGCTTTTTTGGCTACATCCAAGGCTCCATGGGCGAAACATCTGCCTTGGCGTGCCTGCTTGGCGCGATGGTACTGGTGGCCTTGGGAATTGGCTCATGGCGAATCATGGTAAGTGTCACCCTCGGCGCCTTGGCGATGGCGACTCTGTTATGGATGACCAGTGGCGACTCTGCCAATGCCATGATGCACTTGCCACCGCTATGGCATATGGTGATCGGAGGATTTGCCTTTGGTACCGTCTTCATGGCCACCGATCCGGTCTCCTCGCCAATGACCGATACCGGCAAGTGGTACTATGGCGGACTGATTGGCATCATGACAATTCTTATCCGTGTCATCAATCCGGCCTATCCTGAAGGGATTATGCTGGCCATTTTGTTTGGCAATGTGATGGCTCCACTGATCGATTACTTTGTGATCCAGTCGAACATCAAACGCAGGAGGAGCCGCTATGCCACCAGATAGCAAGGGGCCACCAGATAGTGAAGTGCCGATAGGTTGTGCCCCGCCGCGCAATAGTAGCCTCCATACGTTGTGGATCGCGACCGTGCTTTGCGTCGTATGCTCAGTACTCGTTTCTGGGGCCGCGGTGGGATTGCGCGACATCCAAGAGGCGAACAAACGGCTCGACCAACAAAAAAATGTCCTGATCGCAGCGGGACGGTTTCATCTCCTGGGCGATGACGAAACCAAAAATACCGATGCGGATATTCCCCAACTGTTTGAGTCGGTCGAGAAGATGTTGATTGATTTAGAAACGGGCACTGCGGTCGATGCAGCCACAGTCGATCCCATCACCTACAATCCCCGTACCGCAGCCAAGGCACCCGAGCTGAGCGTTTCCATTCCTGCAGAAAAAGACCTGGCGGGAATTCAAAGGCGAGAGAAATATGCTTTTGTGTTTGTCATTCGTAAGGATGAAAAAATCGACCAGGTAGTGCTGCCCATTTATGGCAAGGGGCTTTGGTCCACCCTCTATGGATACCTGGCCCTGGACGCCGACACCACCACGGTCAGCTACCAGCTCGACATCGTCCCGCTCGATCTCTACCGGCGCTCACTCGTGGTCGTGCTCGATCACCCGGTTCACCAGCCCCAGCTCGAGCAGGCGCGGTGCCTCTAAGGGGCGACCGATCAGCAGGATCTCCGACGCCTTCTGCCAACCGACGAGGCGCGGCAGGAGCCAGGTCGAGCCGCAGTCCGGCACGAGACCGATGCGGCGGAACGCCTGCAGGAAATACGACGAGCGCGCGCACAGGATCATGTCGCCGAGCAGCGCGAAGCTCATGCCGGCGCCGGCGGCCGGGCCGTTGACCGCGGTGATGATCGGGCAGTGCAGATTGCGGATACGTCGCAGGAACGGGTGAAACCCGGTCTCGAGCGTCGCGCCGGCCCTGGCCTTCTTCGACTGGTTGTTGCGGCCCTGGAGATTGGCGCCGGTGCAGAAGGCCCGGCCGGCGCCCGTCAGCACGACGCAGCGGACCTCAAGGCCATGCTGGAGGCTGGCTTCAACTACTTCGACCGCGTCCAGCCCGAGCAGCTGGCCTTCCTGATCGACAAGGCCGGTGTGGTCCAGCATCAGGTGGTCAACAACTTGCCCCTGGGACGCAACATCGACGAGATGCTGCGAATGGTTGACGCGCTGAAGTTCCACGAAGAAAACGGCGAGGTCTGCCCTGCCGGCTGGAAAGATGGCAAGGCGGGTATGACCCCCACTGCCGACGGTGTCGCGAGCTTCCTGGCCAAGA
>JBDOMT010000426.1:24642-27869 GCA_039831705.1 Pirellulales bacterium | reverse complement strand
AAATGCATGAAACGGCCATCGTCCTCGTCGAAGAACGGTAGCTGTGTGGGGTTGTAGAAGGAGTAGGATCCGCCTAGATCGCCGCTCGGGTCGCCGTGGGTGGCAATCTTGATGGCGTTCTTCCACGGTCCCTCAGGAGTCGGCGATTCGGCATACCACACTTCACCCAGAAAACTCCCATCACCGGCGGACTCGTTACCGATCATAACCCACTTACGCCGGTACTCGTTCCAGTTGACCGAAGACCTGTGCAGCTTCACATTGGCACCCGTTTCAAAATCGACCAGCCCAATAGGTGCTTCGGTGCGCGAGAGGTGACCGTTTGCGACCATCTCCTCAAAAATCTCGGTGCCCAGCGGGTCGGTGTTTTTTTTCCAGCCGTAAATCGGTTCACCATAGGTGTTCAAATCGAGTGGTGGGTTGGTCGCATGGTAACGCATGTTTTCCTGCAACGGCGTGAAGGCTTCCCACTTTGTGATGTCGTTGACATCGTCCCAATGATCACGAACCCGAATGTTGGGATAATTTTCGCCGAAATAGATATAATCTTCTCCACCAGTGGAGTGCCGAAACGAATGGCCCGCGGGAACGATCGGCGGACCCGTCCCCCAAATTTGCTCTGGAGCTACACCGTAGTCTTGCGTTTTCATAAAGCTCCCGGTGGCATCATCGAAGACAGCCAGGCCCTGTTCAAGCAACACGAACACCGGAAAAAGCGACTGGACGTTGACAAAATGTGTAAGTAGCCTTTCTTGACCCATATTGTCCTCAACCGTAAACAGGCCATCGACCCAGACCGGCTTGCCAGTGGATTGGTATTGTGGAAACATCGGTCGGGTTCGACCTAATGCATCTTCATAATAAGTGGTGTTGATACCTGCAGACGGGCTGAGACCGCCCTGTCCGGGCAGTTGCGAAGTGGCGCCGGAAGTCCAATAGTTTCCACAAAAGCTGCATTCGTTTTCATAGAGCGAGTCACCCCAAAACCAGTGGATCTTATTGTCGTAAACCACCGTCTGTACCGAGTCTTGTCCATTGACTTTTCCATTGGAAATTGGGTTGTCAATCGGCACGTTGCGGCCCACCAGCACGCTGTCTTGGTAAATGCCGGGGCCGGTGGCCCGATAGAGCCGCTCGGCCCGATTGGTGCGGTCAATCGATATCTGGCTGAGATTGCCAATGAGTGTCGTCAGCGTTTGGGCAGCATTGGTATGGCCATAACTTTTGAACTCAAAAGGCAAACTCTGATTCATCAATCCCGGTTCGTCGAAGGCGACAAGTCCATTGCTGTCGGTCCAATGATCTACCCCGCCGGTACTCACTTTTACCAGCGGCACCCCTCGGCCGGTAACCGAATCCAACACTTCAATCGCATAATAGCTTTGAGCCAGGAGTATGCTGGAAGTGCCTAGCAAGCCCGGCAATAGTAGAATAGGTCGAAGCAATCGTAGAACCAAAAGTTTCATGTCTAATCTGGGTGTTATTTCTATTCTCGATGTTGTTGGGGAAACTTTATTTTCTTTATCAATTCAACATATCTACAATCCGATCGAAGACAATCAAACCACGGTTCGACCTGGAGGAACACCAGCTCCCATGATCTTTCCTGGCAAGCTCTTTCCAGTAGTTGAAATGCTTCATCATACTCTCCCAAACCGACATGGACGTATGCGATCTGGACTGGCGGTACGTACCAACGATGATCCATCTTCCGCAGTTGTTCAAGCACATTCCTGGCTTCCTCGTGTTGACCTGCCAGGGCGTAAGCATGACCCAGCCCGGCTAATATTTCAGCCAGACCACCCGATAGCCTCACTGCTTTTTCATAAGTCGCAATCGAATCATCAAACCGTTTCTCTTGCACGTAGGCCATGCCCAACCAGTCGTATCCTGGAGCAAACTCCGGATTATGTTGGGTTGTGGCACGCATTTGTTCGATCATCCGCGTCCAGTTACCAGAAAAGTAAAGTATTGCGCCCAAGCCAGTCTGAGTTCCCGGTGAAGAATCCAGAGCGACTGCCCGTTCCGATCCTGCAGCGCTTCAGCATGTCGCCCCATGGCCGCCAGGTAAAGTGCAAGCCAATGGTTCGATTGGGACCGGCCAGGCTCTAAGCGAACTGCCCACTGAAGTTCGTCTTCGGCACCCGCCCAATCCCATTCAGCCAGTTTGGCAATGCCAACAGCCGTATGCGCTGCCGCGAGCTGACTATCCAACTCAGTCGCTTTTGCAGCAGCTTCTTTTATTTGTTGCAAAACGTCATCGCGTGGAACAAAGCCAAAACACCACAACATAATGTTGACATCCGCGAGACTCACGTAGTTGGCGGCGTGGTGCGGATCGGCTTGAATGGCACCCTCAAATTGTTTTACCGCCCCCAGGAGAGCGTTTTGAGTTTTCGCACCCGGATATTCTAGGTTTTGATGTTCTCGGATTCGGTGCTGGTTGGTAGGCGCAATTTCTGTCTGCGCGAACGTTTGCGCCAACGCGTCAGTTTGCATACTACCAACGATCAGGACACATTGCAGCAAGAAGAGGGCGGTACTGCTACCCAATAAGCCCAGACTGAAGCTCAATAAGATATTTCGGCAACAAATGGCCATCTTCAATCGTGCTCCTAATCCAAAAGGAAATAGCATTTCCTCCACCACAGAACATACGCCCCAAGGGTCACTTTGAAAGAAAGAGTAAGTATATCACACTTCTCTCATCTCCCAATAATAGTTTGTGTCAAGGCACGATTATCAGCGTCTATCAGCGGTTTTCTCAAAGGTACGACTCATTAAACTCTATGCTGAAGTAATAACTTTGCTACCTTTTACCTGTGATCTGTGATGCTCTCACTATTTCTCCCTGAAAATACTTAAGACTTCGTGTTAAGATATCCATGGGGCTTAACGATCCCATTCGCATACGCAATGGGACCGCCAAATTGAGAATCTGACAATCTTGAATCCGTCTATTGCCAGAAAGCATCAAGTGAAGAATCTTTGCATTTCGCTGTTCTGCATGGTGATAGCCCTATTGATTCACGCGAGTGTGGAGTGCATGCCCGCTTCGGCCGTTGATTTCTCACGCGACATCCGGCCCATCCTGTCAGACCGCTGTTTTCGATGCCATGGACCGGACGATACAGCACGAGAAAGCGAGTTGCGATTGGACCTTCGCAGTCAGGCAATTCAAACGGCGATTGTTCCGGGAGATGCCGAGGCAAGTGAATTGTTTCAAC
>JBDOMT010000426.1:18913-24632 GCA_039831705.1 Pirellulales bacterium | reverse complement strand
CGAATTCGTTCCAACGACGCCGAGCAGCAAATGCCACCGGTCGATTCCCTTCAGTCTCGGCTCGATGCAGAGCAAATTGCGCTTATTCGCCGCTGGATTGACGAGGGGGCAGTGTACGATCGACACTGGGCGTTTCAGCCACCGGTACGTAGCAAACCGCCCGAAGTGAATGGAAACAAGATTGGCAATCCGATAGATCGATTCATTCTTGCGCAGCTGCAAGATGAAAACCTGGAGCCGCTACAAGCAGCAGATCGGCGCACGTTGCTGCGGCGGCTGTCGTTTGATTTGATTGGTCTGCCACCAACATCTGAAGAAGTTGGGCATTTTGCCACCGATTTGTCGGCTGAAGCCTACGAAAAAGTGGTGGATCGGCTGCTTAGCTCAGTGCACTTTGGTGAGCGTATGGCCATGGTCTGGCTGGATGTGGTGCGTTATGCGGATACTAATGGCATTCACGGCGACAACTTTCGGCCTCACTCCTCCTACCGCGATTGGATAATCCGTGCATTCAACGAAAATCTTCCTTATGACCAGTTTGTCATTGAACAATTAGCTGGCGACTTGTTACCTGAAGCCGATTATATGCAGCAAATTGCCTCGGGATTCAACCGGCTCAATATGACGACCCGAGAGGGCGGCGCCCAGTCGAAGGAATATCAGGCTATTTATCTGGCCGATCGGGTACGCAACACATCGGCGATCTTTCTTGGCCTCACGATGGGCTGCGCGCAATGCCACGATCATAAGTTCGACCCAATCACTATGCGGGATTTTTATTCGTGGGGCGCATTCTTTGCCGACCTGGAGGAAACGGCGGTTGGCGTACAGGAGCCAATATCTTTACGCCCGGTAAGGCATGAGTCGAAACAAACGGTGCTCGATGATCGCATCGAGGCGTTGCAACGGGTGCTGGCGACCCCAACATCCGAATTAGATGCTGCCCAAATCGAGTGGGAAAAAAATCTGACGAATTCACCTGGTGTCTGGACTCCGTTGGAACCCATCTCACAAACAACTCAGGATGGCGCACAATTGGTGCTTCAAAGCGATGGCTCCCTGCAACTGGCGAAAGTGGAACCACCTGATCGTGACGAATATACGATCGAATTCAAGTCCGATTTGACATCGATTACAGCCCTTTACCTGGAAGCGATGCCTGACACAAATTTGCCTGAAGGAGGCCCGGGCCGTGGAGTGAATGGCAACTTTGTTTTAAATGAGCTGCAGGTGCTCATCGATGGCCATCCGATAAAGTTAACCAGGGCAAACGCCACCTTCTCGCAGACCGGGTATCCGGTGGAGCACGCTATCGATGAAAATCCGGAAACCGGTTGGGCCATTCTGCCCAAAGTGAATCAGGCACATCATGCCGTGTTCGAACTGGGAGAATTACCGGCTGGCGGAGACGTCCGCACCATTCAAGTGGTGATGAACCACCGCTTTGGAGGCGCCCACATGCTGGGGCGTTTTCGTTGGTGGGCGACCGGACTGCCCGCGCCCATCGAAGTGAAAGAATCACTGAAATTACAGTCTGTGGCCCGTACCTTATTATTAGCATCGGCAGAACGGACACCTGCACAACGGGTGGAATTGTCCGCCTACTATCGGACCGTTACACCGTTACTCGCAGAGACTCACTCCGAACTGGCGAAATTGCTGGAGCAGCAGAAACTGATCGGTGGCCCACGGGAAGTGCTTGTCAGCAGACAGATGGAAAAGGCACGTACGGTTCGAATTCTGTCGCGAGGCAACTGGATGGACCAAGCAGGCGAACTCGTGTGGCCGGGTATTCCGGCGATTTTCGGAACTCTTAACGTTGAAGGCCGTCATGCGAATCGACTGGATCTGGCCCGATGGATCGTTTCGACTGATAATCCGCTGGCCGCGCGAGTACAGGTCAATCGCCTCTGGAAAATGGTATTCGGCCGCGGCCTGGTACGCCCTCTCGACGATTTTGGCGTCCAAGGTCATGTACCATTACATCCTGCACTGGTCGACTGGTTGGCGACTGAGTATATCCAAAGCGGCTGGGATACCAAAAAACTACTCAAGATTATGGTGACTTCGGACGTCTATCGTAGATCGTCACTGGCGACTGCAGAACTGCGCGATCGTGACCCAGAGAACGAGTTTTATGCTCGACAGAACCGCTTTCGTCTCGAAGCCGAAATGGTGCGAGACAACGCCTTGGCGGTCAGCGGTTTACTCAATCCAGACTTGGGGGGCGCCAGCGTCATGCCTTATCAACCGGCCGGGTACTGGGCCCATCTAAATTTTCCCAAACGTCAATATGAACACGATACCAACGCGAATCAGTATCGACGTGGATTGTACACGTACTGGTGTCGCACCTTTCTACACCCTTCCTTGGGAGCATTTGATGCGCCGACGCGCGAGGAGTGCACGGTGGATCGGCCGCGCAGTAATACACCACTGGCGGCTCTCGTCCTCTTGAACGATCCCACCTACGTCGAAGCCGCACGAGTGCTGGCCGATCGAATGGTAGTCGCCAAAGAACCTACCACGACGGGGAAAATTGGGTTTGCTTACCGGCAAGTGTTGCAGAGAATGCCTCGAATGGAAGAAGTCGAATTGCTCTCAACTTTATTCGAGCAACAGCTCCACCACTATTTGACTGAACCCGAGGAAGCGGCAAAGCTTCTAAGTGTCGGTTTGACACCAAAGCGTGAAGAGCAAGTTTCTCAGCGCGCCGCCTGGACCACCGTGGCGCGGACTCTCCTCAATCTGCATGAAACAATCACGAGAAACTAACACCCGGTCAGAGAATCACCATCATGGACATTCGGCATCTCGACTCCTGTCAACAGATAACCCGTCGCACCTGGCTGGGGCGCGCGGCAGGTGGCATCGGTGGTGCAGCGCTAGAAACGCTGCTCCAGCAAGGCGATTCCGCTACGGCCACCGTGTCGCCATCAGGACTCGTCGGCCCGCTACCATTTGCCCCACGGGCGAAACGTGTCATCTTCTTGTGCCAGGCTGGCGGAATGTCACACCTGGAGACATTCGACGAAAAGCCCAAATTGGCTGAGATGGATGGCCGCCCCATGCCCGAATCATTCACCAGCGGGCAGCCGATTGCCCAGTTGCAAAATAAGGAACTCACATGTTTCGGACCTCGGCATGCATTTCGCAGTTGCGGTGAGTCGGGGCGGCGGCTTGCTACCATCTTTCCACATTTGGCCAATGTGGCCGACGAACTCTGCATCATCAACTCGGTCCAGACCGAGCAAATTAATCATGACCCGGCCCACACGTTTATGAATACGGGCACCCAGATATCGGGGCGACCGTCCATGGGCTCGTGGCTGACTTACGGACTGGGAAGCGAAGCAGACGAGCTACCCGGTTTCGTCGTGATGACTTCCGTGGGTGGCGGACAAAGTCAGCCGATCGCAGCGCGGCAGTGGCACAGCGGGTTTTTGCCCAGCCGCCATCAGGGCGTCGAATTCCGCTCGGCGGGCGATCCGGTGCTCTACTTGAATAATCCACCCGGCGTCTTCCCTGACGGACAACGCAAAGTCATCGAAACGGTTTCGGCACTCAACGGACTCTATCATCAAATCGTCGATGATCCGGAAATTGCCACCCGCATCGCCCAATACGAATTGGCGTTTAAGATGCAAACAAGCGTGCCGCAGTTGATGGACCTGGCCGATGAAACGCAGGAGACACTCGATCAGTACGGCACGCAAGGTGCAGATGGCTCCTATGCGGCCAACTGCCTGTTGGCCAGACGACTGGCGGAACAGGGAGTTCGATTCATTCAGTTGTATCATCGTGGCTGGGACCATCACGGCGCCATCGAAAAAGGAAGTCTGGAAACGGCCAGACACGTCGACCAGGGCACAGCAGCGCTGATTTCCGACCTTAAACAACGTGGGATGCTAGAGGAAACGTTGGTCGTATTTACCGGTGAGTTTGGCCGCACCCCAATGGCACAGGGCGATGGACGCGACCATCACATCCGCGGATTTTCGATGTTCTTGTGTGGTGGCGGGGTAAAACCGGGCATCCGTTACGGTGCAACTGATGAACTCGGCTACAGCGCAGTCGAAAACATCTTTCATGTCCACGACTTACACGCCACCATGATGCATCTGTTGGGAATCGACCACAAAAAGCTGACCTACCGTTATCGGGGCCGCGACTTCCGACTGACTGACGTTCACGGCAATGTGGTCCGCGACATCCTGGCTTAACCCGCCATCTCACTCTCGCCCGTGGGTTCCATCTTGGAAATATTGTCGTACCAGGTGAAGATTAGATCGATAACAGTACGATTTACACAACGGTATCGTCACTTGGCAGCTTTTGCCACTTGAGCTTTAAAAATGAAACGGGCGAATCGTGGATAATAGACCGATTCATCCGTGCGCACCGTTGCCAGGTCAAAAGTATTGGTGCAGTAGGTAACAGCCAATCCTTCTGTCGCCTGCTCTGGATGTGCCTTGGCCGCGTAAATCATAGTGTCCTTACCTGTAATATCCACTTCTTCAGGAATAAAAGCAGTCTGCATGGGCGACCATGGCCCGGTAATATTCCGGGCATATCGGATCACAATGGGAGATCGTGGAAAGGATTCAAACTGCGTCAGAAGAAAGGATTTTAATTTGGGTTGGTAATGTACGGTGAACTCCGTCTGTCCATCGTCGACGATCGGTTTAGGCGGTCGCGTATTAATTTGTGTCTGTTTTCGCCAACTAGTGTCCGATCCATTCCACCACTCCAGTGATGAAAAATCACCTACTGACACATCGGCGACAGGAATACGGGTTAAGAACAACTTATGGCGAGTCGAATTGTCAGAACCATAGGAATAAATCCACTCTCCTATGCGAACCGAACTGCCAGATCCTACCATCACTCCTAACGTATTTTGCGGGACCGACAGATATTTCAAGTTCCAATTTCTTGGAATATCTTGTGGATTGGCGATTAACACGGCTCCCCAACCTACAACTGAAAATCCTAATCCCACATTCGAATTACGAACGCGTATGAGAAACAGAAGTAGTTTCTGATCCAGCATCAGACCTCCACCGGGCCAATAATTGTCTTCACCTTGCAAACGAAAAAATGAGGTTGGCGTGCCATCTTGTTTTTCTTGCCAACATGGCCGAAATTCCGCGCAAGTCGGATCGTAACCCGTTTGAATCGCAATTGAATTACGAATGAATGTCGCCACTTTGCGATGTCTCTGAGACCGGTCTTGATTTATGTCGACAAAGCTATCACCAAATGTCCAAAGTACGCGATGGTCACCCAGGTCGATCGAATTTGCAGCATCGGCACCGCGCCAACGTGAGTCGCGCCTAAAAAGCCGATCGGCTCCTGGCCAAGATTTTCCTTCGATGCTCCAATTCTCAGCACAACATTCTTGAGCACCTGAAACAAGCATTGACAGACATAGAAATGGCAAATGAAACCGATGGAACAAATTGCTCATTATCTGCAGAATGCAAGGTAATCGGTTCATCGGCGACGAGCTCTACGGGTATGCGTCCGGCAGCTGCAAAATTTGGCATGAAGCAGGTTGTGTCTAGCGAGACTTCAAGTCGAAATTTGCGTAAGGATTGCCAGGGGTTGTTTCGTAACCCAGCGTCGACTTGGTATTGTATTGGGTTGGAATATTAATTTCGGGATGTGTGATTTCAACTCGGTAGGTACCGGCGTGAATTCCACGTATTCCCTTTTG
>JBDOMT010000426.1:0-18903 GCA_039831705.1 Pirellulales bacterium | reverse complement strand
ATTCCGATACTGGCGATGGGCATGACGATATTGCGACGGTCGCGACCAACGGCGCAACCGCCATCGTTGCTGATCCCATTCGCCTGGTCTCACCCACGGCAGGCTTGATTTCTTCGCCCAGGTAACTTTCTGGAATGAAGCGAACCGTTGCGCCACCCAGTGGGCGTTTGTTAATTCGAACCGTGGCGGAAAGCCGTGCGAGTGCGATTGAACGAGTAACGTATATCTGCAATCGCTGAGCGATTTCAACTTGCGAGACAATCTTGTCACCATCTTGGTCGTAGATTGCAATAGATACCAGTATTCCTGGACAAGCTTCCAGCTCTTGCAAAGACAAACCTCCATCTCCGTCCTTGTCGTAGAGCCCAATGGCACCTTCTGCGGCTGATTCCGGATCAAGACCAGGGGATTTCAGTGCTGTCGGCCCACCGCTGCAACCAAACAACAGAGCGCACAGAAAGCTTGAGGTGAGCCATAAAGGAACTGTATGATTATTCAAGCGGACACCAAGCAAGTTTGATCGATGAGGACAGGGATTGAGATTGCAAGTGATATGCATACTCACAATAAATTTTTCTTGTTCTCAATCTGCCTGCTCAATAATCTGCAGAAATCGGTTGGCCATCGAATCGATTACACAAATTGGCCAATACGGCAGGATCGATGTCGTAGTCGATGTTGATCACAGATCCATCACAAAATACGGCTTGATAACCGGCCGGATGGGCGCTCCCCCAAGTGCCGAAGTTCTCCAAACCAAGCCGATCGGGGCTCGGGATTGCAAACAAATCGGCATTGATTGAAGGATCAACTCTTGAACCCCCGCCCCAACGATTTACATCCCAATCCCAACCGCTGTACATGCATTGGTTGTCACCTGGATCCGTGCCAGATTCATATTTATCAGGTTCCATATATTTTTCACCAACGAGCATCGTGTTGGAGGATCCGTCACTAACTTCAGTTAAACGGATTTCGGCTCCCAGAAAGCAGACTCCTGTCTGGGTGTCCTCAGAAGGCCAACAAAACGCATTTTCCACTTTGTAGGTACCCCCGGTGGGCCGAGGTGGGAAGATGAGATGAAACTGATTATCCCCGGAGCCGCAATCTGCAGTTTCGAAAAAGAATTTCAATCCGCCCGGTCCACCTCTATCCAGATTATCCGGAAATGCGTCTCCCGCATTGGCTGCGTAGTCGCTATGAGCCATTTCTTCCACTCTGGATGCATTCACCTCGCGAAAAAAGGAAGGGACCGCAGGATTCCACGGATAATTGGTAGCGGCTCTGCGTGAAGGACAGTTAAATGTAGCAATTGGTGTTTGCAGTAATTTTTGGGCGCCCGCCAGTTGTGCCGGCGTCCGGTAATGTTCCGCATCACCATCACTCGGTAAGTCATAAACGTTTTGCATTTCGACATAGGGCAGAATCTGGTAGATCCAACCGCCAGGTTGGCTGCGACCAAAGCCCCGCTCCGGATCACCGGTCGTCCAAGGGGCCCACCCTGCACCAGGTAGAAACCCGTGCGTCGATTCGTGATTGAGAGCACCAAGACCCATCTGCTTGAGATTGTTGGAACATTGAATGCGCCGAGCTGCTTCTCGGGCCGCTTGGACCGCTGGTAAAAGCAATGCGACCAGCACGCCAATAATCGCAATGACCACCAGCAATTCCACAAGCGTAAAACCGCGTACTCTCGAGCGACATGTTTGTATCATTGCTCCCCTCTCAATGTGGTCAAGTTAAGAATCGCAACTTCTTCTCCAACGCTACTAGATAGCCTGCACCCTACCTTTTCGTCAAGTTGGTTTACTGCATATCGCCCTCACTCAAAACCATTTAATCCTTTGATTGTAATCTAAAAAGATAATTTTGGAAACAATTCGAAATCGACCAATCCTATCCAATCTCCTCCTATTAGATCGACCCAATTGCCTTATCCATTCCAAGTGTATCACCCGGGTCGATTCTCTCAGACTAGCGTTACCTCCAACAGGTGGGGGGCGTACATGGAGGAATTGACATAAGTGACGTAGAGAATCTTGCCGTCCTCTCTACGCAGTTCGGGATGCTCCTTGCCAGCGGTAAACAGGTCGTCCGCACTCTTCCTTTGGGGTCGAAAGAAAATCTCCGGCTCACTCCAGGGGCCATAGATGTGGGGAGCCGTTCGGATGGCCAACTTGTTATCTCGGTTCAAAACATGGATGGCGATATGCTTCTTTAAATACGAGTTATAAGCCACAGACAACTCATTGGGGACACCATCAAACAAAACCGCAGAAGGCTGAAACGTTTTTTGCCAAACGACAGCCTTTCCTGGGTGTACCAGAGTTGGTGCTGACACCAGGTACTCATAGCTGGCTAAATCCTCGATGGCATCGGCACGAGTGCGGGCCAGAAACATGCCCGTCCAGTAGGAACCCCAAAGATAGAGATAACCGTCGGCCAACTTTTCGATGAAAACACCAAAGCCTGGTTGGTTTCCTTTCCAAAACTCTTTGCTACCGTCTGGCGCTGTCATTCTCTCAAAGCGATACTCACCAACTTGGGCTCGGGCGATTCCCATGCCGTTGAGTTCAAATGTCTCAAATACATCCACTCGGGGATCCATCGTGATTTTATGATAGAAAGCATAAATCGTGTTGTTCACACAAATACTATGAATAGGCCATAGGCGATGGGTCGCCCTGTTTTCATCGGTACCAAACTCAATCACCTGGCGTGGCCGCTTTTGGTCAGCCGACTTCAGGTACTCAAACTGCCTGATGCCTTGCGCAACATCTTGCGATGGAACTACCGACGCCGTATTGGATAGAACCTCGGTGAGATCGTGATTGCGGATGGTCTCAAACGGCCCTTCGATGGTATCGCCGAACATCCAAAACGCGTCGCCGTTAGGGAGCCGGGACGAGGTCGCCCCATCCTGCCCGGTAATACGCAGACGGTTATCAAGAAACTGCAATCCCAAGTCTCTGATCGAAGTACAAACCGACTTTTGAGTTGCTGACCGAGTCGTTTGATCCGTGAATTCAGCAGCTACCCCACAGCTTGGAAAACCGTTGGCCGAAAGTGGACCTGCCACAGCTCCGGTACCCATTACTTTGAGAAAATCACGTCGCGTGTTGATCAATTGATTATTGCTCCTTTACTCATCCCGGTAAGGGTGCTCGGTTACTTATCCCGATAAGGCTTTTGGGCCTGATATAATCGCAGTCGACTTTCGATCTTTCTGGCGCGTTCCAATTGACCACTCGCTTTGGCAATTTCGATAGCCTGTTTGGTGACTGCGACAGCTTGCTCGAACTGTTTTTCCTCAGCATAGGCGGCTGCAAGTGTGTCGAGCAGCGAAGAGACATTCCCGCTCCGCTCTTTCAACGCCGTGGTAATGAGACGGATTGCTTCTTTTCCGTTGCGTAAATTTCCATCGGGATGGGTAGAAAGCACCCACGCTAAATTGTTTTGCGCCTCTCCATAGTTGACATCAATCCTCAACGCCTCACGATAGTACGATATGGCACTCTCCGCCTCGCCTCGCGCAAGCTGTCCATTTCCAACGAGAACAAGCAGTTTGGAGATGTTGTAGGAATTCTCAAGCAACTTTTTATTTCTGGCAATGTATTCAATCGTTTCTTCAAGGTAGCCGTGTTCTACCAGTTGCCAAGCAACATCAAGTGGACTGAGTCGATTGCGGCGTGTATGCCAGCGGCCGGTAAAGGGTAATGCCGTCGGTGAAGAGGCCAGTGTGGGCAACTGAGCGACATCCGCCAACAGTTGATCGACAGAAATCGGACCACGATAGAGTACAGCCAACTGACCGGCGGAGTCGATCAGCAAACTGGTGGGGACCGACATCGGTTGGTGCAGGTCAAACAGATGATTTTGCACTAGCTGCAGTTTCTCAACTGTAGCAGGAGTCGCCCAACCTGCTTTGCCAGAGTAGCCGACATTTTTCAAGAGCCCGGGCACCGCCTTGGACAAACCGAGTGTGGCTGCCGAATCGGTCCCTTTATCGACATCGAGAAGATCTACCGACAGCGCGATCACAACCACACCCGCTTGCTGCAGTTCGACTTCACGCTGGGCAAATTCTCTGAGTTCCTGCAAACAGGGCCGACACCAACTGGCCCAAAGATTGACGAGTTTCGGTTGACCCGACGCGACTTGCTCCAACCAACGTGGTTGGCCGTCAAAGGTTTGGTAATCCAACGGAGGTAAGGGCATTTGGGCAGCGGAAACCACTCGCGCTTGGTCTGTTGATTTCGGTTCGTACATTTCCGTCGGCTTGGGCAAACTCTTACGCTCCGGTGGCGTCCACAATCGGGCCCTGCCGCGGTGTTGGACCAGGTGATAATGGTGATCGACAGTCAAACCGTCAAATTCCTCAAAATCACCTCCAGGCCAACGCACTATGACATGCTCGATTTCGGTCGCAGAACCCAGCCCCAAGTGGAGCCATTTGCTCGACTGGGCCAAAAATCCTTCCCCGGCTCGCAATGTTTTAATGATGATCGACTTTTCGCTCCCTGTATTCCCTTTTTGCAGAATCACCTCAACCCGCGCGCCGATTGCATCTCGGTTGCAGGTTTTACCTTCGAGGCGTATCGACAGAAAGTGGTGCTGTGTTTCCAGATCATTGCGTAAAAATCGCACCTGCGGGCCGCTGCGGTTAGCAATCCACAGATCGAGGTCGCCGTCTAAGTCCCAGTCGCAGCGGGCAACGGCACGTCCATCGTCCGGAAAGTCAAAGCCGCTTAAGGCTGAGACATCGGCGAACTTGCCTCCACCCAGATTAAGAAAACAACAGTTGCGTTCATGCCCACTGAAGGACCGCCCTTTACGCACCATCTCATGCAGCGTGGCACCCATCGGCGTACCTTGTTCATAGGCTGCACTGCTGGCCGATGTGTTGCTTACCGGACTTCTACCACGCGACACGACCTGCCGCCAGAAAAAACTTCACAAGTCGCCCGAGTCTTCGGTGGAGATGTAGCCATTGGCCACCAACAGATCGTCCCAAGCATCGTTGTTCATGTCGGCAAAAACACTGCTCCAAGCCCAACGTCCCATCTCGACGCCTAATGATTCGCTCACTTCTCGAAACTGGCCGTGGCCGTCGTTCTGCAGCAGCGTATTGCCCTTGGCAAAACGGGAATATATCTTTCGCAACTGGTCGTCCGCGCCGGTTTTAAATTGCTCTTGTCGCGTAATCCGGTTACCGGCTGAGGAAAACATGTTGGCCACGTAAAGATCCATCCAGCCATCGCGGTTATAATCGGCCCAACTGACTGACATTCCCGAGGCTGAGTCGACCACGTTGGCCTCGAGCGCAATGTTTTTGAACTGGCCACCTTCGTTTTGGTAGAGACAATTTTGGCCATAGTCGTTGGCCACATACAGATCCTGGTCGCCATCGTTATCATAATCTTCCCAGGCGCAGGCGAGGCTATGGCGACGATTGTCCACATCGAGTCCAACTTGCTGTGTTACTTCAGTAAACTGCCACTTGCCATCGGTTCCAATGTCGTTACGAAACAATCGATTCGCTGCCCCATCATTTGCATCGTGGTAAACAAATGCCACTTTTTGCAGTGACATTTGATTGGCAAACTCAATGCAAACATAGAGATCCAAATCGCCGTCATTATCATAATCGGCTGCCGAAAACGATTGGGTGTCATTGTCCCGCGTTGCCAAGGTGGTCCGCAATCGAAACTTGCCCGTACCGTCGTTCTCCATCAACAGCAAGCCTGCTCTGGTAGCGGCTATCAGATCTTGATCGCCGTCATTGTCCAAATCCACGATCAGGGTACTGCTGGTCTGATCGAACCAATCGACACCCGCCTCGTGGGATCGATCGATTGCCGTGCCATCGGACTGCTGTACAAACAGTCGATTGGGCAGTCCACCAGGTTGGCTCACGTACACGTCGTCGAGTCCGTCACCATTGACGTCACCCACTGCTAATCCCGAGCGAGCAAATGCATGCATGCCATGCACTCGACCTAATCGGCTGAGCCAATGATTGAGTCCGAAGGCCAGCTGTTCTCGAAAAGAGTCATTCTTGTCCAAGACACTTGCTGTGCAGTCAACCAACCATGGACCGTTTTTGATCGCCTCCTCGTAGTCCGTGGCACGGATTGAAGTTAACAAAAGCATTCCCTGTCCAGACCGTTGCCACTGGCAATGCCAGGTAACCCGTTGCTGTAGAAAGCCCGTAGGAGTCCTACCGTCTGCTTCAAAATAGGCCATCGTCTCGGCTTTGTCCGCAGTGCTGGTAACTCGTATCACTTTAACATGAATATGCACATCCCTGGCACTGGCAAACGGTTCGGCCAATTCATCCATTGCGCGCATGAGGTCTGCGCGACCTTGGTATTTTTCTACGCGTTGGTCACTGTTGGCTGCACGTCGCACGAGGATTTTTTGGTCATCGACCCCGTCGCGAAACACTTCGACCAGTTCCGCCGGTCGCATTCGGCCGCAGGTCACTTCTGCAGCAACTTCCGTCTGTAAGCTGTTGAACCAATCTTTGTCTCTGTGGTGGTTAACCAAGCGCTCACCCAACCGGATCAGTTGCTTTTTGGCAAGCTCGGCGACAACTTCCGTCTCCCAGCCATCTTGCCCCGGATCGAGTTGTGACTGGGCAACCACTTGTGCTTCCTTGACCGACGCGGTGTTAAGCATTTCCAACGGCAGGTTGGTGCCTCCAGTTTCAATTCCAGAAGTGCTAATACCGGTAGCAACACCACCGGTACGGTTCATCTTGGCTGGAACACCATCAAGCGCATGAGGAAACCAAGCTTGAAACCAGTAGATGCCGAGGCCCATCACACTACTCGCCAGCCCAATCAGCAACCAGCCTTTCAAGGCAGAATGAGAAGGAACAGGAGGCAACGCGGGAGGAGTTGCAACCGGCTCATGGCCAACCTTCGAAACACGACTCTCATGCGGCACATGGGAACGCTTCGACTTACGTTGACGACGTGACATAATCCCCACTTCGCACTAAAATCCCGTTTTTACTATTCCGCCACCATTTTGCCACATTTCAGTACTTCCTAGGAACCGCCTATCAACAATAGCACAGGTTTGACAGCAAAATCTTCAGAAAAATCATTATTTCGCTTGAATTGAGACTCGCCAATCTGTCTGAATCGATCATTTGCAACTTTTCACACTGTTGGTTTCCAATTCAGAAGGCTAATAGTGGTCACAGTAGAACCAAAACAGCATCGCCACGCATTAGGGGACAGTTGAATTAATCAGCCACTGGGCTGGTGGTTTAGGGAAGTGGTTAAGCTCGTAAGGCTGGCACAACTTTAGCTGGTACTGCCAAGTAGAGGATTTGGCCACCAAGACTGTTATTTACCCGGCAAGACAGGATATGCTGTAGCATATTGTGTTTTCACTAAAGGCAATGGTTGCTTTTTTTTTTGCAAAAATATTGAAACGAACAAACCCTTCTGCGACACTAGTGGGTGGTGGGTTCTTTGGGTGCCTGGCCCAATCAGGTATTCCCGCGGCCTGACCTTATACATCGATTGTTCCAAAATTCAACTGCCGACGACTAATCAAACAGTTCCATGTCGGTACTACTGGCCTTACACCAAGAAGCATCCAATAGGAAGAGACCATGAAGCGAATTACTTCTGTGATGGCTGCTACCATGTTATTGCTTAGCAGCGCGCGAGCTGATGTCATCAAACCCAACGATGTTCGAGCGACCAGCCATTTTGGAGTAGGGCTCAACATTCAGAACCTGGTAAATGGTGATCAAGGCCCCGACTTAGCTAGTCCGCTACCGCACTTCGGCCTCATGGCCACCGGAGGACCTGGCGTTTTGGACGATACCCATGGCGTCATCGTGGGCGGCTCTGTGGATCAGTGGGGATTCCTTTCTGGTTGTAGCGATGCTGGAATTCCTGGTGGCAGCCCGGCAGAAGCTGAAGGCGCCGATTGCGGCGTCGTAGATTTTGGCGCCCCTACGGAAAACGGGTTTGCAACGCTACCGGTCGACGATCAGATCATCGAATTCGAATTTGATGGCGCTTACGATCTCACCACCGCTCATATTTGGAACGACAACGAAGATGGATTGGGAGACTTTCGTGGTGTGGATGAGTTTGAAATTCAGGTGAATACCGAGCGTACAGGTGGAACTTTTGTCGCTGTCGGCACCACCTACAATCTAACTGCCGATTTCGGATTTGATCCTAACTCCGCCCAGGTCGTCCCCTTAGTTGCCAGTGGAGTGCGTCGGGTTCGCTTCCTGCTCAACTCAGCATTTAGTGGAATTGGAGGCGATGATGAATATGTCGGACTCTCGGAAGTTCGGTTCGAGGGCACACTCATCACACCAGACTTGGCTGCTGATGCAGACAAGAATGGCATGATCAACGGCAACGACTTTTTGACATGGCAAGGCAATTTTGGACATGGCGAACTAGACAACGAAGATATCAATGGGAGTGAATCCTTTAACTCAACGTTGACAGCCACACAGTCATCAGGGGACTACGACAACAACAACGTAGTCAACGCCGACGATTTAACAGTTTGGGGGAGCGAGTTTGGTACTACCAGTCCTGCAAGTGTCATTGCCAGCATTAGCGTCCCGGAACCTTCCTCGCTGCTATTGGCTGCAACGGTTGTGTTTGGCGGTTTAGCCACCACGCGACGGTATTTTCGTCGGCGGATGCAGACACATATCACTCGGCCAAATACTGATATCTGAACCGCCCCTCTGGAGCCACGTCGCCACTCCGGTAGACGTCCATGATATCACCCGGATGTTGCGAATTATCTATCCATTGAAATCCCAATGAAAAGGGTTCAAGTGATAAAGTTTCAGCCGCGTGAGTTGTATTATCACCAGCAAGACGCAAGGCGGCCCGTGGGATTTGCAGGTGAAGCTGGTCACCATCGGTGCGATACCGGATACGTGCTACTTTCTCCCAATGCCATCCGCCAACACAGCGTTCGAGCCAAGTCGATTTCGCGTTTTCGACTGTTCGGTTGACGATGTAGTCATAACCGTGCCATCCATTTCGGGTATTCTGGTCGGCCTCGATGAGCAACCACATCCAGTTGCCATCGGTATGCGGACTGAGCGGCTTGCGGGTGCGTGCGTACCAGTAAACGTGCCCCTCGTCCCGAGCAACTTTCATGGCCACCAGGTCGTTGCGACCGGACCGATTGACATAGTGCAGTCCAGCGGCACCGTCGAAATCGCGCGCCGTAGTGTCCCCCTGAGAATCAAGATATTCGGGCTGCACCTCACGCCACTGCTCGAATGGACCGTCGAGGTCGATGGTTAAGGCAGGCGACGAAGAGGGCAGGGCAGGGGCGCCCTTGTAACGTCTCACATTGGCCACCAACTGCCAATAGTAATTGTCGCCGTGACCACCCCGCATCGGCTCGATATCGCGGCTGAACTCCTGGTCAAGCTGGTCGACAAATGTGATGGGGCCGTCCGTCTTGCCCCAACGGCCGGCAATCCATTCGTTCCAGCCGGTGACCATAACAAAAGGTGGATCGAGCTCACTGACTCGCTGCCATTGCTCCTGAAAGTTGTGGCCATGGTTGACCGCTCCGGATTGGTGGTCGAATTGCCCCTCATGAAAGCTCCGACCCCGAGCCGTACCAGAACTCATGTTGGTGACCTCACCATCCGATTGTCGAAGATTCTGCGCCACAGACACGTTGACTTGTTCAGGTCTTTTCGGATCGTCAGTGTAACCGTATGCCTGTGGATAGGTTGCCTCCCAATGCCAGGCATTTTCTGTGTTGACCTGGGTAAACGGCCAGTGCGCTCGGCGTAAGGTGAAAAAGCTGCGCAGCTCGCCGCTGGCATCTTGCGGATCGCAAATCATCAGCGGCTTACCTTGCCAGACAAACCAGAGACCGCGAAAGAGGCCCGGATGGTAGAGATCGTGGTAAATCCGCGCGGCCGTTTTGCCCGCCTGTGTATTGACCATAAACGCGATCTTCGGCGTCCGACCTCCCGCGGCTCGGATTTCTTGGAAAACCGCGCAAAGTTTTCGGTAGGCTTGCGGATAAGTCACCGCGTTGGTGGTGTCGAAAATCAGCATATCGACCCCGGCGTCGGCCAGCATTTGCGCGTGCCGGCGCAGCACCCAAGGATCTTCACTCCGATAGTAACCATAGAGCGGCTCGCTCCAGTAGTGGTACATTCCAATCGGTCCCCACAGAGGGGAGTCGGGCTTCTTAAGCGCGTGCGGGTCGGTCGTCAGAATCTTAGCCACATCGTACGGGCCGTCCCAGTTGGGGCTCTTGCCACCGTGCTGGTTGTGCCAGAGGAAATAAAAAATCCCAACAAACCGATTTTGGCGTGGTGGGCCCACCGTGGCGGTTGTCGGCAAAGTCCGCCCCAAGGCATCGGTCGCCGGCCATGGTGTACCCGGGTTGATCGCAGGCGGATACGTTTCGGCGGCTGCGGTTGGAAGGTTCAGCAGCAGGAAACCTGCGCAAATAATTAGAAAACCATGCAAAAGTGATTTCATGTTTTTAACCATCCGTGGCATCCTGGCAGCGACTAAATCGAACCACATAAATCTGTGGCAACAGGTTAGATGTACCATCCCAATGGTCACCACCGTTGTCACTGATCCAAAGTCCTCCTGTTGAGGAACCCATGGCAAGTTGCGCGCCTGACTGGTCAATGTCGAGACCGTGTCGGAATACGATGTCGTAGCAATTTTCCTGAGGCAATCCACTCGAGAGCGTTTCGAACGACTCGCCTCCGTCGCGGGTACGAGTGACGACTCGTTTTCCATCGACCGGAACACGACATTGATCTTTTACCGCGGGAACGAACCATGCAGTCTTCTCGTCTCCAGGATGTACGCAAACGGCAAAGCCAAAAGTGGACGGTCCAGCCTCGGTGATCTCTCGATAAGACTTGGAGCCATCGGTCGAGTGAAAAATGCCGTTGTGGTGCTGCACCCACATGACTGTCGGATTGACTTCGCATTGGGTCAGACGATGGGCGTCTTGAATGCTCAACTTGTGCGTCATATCGGGCGGCATATAATCGGCCCTCAATCCCTCACCTAGGAGCGCCCACGAGTCGCCCCCATCCGTGGTCTCCCAGATTCCGCCACATGAAATACCGAGTGTTACGTGTTGACTATCTTGAGGATCGACGCAAATCGAATGAATTCCCGGATCGTCCTTACCTCCGCCAAACCATTCCATACGCTCTTCACGATCCCATAGAGGACCATTCAATTCCCAAGACTCGCCCCGGTTCTCGGATCGAAACAATCCTCCCGGAATCGTACCCGCCCACAGGCAGTCTGGTTTGTCATCACCTGCGGCTTCCAGCGACCAAATTTCGGCACGGTTTGCCGGTTTGGTCGGAGGCGGAGAGCTTTCATCGAATGAACGGGCAGCCAGGACAGCCCCTTGGGGATATACGGGCACTGTGAGTTCATGCCATTTTTCTCCACCATCTACAGTCCGATGCAATTTCGTTCCAAAGTGACCCAATGTCAGGCAAGCATAGAGAGAATTGTCGCAATGGTCCTCCATCAGCATGGTAACTGGATCTCCCAAAAAGTCGACTCGATCGATTGTCCAGCCAGACCGATTCTGTTTCAATGTGAACAATCCTTTGCGAGTTCCAACATGAAGTATTGTTGCCATAGTCGTCCTTTCCCAAATGCCACATTCCTAAATAAAGGTGAAGAATACATAAATCCCTAATCTATCCCCCCGACAACGCTTGCATCACGTAGATTTCTGCATCGGGTGGCAAAGCTATCTCCAAGTTATTGCGTTGATGTAGCAATTGATTATTGATAAACACAGCAACGTGCTTTCTTACGGCCCCCTGATCGTCGAGCAGGTAGCTACGAACTTTCGGGTTTCGTTCAAACACAACATCAAATGCCTCGCGCAATGTGGTAGCCTCAATCGCTCCTATCGAGCACTCGAGGTGTTGGCTCAATTGGGATGTAAATTCGATATGGGGCATCGATAATACTCGTTATCAAAGCTGTTCGCCGCACAGTTTGCAATATCGCGCATCGGGTTCATGACTTTCAGCCATGCAGTGGGCGCACACCTGAGTGGTCACGGTGTGTGCCGATTTTGCTCCGACCAACTCGGCCGAAACGAATCCGGTGGGAACAATGATCAGGCTATAACCTAGCAGAATCAAAATGGCGGCAACCATCTTGCCGGGCGCGGTCTGCGGCACCACGTCGCCGTAGCCGACCGTGGTCATGGTCACAATCGCCCAATAGACGGACTGCGGGATGGAGGTGAACTCCGACTTTCGGTCCAATGGCTGTTTAATAGTGAGACTCTCGACCTCGCCTTTCACCATTTGGGGGATCTTTATATGCCGATCCGGCGAAATTGGCAGCCACCTCTGGCGACCTTCGATTTCGTACATCACGGTACCGGCAATCGTCACGACAATCAGCACTGTGGAGAAGAATACAACAATTTTGGCCCGCGCATTCCAGAGAGCCCGCCGCAGTGACGCTGCTTCTGTCAAAAAGTGGGCCAGCTTAAAAACCCGAAATACACGTAGCAGACGAAGCGACCGGAGCACGGCAAACGACTGCGCACCTCCGATCATGAAGCTCAGATACGTGGGCAGAATTGATAGCAGGTCGATGATTCCCAGTAAACTCAACACATATTTTCGCGGCCGCTCGACTGCAACGATGCGGAGGATATACTCCACTGTGAACAGGATCGTGAAGAATAACTCCGCGTTGCGTAACAATGGACCATGTCGCTTGCCAAACGATTCGACCGTTTCCAGACTGACCGCCAAAACGCTTAACAAAATCGCCAATAGCAGCAGCACATCAAACAACTTGCCCGCGGGCGTGTCGGCTTCGAAGATGACCTCATGCAGCTTCGCCCGCCATGCTTGCGAACGGGCCGGTTGGGGATTGGCGGAGTTCATGTTCTTCGAGCGTCGTCCCGGTTAGGATTTACTGACGTGCCAATTGTCAGGTCTAGCGAATGAAAAAGCAACCGAGCCGAAGGAGGATGGAAAATTTCGTTGGAGCTCCGATTTCAAGGGCCGGAGGACCAATTGATGTGGTACGACTGGGGCTCACACTCTGGTCGTATCTACACAAGTCGGCCAGAAGGGCTCAAAACATGTCAGCCCAGGGCAAGCGCAGCACCGCCCTGGGTATCCGATCACCATGATGAAAGCCCTGAAAGATATTGTGGCAAAAATGCAAGCACGAAGCGCAAGCGAGTGAATTCATGGTAACCATACCAACCCACTCGCTTGCGCTTCGGGCTTGTATTCTGGACTTCAACCCCTTTTAAAATACTTCACGGCGTGGATTTTATACCCATGCTAAGGATAACAGACATGCTATAATCGCAGCAGTACGGTCACTCCACAATTCAATCCGTCTCTAAAGCATAACGATGTTTTTGACGACCCGAATTTCCAACCAACAGAGTCGCTTGTTTCCGTACGCACGGTTGTTCCTGCTGGGAGCATGCTGGGCACAGTTCTGTATCCCCAGCACGGTCGCTTCCGAAGTCGCCACGGAATTGGCCGATCTTGAATTTTTTGAACATCATGTCCGGCCGATTCTGATTGAGCACTGCTATGAGTGCCACTCGGCTGCAGCGGAAACGCCCGGAGGTGGCTTGCGACTCGATTGGCGTGGCGGATGGCAAACCGGTGGCGAGTCGGGACCGGCACTGATCCCAGGCCAAGCCGAGCAAAGCCTGCTGGTGACGGCGGTACGTCACGAGTCGCTGGAAATGCCACCTGACAGAAAACTTACCGCAACCGAGATTGCCAATCTGGTGCGTTGGATTGAACGGGGCGCTGTCGACCCGCGTGCTTCCCCTCCAGACATCGGTGCAGTGAAGGATGAAAGCTGGCAAGCCAAGCTGCATGAGCGCCACAAGTGGTGGAGCTGGCAGCCCGTGGTGCAGCCACCACTTCCCTCAGTCGAACAGACTCAGTGGTCACAACGGCCGATCGATCGATTTATTCTGGCCCGGCTGGAGTCCAGCCAACTTCGTCCTGCCAGGCGTGCTGACAAAGCCGCATTGTATCGCCGTCTTTCCTTTGCCCTGCTCGGACTACCTCCCACACTTGAGCAGATGGGTTCCTTCTTAGACAGTACCTCACCAACCGCGTGGGAAGATCTGGTCGATCGTTTGCTCGCCTCACCCCATTTTGGCGAACATTTCGCCCGCCATTGGATGGATGTGGTGCGCTACGGCGACACCTACGGCTACGAATGGGATATTCCGGTCAAGGGCGCCTGGCGCTATCGCGATTATCTGACCAATGCATTCAATGACGATGTACCCTACGATCAGTTGGTACGGGAACAAATCGCCGGCGACCTGCTGGACCAACCCCGCATCGACCCACAACAGGCTATCAACCTATCGCGAATCGGAACGCTCTTTTTTTTGCTGGGTGAAAAACGGCACGGCGACAGCGCCGACTTCAACGGCGTGCATCAAGAGATGCTCGATGACCAAATCAACACATTTTCCAAAGCCTTTCAGGCAACCACCGTGGCCTGCGCGCGCTGCCACGACCACAAACTCGATGCCGTTTCGCAACGCGATTATTATGCTTTAGCCGGAACCTTCATCAGCTCCCGTTGGGTGACCAACACGCTGGACCTGCCGAATCGCAATCGGGCAATCTTACTCCAATTGAGCGACTTAAAACACAAGCTTCGATCCAAATTGGCAGCCTGCTGGCTAGTGGAGTTGGAAACATTCGACCGTAAATTATTAGCTACCCTAACCACCGACAAGGTCAGCAATGATGGCAGCAGCCAGACAGGCCTTTCTCAAACTGGCATTTCTAACCAAGATGATCTGTGGTCTTCTTGGCAGGTACCAACCGCGCCCGAAGAGTCCTTGGAACCGTCGCTGGAAGATCCGCGTTATGCTTGGTTTCAACTGGTCCGCGCAGGTGGCCCCCCACAAGAACCGTGGCAAAAACTGGCTGCCCAGTATGCGACAACCAGGAAAGAACGGATTGCCCAAAATGAGCGTGACTTTACCGTAGTGGCCGATTTTCGCCACCAGCTTCCCGAAGGCTGGTCGGTGGACGGTGTGGGTCTCCAAAAACGGACTGACTGCGGCGATTTTCTAGTTGCCCTTGAGGGGCCTGCAGCCATAGGGCAACTGTTGTTGGGCGGATTTTACTCACACAGTCTGTCACCGCGGCTCAATGGCGCCCTGCGCAGCCCTTCTTTGAGTCAGTTCGATCAGCCCTACCTGAGCTTTGAACTGGTCGCCGGCCAATACAGTGCCCATCGCACCGTGGTCGACAACGCCTTTCTGACGGAACGTCAAAAGTATCTCGACTTTAAACGTCCCGACTGGCTCCGTTTGTCGACTCATCCTGAAATGAAGCAGCGCAAGGTCTATCTCGAATTGGCCACCAAAACCAGCAATCCTAACTTTCCGCCGCGTATGGGTTTGGGAGAAAATCTAACCGACGAGGAAATTGGTAATCCTACCAGTTGGCTGGGAGTGACTCGCGTGGTAGCGCACCACCATCCGACTGCTCCGCAAGATCCACTCACCCGTTTCGAAGGACTGTACGCTGGCGCTCTTCCTGATTCCATCGAGACCGTGGCTTCTCACTATGCTCGGTGGTTTCGCAATTCCATCCATGCCTGGGCACACGGCAATACAACCAGTGCAGACGTTCGTCTCATCAACTGGTTGCTGGCTCAACGGCTGCTGACCAATCAATGGGCTGTCGATGACTGTCCCCAGATTGCACGACTGGTCCACCAATACCGTCAATTAGAAAGCCGACTGGCAATTCCGCAGACGGTCAATGGCCTGGCCGACGTAGACCCTGGCTACGATTACCCTCTTCATATCGGTGGAAATTTTGATCGACCGGCAGAAACCGTACCTCGCGGTTACCTGGAAGTGTTGACCAATACTCAACACGGCTTCCAACTTCCAAATAGCGGCCGTCGTGAACTGGCAAAGCTCGTAGCCAGCAGCACCAATCCACTCACCGCGCGGGTGATGGTCAACCGAATCTGGTACTGGCTGTTTGGCCGAGGGATCGTGGCCACGCCCAACAACTTTGGCAAGCTGGGACAATTGCCAACTCATCCACTCATGCTCGACTATCTAAGCAGCCAGTTCATGGCCAACGACTGGTCGGTCAAACAACTGGTCCGCCGACTCGTGTTGAGTGAAACATGGTGTCAAGCATCTTTGGAAAACAATCACGCCGTACAGGTCGATCCAACCAATCGATTGCTGCACCATTTTCCGCGGCGACGTCTGACCGCTGAAGAACTACGCGATTCGCTACTGACCACTTCGGGCCAACTCGACCGGCAACTCCACGGTCGGCCCATTGACCCCTACCGGGCCCACGAAGATCCACAAAAACGGCTCGTATCGGGGCCCCTCGATGGGGAGGGCCGTCGCAGTCTTTACACCAAGATCACCCTGATGGAACCACCCATCCTGTTGGCCCTGTTCAATCAGCCCAAGCCCAAAATCCCTACCGGCCGGCGTGACGTGACCAACACTCCCCTGCAAGCATTGGCCTTGTTGAATAACGATTTTGTCCACTTACAAGCCCGTCTCTGGGCCCAACGTTTGATCTCCGAAGGCGATCCATCTACAGCGGTGCGACTGCAGCGTATGTTTCAGCAAGCGTTGAGCCGAAAGCTCAATCCAGACGAAAACAAACGCTGGACCTCGGCAGTCTTGCAAGTGGCGGTCTTGCACGATGTACCACCAGATGACATCTTGACCAGTCTGGCAATCTGGCAAGACATATGCCACGCTTTGTTCAACCTGAAAGAATTTATTTATCTACGTTAATCCCGGCGCTCAGCTGTTTAAAAACCGCAAGAATAAATCCGCTAATCACTGGGTTCGATGGTGACAAAACAGACTCTCGCAAAGACGCTAAGATCGCGAAGAATGAAGAAGAAAAGTCTCCCTAAGCAGGAGGTCCTTGGCGAGCTTGGCGCCTTAGCGAGAGTCATTAGCGGTATGTGCAGTCAACAAGCAAGAACGAAACGGCAAGGACGGCAGCCCGCCAATATGGTTTGATCTTATTGGTAAATCGACTAATATAGTGACATGCATTATACATTTGGTATCAAACATGAACATTCTTGAACATTCTCAATTTTGCCAACAGAGCGGACCGCTGCCACCACTTAGCCGTCGTGACTTTCTGCGCAACTCTTCTGGCGGATTTGGTTTATTGGCCCTGGCGGGGCTCTTTGCTCGACAAGATCTTTTTGCTCAACGGGATCTTTTTGCTCAACGGGCTCTTCCCCATCGGCCGGCACGGGCCAAGAATGTTATTTTCTGTTTTATGGATGGAGGCCCCAGCCACGTCGACACGTTTGATTACAAACCGGCGTTGGCGCGTTTTGAGGGCAAGCAAATTGGCGAATTGGCGGTTTCTAAAAAAGCCCAGAGCAGTGCCGACCGCCGTTGGATGGCCAGTCCGTGGAATTTTCGCCAGCGTGGCCAAAGTGGCCTGTGGGTGAGCGATCTGTTTCCCCATATTGGCCGTTGTGCCGACAATTTGTGCGTGGTCCGCTCCGTGATAGGGCAGCAACCGCTGCATGGCCAACAAAACTTGTTGCTGCACACTGGTCGACTGACCGGGCAAGCGCCCAGTCTGGGATCCTGGATCTCCTACGGCCTGGGTACCGAAAACAAGAACTTGCCTGGATATGTCCTGTTGAACAACGATTGGATCCCCAATGGCGGATACGAAAACTTCGACAGTGCCTACCTGCCGGCCACGCACGCAGCGACCCTGTTGCGTTCCCGTGGAAAACCGGTCGAGAATATCATCAGTGCCGATCGGCCCGAGTTACAGCAACTCAAACTCGATTTGATCAAGCAGCAGGATACACTGTACGCGCAGGATGGCGCCGAGGGCCCGATCATCGAAGCTGCAATCAAAAACTATGAAACGGCTTTCCGTATGCAAACGGCGGTACCGGAAATCGCCAGCACGGCAAATGAGAGCCTCGCCATGTTGCACCGCTACGGCGTCGACAGCAGCAATGACTTCCAGCGATATTATGGCTTGCAATGCTTACGAGCTCGACGATTGGTGGAGGCCGGAGTCCGATTCGTGGAAATTACCTGCCCCCTTACCCACGCCAACAATTCCCCTTGGGATCAACATTCCAATCTGTACCAATACCATACCGAAAATAGTCTGATTACCGACCAGGCCGTTGCCGCGCTCATTGAAGACTTGCAACAGCGGGGCTTGCTTGACGAAACAATTGTCTTGTGGGCTGGTGAAATGGGGCGCACCCCACACACGGCGAGTAAAGAAATCAATGAAAAATCGGGCCGAGACCATCACGTCAACGGCTACACTCTGTTTCTGGCGGGTGGAGGATTTCGGGGCGGGACCGCTTATGGTGCGACCGATGATTTCGGCAATTCGGTGGTGGAAAACCCACTCACGATTCACGACGTCCACGCCACCATTCTGCATCAATTAGGGCTGGATCACCAACAACTCACCTTCCGCTTCGGCGGCCGCGATATGAGCCTGACCGACGTCCATGGCCGGGTAGTGGAAGAGCTGTTGAGTTGAGTGTATCGAACGATGAAACGATGCTGATTCAAAAGCTGCGTTTCTACCATCGGTCGCGCACCGAAGTGCAGCGGCTATTTTCCCCCGTTCGCAAGATCGATTAACAAGGAAAAATTACCCGGCAAGGAGAGAATCAAGGTTAGGCAAACTACAAAGTCACATCCAGCCAAACTGAAGACCACCGCCTGAAGGCGGAGGGTTCGCCGACAGTCGGCTAAAGCCCGACTTTCTGGTTGTGGCTTACTTACCGCAATAGCCACGAAGTGGCGAAAGCATCTAGCCGTGGGGCGTGAGCC
>JBDOMT010000532.1:8712-27869 GCA_039831705.1 Pirellulales bacterium | reverse complement strand
TTTCACGGAACCTATTCGACCAATTTTTTCGATTCGGCTCCTTCAACACCGCTCTACGAATACAACCAGATCGCCTACCGCCTGGATCTCTCTACGATTCCGCAACTCTCAGCAGATGTCGCTGAAGCGGATTTCAACGCGGATGGACTGGTCGATCAGTACGACCTGGAGAGATGGACCGCAGCCTTCGGCAACGGCCTGGCCGACGGCAGCCATTTTCTGCTCTGGCAACAGCAGTTAGGCACCAATAGAGGGTTACCCGCACTGTTTTCACCGGCGATTGAAGTGCCTGAACCGGCAACAGCCACTCTGTGCTTTTTCTGCATCATGATCACTGTTTGCAGGAACCATTACGGTCTCCAGAAGCAAATCTATACCCAATTGGATCGATCCAATGCAATAATTCCTGCATTTTATCCAATTTAGTTGACTCCATGAGTAGGCCCGATTAGCATTTAACTAGGTCTCCCAGCGGCTGTTCTAAGAAGAATTTCGGGCCTGAGGGGCACACAGAACATCGTTGAATCGGCTAAATATTGTCTTTGTATTGTTTGCATCATTTTAAGGAGAATCGCTAATGAATCTTTTCAGACTTTTAACTGGCTGCGCTCTAGTTTTGGCGTTGTCAGCCGCACAAACACAAGCGGGGATTATAACCCCTGTATCTGTTACGCCCTCATCTGAGTTTGCCCCTGCCTCAAATTTGATCAACGGTTCAGGCCTCAATGTTTTGGGTCGGCATGACAACAACGAAAACAACATGTGGCAAACGTTTAGCGGCGACCCGACTGCGGACTTTGTCGAGTTTGAGTTGGATACCGCTTACGATCTTAGCGATGCCTTTATCTGGCAATATAACGGTAAAGATGGAAATGGAAATCTTCGGCCCGATCGCGAAGTCAACGACTTCGAAATTTCGGTGTCTCCGGATCTTGTTTCGCCGTTCGTATCGGTGGGAACTTTCAACTTAGCTCCCGCTGCCGATCAGTCCGCTGGACCTCCTAACGGCGAAATTGCTCAGTCATTTTCGCTCGTTGGCGCATCTTGGGTTCGGCGTGTTCGGATTGATATCGACTCTCTCCATGTCGTTCCTCCCGACCCGAATGTGGCTTCAGGAGACCTTGGTGGTCTTTCAGAAGTGCGATTTTTTGGCACCCCCGTTCCCGAACCGACTAGCTTAGGCATGGCTGCGGTTGGATGTCTCTCTATCTCTTTGGGAATTTTGAGACGCCGCAGGAAAAATTGATTTTAGCGGTCGAATTGTACCGCCAATAAAGTATCCTACAGCACGGTCGGACTATCTTGGGTCCGACCGTGCATTTTTTTTGCAACTCAGTAGGAGCGATTTGTCAAGAATGTCCCGTCGTCGGCGTAAATCGAAGGATTCAAGATCAACGCGCAAGCAGTCAGGAGGCTCGGCAGTTGCAAATCCCACGAAAGTGGATCGTACAGCAGGTCCTGCGTGGAATTGGTGGCTTATGACGCTTATTGCGGTAACAACATTGACAGTGGCCGGAGGCTACTATTGGTTCACGTCCGAATCTCCTACTCACAACCATGACGAGCGATCGTCGCCAGCTGACGTTTACCGAACAGCGATCATGACCAACCCCAAGAACCACGATGCCCACTACAATCTGGGCTTTGTGCTTCAATCGCAAGGTAAGCTCGACGAGGCCATCTCTCATTATCGACAGGCGGTCGCGTTATCTGGCGACCAGGCAAGATATCACAACAACTTGGGTGCGGCGCTGGCTGTACAAGATAATCTGGACGAAGCTATCGATCACTTTAACCAAGCTATCAAGTGTGAGCCCGACAACGCTGAGGCAATTTTCAATCTTGGCAATGTGTTCTTTTCGCAAGAAAAACTTGAGGACGCTATCGATCAATATCGTCGTACCCTTGAGTTGAAACCTGACTACGCCAAAGCCCATAACAATTTGGCGGTCGCCCTGAAAAAGACTGGTCATCTCCAGGAGGCATATCAACAACGGTATGAGGCAATGCGTCTGGAACGCATGCAACAAGGCGCTGACTCCCAGGAGGGTGCTCCTTAAGTGATCGCGTACCCCGGGCGCTGTTTGCGTTTCAGAAATTGGTTGGCCTGATCGTCGTCGGTAAAATGATGCTGCTTGAAATCGAAATGTACTTTACGCTTCAGTAGCATTGCGATGTTGGCCATGTGGCAGGCGTTGACCGTGTTGCAGTGCGTCCAGACGTCGGAGATGGGCATTTCTCGTGTTTTGATGCAATGGAAAAAGTTGGACATGTGTACCAGGTGACCGTCGTGCTTTTTCTCGAACGGCATGTGGCGATAGAGTTTGGCGACTTCTTCCTTAAGCCACTGCGAATCTTTCCCGCTGGCAGCGATTTCCTCCACTGGCTTGCCACTGAGACCTCCCCGGTTGACGCGTATTTTTCCTTTATTGCCTTCGATAATCAATTCGTTGCGCTTGCTGACCAGATTGATGGTGTTGTCATTGGGTAACTTCATATGACAGTCAAAATTTTTCGCCACATTGTATCGGTTGGGTAACTCGATTCTACCATTAAGAAAATCAAGTACGTTTTTGGTATAGGGTAAACCTGGAAAGGTGCCATGACCTTCCACCGTGGCCACGCCTGTTTGTTCTCCACCGAGAGCCCACAGTGCGATGTCGGTGTGATGAACACCCCAGTCTGCAATTTGGCCACCAGAATACTCTTGCCACCAACGGAAATTCCAATGGGTTCGTTCCGGGCAATACTCAACCAGAGGCGCCTGCCCTAGCCAAAAATCAAAATTCAGATGGGAGGGTGGTTTCGATGTGGCGTACGGCCCAGCGCGGAAATTGTCTTTCCCACCGGCCGGACCGACTGAGCTAATGGCGTGCAGCTTGTTCCCCAGGCGGCCACTGCGAGCGATCACAACCGCCTTTAAGAAACGTTGGTCGAATTCACTCCGCTGTTGCGTACCGACCTGAAACACCCGCCCCGTTTCGTGAGTCACCTGCATGATTTGCTGGCTTTCGTCGATGGTAAGAGTGAGCGGCTTTTCGCAGTAAACGTCTTTGCCTGCGCGCATCGCATCGATGGCAATTTTTGTGTGCCAGTGATCGGGAGTGCCGCAAGTAATGGCGTCAATATCTTTGTGTTCGAGCAAGCGGCGGTAGTCTTCGTAGACTTCACAGCGGCCCTGATACTTGGCGGCGAATCGGCTGGCGTGGTTTGCGTCGACATCGGCTACCGCGACCAGATTGCCGAGTTGGCCTGCCTGATGGCCGATGCCCGACCCTCGGCCCCCAACGCCAATCGCACCAATATTCACACGGTCGCTGGGTGCTTCCTGCGCACCATCGTTTTGGCCCAAGACAGAAGCTTGGCTCAGAAGATAAGGGGCGGTTACTACCGCAGCACCCTGTTGCAGGAACTGTCGTCGCGGGAGTTTTTGCTGTTGTAGGTCAGATGAAACTTTGATGATCGTACCCTTTCCTGTGGTTGCATTGGGGAAGAAATTGCCCTGGTCAATTATGGAGCGTCCTCAGATGTATTTCAAGCTAGGGTAGGATTATGGGGGGATTCTACTTTTTAACAACAAAGAAAGTAGAATGTCCCCTTTTAATTGCCCCCCTTTTAATTGCCAACAGGCAGAAGACTGGTTACTATTTATGACCCGTAGAATGAGTTTTGCTAAAAACCTCCGCACTTCTCGCAGGAGTTTTATTATGTCCACCAGGACGGTTGCTGCAATTAATCCCAGTACTCCCAATCGACGTTCATTCCTCAAATCGGCAGCTGCGGTGGCGGCGGTACCGTTAGTGTCACCGATCGTGCACGCAACGGATAAAGCGGGTACGAAAAGGCCCATATTGGGGAGTGGTGACTATCAGTACGAATGCATTCATGACTGGGGGCTAAGCAGTCTCCCATCGGGGGCCCACTATGGCAATGCGTCACACGGTGTGGCAGTCGACGAATCAGGATTGATTTATATAACCCATTACGGCGATCCGGGGTCGATTTTTGTCTTCGATGTCGATGGCAAATTCGTGAAATCAATGGGCCATTCAGATCAACTGCCTCGAACGGGAGAAGGCAACAAACATGGTTGTGGGCACGGTATCGATATTCGCAAAGAGGGTTCCCAGGAATTTCTCTATCTGGCTCCGAGTGAGTCGGAGCTGGATTTTGTGAAAATGGACCTCCAGGGCCAGATTGTTTGGCGTAAAGGACGCGAAACATTGCACCAATTGTGTGGCCAATATTCGCCTGGGGCCAGGTACCGGCCGACCAATACGAGCTTCTCTCCAGATGGAGGATATTTTCTCGGCGACGGCTATGGAAGCAATCTGATTCATCAGTTCGATGCGAATGATCGGTATCTACGTACGATAGGTAGCACGGGCACCGGAGATGGGCAGTTCCAAACGCCCCATGGACAGTGGCTCGATGATCGGGACGGAGTGCCGAAGTTGGTGGTGGCAGATCGGGCCAACAAGCGTTTGCAGTGGTTTGACATGAAAGGACAACACCTCAAGACACTTGACGGTTTTCTATTTCCTGCAGACATCGACAGCCAAGGAGAACTACTGTTGGTGCCCGATTTACATTGTCGCGTTACCTTGCTCGATCAAGATAACCGGGTCATCGCCCAATTGGGCGACGACCCAATTTGGCGTGAACGGGCACTTGACGGTTTCAAGATGCGCGGTCAGCGTGACCAATGGTTGCCGGGCAAGTTCGTGCATCCGCACGATGCATGCTTTGACCAAAATGGCAATATCTTCGTCGTCGAGTGGGTCAACTCGGGCCGGGTGACGATGTTGCGCAAGCTAGGCTAGTGTATTGTTGTAGCTTGTAATTTCCTCGATATTGTGCGAAATCGTAACTTAGGGTCGACTCAAAAATAACTTCGACATTTTGGCAGGCTGCGGCTACGGCAGCGGGTGTCAGGCTGCATTGACGTATAAGCAATATGCCTCCTTCGCCTTCCTACGCTGCCTTGTCCTCGCCGCGCCAAAACACCCAATTTATTTATGAGCCAACCCTTAGCCTTCTGTCCCGTTTGTCGTGGTAAGTTCGCGCAGATTTACCATTACTATCGACAGAATGAGCAGACACGCGGTGGAGCCAGCGAGCATGGACAGGTGGATCCATGCGGGTGAATAGCCGAATAGGATTAGCATTTCGTTGCCAAAAGTTATGGACCCCCAGTCTTGCAGCAATGCGAGTAAACGATACTGTACGGTCAGCTTATTGATGATCGCGGGTACCCAGCTGACGACCAATTCAAACACAAGTGTATAAGCCACCGCAATGGCCATCGCCCGCTGTGGAAACAGAGTGCCAAGGGCCATGTAGAGCGCCGCGTAAGCGGGGCAGGAAATACATGCCAGCTTGGCGATTGTACTCCAGAGATGCCAGGGATCTTCCGCCTGTGTGATCACTACGCAAACAGACAACCCGAGTAAAGCTGCAGACAGAACCCAGGTTACCGCCGCCAGATATTTTCCCAGCAGCAGAGCCGTTTTGCCATGGGGGCGTACCGCCAGGTAAGTCCAACTTTGACGTTCTAGTTCCGATGAGATGACGGGTGCCGTCCACAGCAGTGAGCCCAGCATGCTGACGAGCATGGGGATCAGGGCAAACAAAAACAGTAACCATGGTTCTTGTTGCGGCCACGATTCACCTGGAGGCCTGTGTTCATAGCGTGGCATCGTGTTAAATGTCAATCGTGCCAAAGTGATGATGAAGATTGGGAACAGGGTGAGAATGAACCACCATACCACTCGCGCAGGAGTTAATGCTCGTTGCCATTCGAAGAAAAACACAGCCCCGATATTTCCTGGATTCATGCTGACTGCCCTTGGTGGATTTTCATCAACGTGTCAAACAGCGACTGCAGCGATTGGTCGGTGGAATGCATTTCAAAAATTTCAATAGGTGTGTCTGCCAACCAGGTGGGAAGTTGGGAAAATAAATGGCGAGGGCGGTCGCTGGTTATCACCAGGGTTTGGTCGGTAATTTTCAGCGAATCGATCATTTGTTTTTCCATGAGCAAGTTGGCCAAATGATGAGGCTGATTACAGCATAGGGCGACTTCCATGGGAATGTTGGCCAGCATCAGTCCAACCTCTTGGGTTGTTCCCGAGGCCAACAACCGCCCACCTGAAATGAGTAAAAAGGAACGGGTGACCGATTCGATTTCATGCAGAATGTGACTGGCCAGGAGCAGGCTTTTGCCGCGTGCAATCCAGTCTTGCAACAGATTGGTCATCTCATGGCGTCCCACCGGATCGAGACCATTGAACGGTTCATCGAGAATAAGAAACTCTGGATCGTGGGCGATGGCTTGTGCCAGTTTGACTCGTTGCCGCATGCCGCGCGAATAGCTGGCAATGGGACGGTGCATTGCATGACACATGCTCACGACCTCGAGCGCCTCGGTTGCTTCTTTTCTGGCTGCGTTAAGAGGCAATCCATGCAGTTGCAATAGATAAACTACCCACTGATAGCCAGAAAATGTGCTGTAGAGGCCTTCGCTCCCGGGGCAGTACCCAATTTGCCGATAGAGTTCCGCATTGCCCCAAGGTGTCTTCTTCATCACCCTTAACGATCCCATGGTTGGTTTGAGTTGACCTGTGATCAAATTTAGCAGAGTCGATTTTCCTGAACCATTGGGACCCAGCAGGCCGTACGCACCCGGGGGTAGCGATAGGGTGATGTCATTCACCCCGATCACAGTCCCATAAAATTTGGTGACGTTTTTAAGAGTAAGCATAGTGGGGTGTGGGTTAAGCTCTCATGGGGGCGGCAATACGCCGCATGAGAATGACGAAGGAGACGAAGGTGATTACCAGCAGTATCAATGCGGAGGTCTGGCTATCACGGAAACTGGCGAAACCGAAAACCCAACTCTGCACCTGGCCCAGTGTGTGGTAGAGCGACAGGTGCTGCCAAGTGGTGATTGGGCTGCCTACTTGGCGATCGGCAAATTGAGAGGAGAACCCTTCAACGGAAGTCAGTGCTCCATAGGTAAACCATCCCAAAATCCAGGTGGCAAACCAGGCAAACCCTGCATAGCGGCTTTCCTGTGTCATGGAGGAGATGCACAGAGCCAGCGTGGCAGTAGGTATCATGAGCAGGGCCGATGCGCCAACAATGCGTAGCGGTAGATCCCAGGTGCTCAGTACCACTTCGAGTGTGGGCGACAGAAATACGCCCAAGACGTAGAGCGCCAAAGCTGGCAGGGTGGCAATGGCTGCCAGGAAGAACCACACCGTGGCAATTTTACCCAGTGCATACTCAAAGCGTGAAAGAGGACGTGAAAAATAGAGCAACAAAGCGCGCGAACGGACGTCTTGGGAGATGAGCGGTGGCGCGATCAGGCCTACGGACATCACCATGATCACTCCCTGCGGATAGCGGAAAAAGGATTGCAGCAACCAGGCCCAGACCGCATGACGTTGATAGTCAGGATTGTCGTGCCTTTCCAAGATGGCCGCCAGTTGGTTGACTTGGGGCATTTCGGACAGATAAGGCATCAAAATTTTTTTCCACTCTGGATTGAGAACGGATTGCTCCCAGATAAAGAATCCCACTCCGAACCAGATCGCAGGCAACCAGGAGAGCAGCATCAGGCGTCGTAGCCAACGACTCTGCCACGCTCGTCGGATTCCGATACTAGTGATGATCAAAGGGCGCGTCGCCCATGGTGCACGACGACCCGACCAGGGTCGATATCCCAAATCATGAATGGCCATGGGTTTCCTCCTGGATGGCGCTAAGAAAAATTTCCTCCAGAGAGGTACAGGAAGGGACCAAGGAACGGATGCCAGTTCCCGATTGGTGCGCGGACTGCCAGATTCTTTCCGTGAGAAGTTCGACAGGACCACCTGAAACGACAACGCTTTGAATTCCAGGTTTTGCCTCCAAACCGGCCGCGCGCAACGATTCGACGAACCCATCAACTTCATCACATAACTGCACCTCGATGGTAGGGGTCGTGGGATGGTTGAGATTTTTCAGGCGATCTGCAACTTGTACGCGGCCTTTGGCCAGAATGATGACTGCATCGCTGATGGCCTGCACATCGGGCAGGATGTGCGTACAGAGAAGGATTGTTTTCCCCTTTTCGCGCGCGAGTAAGGTGAATCGGTTGAGCATTGCCTCGCGCTGGTGCGGGTCAAGGCCGGAAGTCGGTTCGTCAAGAATCAAAATTGGCGGATCGTGGACAATGGCCTGGGCGAATCGCAACTTCTGTCGCATGCCGGTGGAATAGGTTTCGACCAGACGATAACGTTCCTGCTGTATTCCACAAAAATCGAGAATTTCGTGAGCTCTGCGCAGTGCTTCGGTTCTTGGCAAGAGCGACAGTTGTGCTAACAGTTGCACCGATTCCACCCCAGACAAACCGTGCAGGTAGCAATCATCCTCAGGCATATAACCGACGTTGGCTCGAATTTCCCGATTCTGGCGTCCCAGTTCGTAATTCAACAATCGGCCGCATCCGCTCGTGGCTTGTAGCAATCCTAGCAATATTTTGATGAGCGTACTCTTGCCCGCACCGTTCGGACCCAATAAACCCGTAATGCCCCCCTCAATCTGCAGCGAAACGTCATTGAGCGCGCGCAACGAACCGTAATTTTTAGAGATCCGCTCGAGTTCGATGAGTGCATCCATAGGCGTGGAAGTACGATCTAAGATCTATGATGTTTAATGTTTAAGGAGATCATCAAGGTTTTTGCTGGGGCTTCAGGTCGGCTGTTGCTGTCACACTAAATTTGTCTTGATGTTCCAGCCAGGCCTGTTGTAGTTGGTGGACTTTTTCTGGATGTTGCTTCGCCAGATTGTTGGTTTCGGTCGGGTCATGATTAAGATTGTAAAGTTCCCAGGAGCCTTCGCTACCCGCGGCTACCAGTTTCCAGTCGCCCACTCGCAGAGCCCGATTTCCTTCATGGGACCACCATACGGATTCTCGGGTAACCACTTTGTTACCGGTCATGATCGGCAAGAGACTTTTGCCTGGCGGCGGCGGTACCGGCTGTCCTTGCCATGTTTCAAAGCGTTGACCGCCCGTTGCAGCCAGGATCGTTGGTACCAGATCGATCACGTGTCCCAGGTTTCGGCGCAGTTGACCGGGTACTGAAATTCCAAGTGGCCAGTGAGCGATGAGTGGTGTGTGAATGCCCCCTTCATGGGTCCACGTTTTGTGACGCCGAAAAGGTGTATTGCAGGTGTTGGACCAACCGGGGCCCAGGCATAAGTAGGTGGCAGCCGAACCGGGTGAGGCTTGCCGGTCATGGCCATCGTCTCGGACCATAATCTCAGCACTGGCGCCATTGTCGGAGAGGAAAAATATTAGAGTGTTTTCTATTGCACCCATCGTGCGAAGTTGTTGGAGTACGCGGCCAATTTCACGGTCCATTCGATCAATCATAGCGGCGTGCAGAGTCATTTTCATCGCTTGAAAAGACTGTTGGCCGGGTGTCAACTGATTCCATGGCAAAGGTCGATTGGTTTCTTCCGGGCCGAGTGTTGTCAATGCCTCGGGGAAATCGTAAGGAGGACCAACTTCTGGCTCCACTTCTGAGAGCGATCCATCGACCAGGCCCAATGCTTGAATTCGTTGCCACCGTTGCTTGCGAATGGTATCCCAGCCCACCTGGTATTTCCCCTGGTAACGGGCAATGTCTTCGGGCAAAGCATGGAGGGGAAAGTGAGGTGCGGTGAAAGCCAGGTACTCCAAGAAGGGTTGCTCAGGATATTTTTCTGCGTGCTCACGGAGTACGCCGATGGCATGATCGGCTATGGCTGTCGTGGTATAGTAGCCGCTGTCTGGTTGAATCGGTGGCAGCGGCTTGTCATCGAGGAAATGTCGTTGGGGATTGAAGTACCGACCATGGTCCGCCATTCGATAGGATCGATCAAAACCGCATTGGACCGGTTTACCATCGAGATGCCATTTACCCGAATGGTAACTGCGGTAGCCGAGGGGAGAAAGCATCTCCGGTAGCAGGCGGGCCCATGCGGGACGGTTACCTCGGGGGACGTCGGGTAATGTGTCACGGCGTATTTGCTGCGCATAGTAGCCAGTCAGCAAAGCCGCTCGGGTCGGCCAGCATCGGGCCGTGTTGTAAAATTGTGTGAATTTCAGACCCCCAGCTGCCAGTCCGTCCAGGTTGGGTGTATGAATTTCGCTGCCATAGCAACCCAGGTCAGAAAATCCCAAGTCGTCAGCCAGAATGACCAGTACATTGGGTCGCGTGGCAGCTTCGGCAACACTGATTCCAACAGAAATTATGCCAGTAGAACCAATCCAGAGAAAAAAGAGACTCAGGATGGAGGGAATTGACCTCATGGTGTTGGCTCCAGCGGAATGTGGCGAGACGTCTGCGGCGATGGAATAGGTGGCATATCCTACCATCAATGGGTTACGAATTGAATAAGATAACCCTTGGCGGTACATTGGGTTTGGTAGAAGGTGAAAAGTAGCTGGAACAAGGAGAGCCTAAGCGGCGAAGTTCCGACATTTTGTTCAAAATAGTATTACGTCAGTTGATAACCTTTGAGCCCTTTGTGGCAATAGAGTGAAGGACTTTAGTACGAAGCTCAAGAAGTTTTCGAATCTACTGGCTTCAGCCGGTTGTAATTAAGTTGCCGTCCATCCCTTACCGCCGATTGAGAAACTCATGTCGTTGATCCGCATACTAATAATTGTAAGTTGCTGCGGTGGCAATCTATTGTACGCCGCAGAGCCGGCTTCTTTTCACGATCTGTTCAATGGTCGTGATTTGACCGGTTGGGTGGATGTTAATACTTCGACCGAAACGTGGAGTGTGCGTGACGGTTTGCTGGTTTGCAGTGGGCATCCGATTGGCGTGATGCGCAGCGAACGCCAATATGAAAATTTTGTTTTGCATATCGAATGGCGACATGTAGAAGCCGGAGGGAATTCGGGTATCTTTATTTGGAGTGAAGGAAGTGTGCCTGCAGGGAGGCGGTTGCCCAAAGGCATGGAAGTGCAGATGTTGGAACTCGATTGGGTGAAGCAGCATGCCAAGCCCGATGGTAGTTTGCCCCCCATTGCCTACGTGCACGGTGAGCTATTCGGCGCCAATGGCCTGCAAACGCTTCCTGATAATCCGCGTGGAAGTCGCAGTAAGTCAATCGAAAACCGTTGCCGCGGCAAGGGAGAGTGGAATACCTACGACGTGGTCTGTGTCGATGGAACGGTCAAGTTGTCCGTCAATGGAAAATTCGTCAATGGAATTCGCCAGGCATCCGTGAAAAAGGGTTATTTTTGCCTGGAGTCTGAAGGGGCCGAGATTCACTTCCGTAAAATCAGTATCCTCGAATTGCCAGCAGGAATTACTAGTGCGCAGCAGACGGCGCCTGTTGTTCAGTAATTCAGTATAGAAGACATTCGCCACCAAACACCAAAACACCGAAACACCGAAATCATGAAATTTGCCCTCTGTAATGAGATGTACGTTGGCTGGCCGTTTACCGAGGCGTTTGCCTCCGTTCGCGAAATTGGCTACACAGGAATTGAAATCGCCCCGTTTACATTGCTCCCCGGAGGCGAGGAACCGGGGGCCGTCATCGACGTGCGCGATGTGACGACCACGCAGCGGGCGACGGTGCGCAAGCAGGCTGCCGATGCGGGGCTGGAAATGGTGGGTCTGCATTGGTTGTTGGCGAAAACCGAAGGCTATTACCTGACCAGTCCTGAGCGGTCGGTTCGAGAAAAGACTTCCGAGTACTTTCGGGCTCTGGCCCAACTGTGTCATGATTTGGGGGGAACGGTCATGGTACTGGGTTCACCTCAACAGCGCAATTTGCTGCCGGGGGTCACTTATGCTGAAGCCGAGCAGTATGCGGCTGAAGTTCTGCGGGCGGCGATGCCCGCTTGTGCCGACTGTGGAGTGACGATCGCTCTGGAACCGCTGGGACCAGCGGAAGGTGACTTTCTACCGACGGCCGACAAGGGCGTCCAATTGGCCGAGTTGGTCGATTCGCCCAACTGCCGTCTTCATTTAGACGTGAAAGCCATGAGCAGCGAGCAGATGTCGATTCCAGATATTCTGCGCAAACATCGAGCCTGGCTGGAGCACTTTCACGCCAACGATCCCAACTTGCTGGGGCCGGGGATGGGCCAGATGGACTTTCAGCCAATCTTCGCCGCGCTCAAGGAAATCGATTATCACGGCTGGGTTTCGGTGGAAGTCTTCAAATACGAACCGAGCCCCGAGGCGATTGCTCGCGAGAGCATGGAGACAATGCGTAGCCTGGTCAGCTAGCGATAGGCTCTTAGTGCTCCTGCCCGCGCAGTTTGCGCACTTCGCAATCGACCAGCGCTCCCAGGAATAGAATCATGCCGATAAAGTGGAGCCACAACATCAATACAATGACTCCCGCCAAGGCGCCGTAGGTCTCATTGTATCTGGCCAGGTTGTCGACATAGAGTTGGAAGCCGAAACTTACCAGAATCCAGCCCAGCAGAGCGACGACACTTCCCGGAGTTACCAGGGACCAGCCCCAGGACACGTTAGGAGCCAGCCAATAAATCAGTGAGGTGGAAAGCAGTATCGCCAGGCAGATAATCGTCCAGCGAGTACCTGCGCTGAGCAAGAACGTAATTGGAGTTGGCGTATCAGGCCGAACCAGCCAGTTCTGGACATGTGGACCTGCCAGGAGCAGTATTTCCGCTATTAACAGCAGCAGGAATGCACCGACGGTCATGAGCAGAGCCAAACCATGTGTGTGCAACCAGCTTCTGTTTTCCTCGACCTCAAAGGCCACATTTAAACCCCGTACCATGGTGTTGAACAACCTTGTGCCTGCATAGCAAAAGACACCCGCGGCTAGCACCAGCAAGTGAGGCTGAGTGCTGCGCTGGATGTCTTGAACCTGATCGGAGATGACTCGATAGGCGCTGGCCGGCAAGGCTTCGTCGGTGTTTTCCAGCAGGTCTTCCAGCATGCCCGACAAGGGCAATCTTGTAGCCAAGGCCACCAGCAAGACTAACATTGGGGCCAAAACCAACAGGCCATAGTGGGCCGACTGTGCGCTGGCGCCATCCAGTCGTTCCTTGCCATAACGGTGGAAAACGGTGGCAATGAGTGAAACGGGATTATTCACATGGAGCTCTAGTGTCTGGTCAAGCCTTACTTTTAGGGTAGCCGCAGCCATAAGTATTGGCAGGACAAAGATTTATTATGCGTCAACCCTAAAAGATAAGTTTGACAAAGGACTAGCGGGCAAAGATAGATTCAGGACTGGTGACAAGGTTCGTCGGATTTTGTGGTTGGTCTCTCAGGCGTGGTCTGTGGTTGGCCATACGTAGGTGTTGGTGAAGTATGCGGATAATTTCTTTGACGGTGTCTGGATGGCGATTGAGGTGGGTATGTTTGGCTGCGACGATCTTCTCACTGTTCACTCCACGGAGACGCGCACTGGAAAGTGGCACGACGGTATCTGTGGGGCCATCGCGCAAGTTCGTATGAAAGTCACCGGCGATGGTGTGGATTGTGACATTGCGCCGAAACGGAAGTGTCAAGGTCGCATTGAGTAGCGGGCTGCTTGGTTCCAGCAAATCGATGCTGGTGGGAAAGCGACGTTCGATCTCTTGATGAAAAACGTTTGGGTTGTTTTGAATCAATTGAGTGTGCTGCTGTTGAATGGCCTCGCTCTGCTTAACCAACATCGAACCAATTCGGCCCAGTGAACGGCGTGCCCAACTGGAACCTTGGTGGGGCGTGCCGATAAAGATGACACGTTGAATGTCAGGATTGGGGTCAAAGAAAAAAGCCTCAGTGAGCTTGGCCCGCAACAAGGGAGAAGTCTTAACTTGCGCCAGGGGGCAACGGGCGGCTGCCTGCCAGAGTTGATCACCACTGTAGGTGGATTGCAATTTGGCCACCAGTCCTCCCATGCTGTGTCCAATCAAAATCATCTGAGAGAAAGCCGGGTCAACCCCATGGGGATTGTAGGTTTTGCGTAGTTCGTGTAATTGTTGCCGTAGCACGGCCGCACTTTCAAAAAACGGCTCGCCGGTCGCATACCGGTAAGCCATCAGTTGGTAGCGATCGGTAATCTCCTGATGGCCTCTCAGTTCGTTGGCCAGGTCGCCCCAGGTTCGCGGATCGGATAGCAGTCCGTGGATGAACACGATTGGGATTTTTCCAGGTTGGTAAGGTTCAATCATTAAGAGTCCGTCGCCCTTGCCCGTGGCTCCCGGTTGCAAGAAGTTGCTCAGCCAGGCCCGATCTTCTTCCAGACTGCTGTAAGCTAATGAAGCGGTCAGGTTGTATGCGACTGCCACCGAGGTATTGGCGAGTGGCAAGGTGCGTTGCCGGTGTGGGTCATAAAATTCCAGTCGAAAGTTGCCGTTTTGAATGGGTGGTGGGACCGTCGTGAAGTGGTCGATACGAAGTGCCGGATGGGAGCCTCGCGGGTGACACGCACGCAGAATGACGGTGGCCGGAAACGGTTGTATTTCCTGGGTGAAAGGGCGTTGAGGACTTGAACGATGGACAACCACCAATGGTACCCCCAGTCCGGGGCCACGGTAGCTTCTACTGAGGTAGGGGGACTGGTATTCGCCCACTGGATGTAAATCATGGAAGTCTGCCGGTTTCCAGGGAAATCCATGATAGCTGATAGGCAAGGGAGCCAGACCAGACGGTCCGGCAATGGTTATGCCCAGGTGAGGGTTCCAGCGGCCATATTGCTGAGCAGTGACTAACAGTTTGGTTAACGCTGAGTGGTAGAGTGACCACGCACGCGCTGGCGGTGGCGTGGCAGTCAGCAGGGCCGGATCTATCGCGTACCATGCCCAGGCAGTTGCTCTGAAATAGTATTCGACACAGGCGGCGTTTTCCTCACTCTCGAGCTGGAATGCGATGGCATAATTTCGTTCGGCTGCGCCTTTTGCGCTAGCCGTTTGAGTATCCGAAAGTTCGGCAGGTAACGCTACCGTGGGAGATTGCCAACTGGCATCACTGCCCGTAGCGCAAGCGGCCAGTCCGGTCAACATCAAGTTGAAACCGACTGCGACAGATAAATGGCGGGATAGGACAGCCTGGAATGGCACGGGGGGCTCCTTTGCAGGAGTTTAGCCTGAATATTTCATAAACATTCTGCTGCGAGTCCAAATAGCACTGTGTCTGCTGCGTTAGCTGGGTTTACTAGACTACGGGGTAATTTGGGTGTGCTCAAGTATAAACAATACGTTCCGCACCCAAATCACCGTTTGCCTTGCAGCCACAGCACTCTTCGGCCTCTCGTAGACCAAAACAAGTTTCGGTGCCCAAGTTTATGAAATATCCGGGTCAGGAGGGGGAGTTGGCAGCCCATCTGAAATGTCCATCGTAGGCTGGAACGAACGCATGAGCTGTTCCGGCTTATTTCTAATATTTCAACAGGCAGCTAAACCGTACAACATTTTCAAACGCCATGGGCGTCTAACGATGGGTCGACTGGTGGAAACCCGCCAGACACATTCCACAAATCGGTAGCAAATGTTTATCTTTACTGGACCGTCAAAGTTTCGCCAAGAGGATCCGATGGAGAGTATCCATGTGGTAGAAACCTATTACAATGGACCCATGCATCGAATCCATATCATTGGGCGTAAAAATAGTGGTAAGACGACTTTGGTTGTCGATCTGGTCCGCCACTTCCGGGCGCAGGGATATCGAATGGGGACCATCAAACATACCCACCACCATCATGAACTCGATACGCCCGGCAAGGATTCCTTCCGACACCGCCAGGCGGGAGCCAAAGCGGTTGGAATCGTGGCGCCCACCATGAGTGCCATATTCTGGCCAGCACCCAGCGATAAGACCGGTGCAGAGGAATGTAAAGCAGGACAGATAGAACAGAAGTCCATGCTTACTTCACCATTGGACATCACGGCTTCACCATTGGACATCACGGCTTCACCGGTAGAAGTCCCAGAGCAAGCGGACGATCTGTCACAACAGTATGAGCCGTTCGACGCACTGATGGTCGATTGTGATTTGGTGTTGGTCGAAGGCGATCAGCAGGCCCAAGCGGTTAAAATAGAAGTTTGGCATCAAGATGTGGAAGAACGGCCGCTAGCCGAAAATAACGCATCGATCGCGCTGGTTGTGAGCAACGACCCGGTCAATGCTCCTGAGACTCACCGTCGTGATGATTTACAGTCACTCGGCCGGCGTTTACTTGAACTGGCCGAAATAGATCTGGCCGGAGTACCGAACGCAGCAGAACCACCCTATCCTGAGGACTCGATCATGAAAGAAAAACAAGAACTTGAACATCTGATCAAAAAAATTGCCAGCCCTGATAGCCCAGTCGGCATGGATGCAGTTTATGTGCATGCCTTGATATTGGACAAATTACAACAAATGGATGAGCGTTTGCAGCGTTTGGAGAGAACTGCTGGAGAGGCGAAGTAAGCGTTCGAAGTGACTGGCGTATTTGTGACATGCCCAGGTACCCCAATACTCCCCATGCGGGGGGTGCGAAGTCGGGCAAGCTGAGACCAAATTGGGTTTTTACCCTCTGATATTGTGTCCATTGTAGTTACAATTGGGGCATGCCAAAAACATTAAAACGATCATCTGGCCGCGATCTGGCTTACCTGTTCGCCGTCTTCTCATTCTCACTCGTTGTGGCAATTCTTTTTGTGACCGATTTGGCGGCGGACGAGGCCAACGATCCGGTTGAAGGTGGCGACGAGAACCAAGTCGCCAAAATCAGTTACAGCCAACAGATTCTTCCCATCCTGAGGGCGGAGTGTTGGGGCTGTCATCAACCGGCCAAGGCGAGTGGCAGTTATGTGATGTCAGCGTTTGATTCGTTGTTGGCAGGCGGCGACAGTGAAACGCCTTCGATCGTTCCAGGAAAACCGGACGAAAGCTATTTGCTCGAACTCATCACACCCATCGATGGGTCGGCCGAAATGCCTAAAGATAAAAAGCCGTTGGCCGATACCCAGATAAGTCTTATTCGTCAATGGATTCTAGAGGGTGCGGAAAACGACTCGGCTGTGCTGGGACGGGTTGAGTACAGTGCTGAAAATCCTCCACAATACTTTGCCCCTCCAGTGATTCCATCGATCGATTTTTCACCAGACGGAAAGCTATTAGCCGTGGCAGGATTTCATGAGGTCTTGTTGCACCAGGCGGATGGTTCAGGATTGGTTGCGCGCTTGGTTGGTATGTCCGAACGAATCGAATCGGTCCGTTTTTCTCCAGATGGTACGCGCTTGGCGGTTGCTGGTGGGCAACCGGCGCGGATGGGCGAAGTGCAAATTTGGGACGTAGCCAAGCGAGAACTTACTCTCTCGTATCCAATCGGTCACGATACGGTTTACGGTGCGAATTGGTCGCCCGATGGCAAACTCGTTTCGATTGGCTGTCCCGACAACACATTGCGTGTCATTGAAGCCGATGGTGGCAAACAGGTGTTATTTCAAGGCTCACACAGCGATTGGGTGTTTGATACGGTCTTTTCACTCAAGGGTGACCATGTGATCTCCGTGGGTCGTGATCGCACTGTGAAACTTACCGAATTGACCACGCAACGATTTGTCGACAATATCACAACGATCACGCCAGGCATTTCCAAAGGGGGTGTTGGCTCGGTCGATCGCCATCCAACCGGCGACGCGGTGGTCGTCGGCGGCGCCGACGGTGTGCCGAAGATTTACCGAGTTTTTCGTGAATCGAAGCGGGTTATTGGTGACGACGCAAACTTGATCAAGAAGCTGCCAACCATGGATGGGCCGGTATTCGCAGTAGCATTTAGCCCAGATGGAACACGTGTAGCCGCTGGGGGAAGCCTGAATGGCCATGGCAACCTGTCGATTTACGCAGTGGAATTTGAAGTCAAACTGATTGAAGAATTGAAGAAGATATCCGAAAAAGTCGCCAGGACTCGTTCTGCCGAAGAAAATCAAATCCTCGAAAAAGCGCGCACGGAAAATATTCGGCTGCTTGCCAATGTGACTCTCGGCCAGGGTGGGGTTTACTGTGTCTCGTTCAGCCCCGACGGCAAAACACTTGCCGCAGCGGGGGCGGATGGAACGGTACGGCTTTATCATGCAGATACGGGGGCCATCCTCAAAGAATTCAACCCGATCACCATTTCTGCATCCCAACAAGTCGCCCAGTCGGAGAAACAGAGTCCGACGACGGTTTCAGCGGAAAAATTGAGCTCAGTGGCACAATCGGAGTTGTCGCTGGTTGATGGAGCGGAAGCTGGGAAAATAGGTGGGCAACTGCCAGAGAATACGACGATCGTTGGAATTGATGTACAGCCAACCACAATCACGCTCGACTATCGTTTTGACACGGTGCAGCTAATCGTTACGGCTCAATTGGATTCGGGCGCTACGATCGACATAACGCGAACTGCCAGACGCGAATTGTCCGCAGACACGGTTGCCATTACATCAGGCGGTCTGGTGCGGCCTAAGCTCAATGGCCAGGCTCGTCTCATCTTCACCGCCGGCCAATACTCGACGATGGTGCCCATTAACATTTCAGGAATCCGTAGTGATGCCCACGTCGATTTTATCCGCGATGTAACGCCAGTGATTTCCAAGTTGGGCTGTAATGCGGGAACCTGTCACGGTTCAAAAAAAGGCAAGAATGGGTTTAAGTTGTCTTTGCGTGGTTACGATCCGCTGGTTGATGTACGCGCATTGACAGAAGACCTTGCCTCGCGCCGTGTGAGTGTCGCTTCGCCAAAAGACAGCCTGGCACTGCTCAAAGCCACGGGTGTGGTGCCTCATGTCGGAGGTCAGGTGACTCGACCAGGCGAGCCCTATTATGAAATTCTCCGACGCTGGATTTCTGCCGGTGCAACGCTTGATACCGATGTGGCAAAAGTCACGAGTATTGAGGTGTTCCCCAAAAATCCTGTCGTTCAGCGCATTGGTGACCAGCAACAGATGCGAGTTGTGGCAACCTATTCAGATGGTAGCCAGCGCGACGTCAGCGCGGAAACGTTTCTCGCAAGTGGCGATATGGACATTGTTGAAGTCAATGGCAGCGGCCTGGTCACGACACTCAGGCGGGGCGAATCGGCCGTTCTTGCTCGCTACCAGGGTTCTTACGCGGCGACCACCGTGACGGTCATGGGAGATCGAACTGGATTTGTCTGGCAGGATCCTGCCA
>JBDOMT010000532.1:0-8702 GCA_039831705.1 Pirellulales bacterium | reverse complement strand
TGATAAATTGGTTGCCGACAAATGGCAGCGGATGAAAATACTGCCTTCTGAGTTATGCACCGATGCGGAGTTCGTCCGTCGCGTATTCCTCGACGTAACTGGCCTGCCGCCCAATTCACAGGAGGTTCGTGAGTTTCTCAAGGATAGCCGTTCGTCACAAGTCAAACGGGATGATCTGATCGATCGGCTCGTCGGCTGCGAGTCGTTCGTTGAGCATTGGGCCAACAAATGGGCCGATCTGTTGCTGGTGAATCGCAAGTTCCTGGGAGTTGAAGGTTCCAAAGCATTTCGTGGCTGGATTCGGAAGCAAGTTTCTGCGGATTCTCCCTACGATAAGTTTGTTTACACACTACTGACAGCGACCGGTTCGAATCGTGAAAATCCAGCAGCTTCGTATTATAAAATATTGCGAACACCAGAAGAGACCATGGAGAACACCACGCAATTGTTCATGGCGGTACGCTTCAGTTGCAATAAATGTCACGATCATCCCTTCGAGCGTTGGACCCAAGATCAGTATTATCAGGCGGCGGCCTTCTTTGCTCAAGTTGGCTTGAAAAAAGATCCTGAAAGCAAGGATCAACGCATCGCTGGTACGGCGGTGGAGAGTGGCAAACCTCTCTATGAAATCGTCTATGACAAAGATCAAGGGGAGGTAAAGCACGAACGAACCGGGCTGGTGACGAATCCCAAGTTCCCATTCCTGGCCAGTCATACCGCTCCGGAAGATGCCAGTCGACGCCAGCGGCTCGCACGCTGGATCACTTCACCTGATAACCAATATTTCGCTTCCAGTTATGTCAATCGCATATGGGGTTACCTGTTGGGCAAAGGGCTGATCGATCCGCTCGACGACATCCGCGCCGGCAATCCGCCCAGCAATCCCGAATTGTTGCAGTGGCTGACTCAGCACTTTGTTGAGAGCCATTTTTCGATGCAAGATTTGATCCGTACGATCTGCAAGTCACGGACCTATCAGCTTTCGATCACAACAAATCAGTGGAACGAGGACGACAAACTCAACTACTCACATGCAATTGCACGCCGGTTGCCTGCGGAGGTACTGTTCGATGCCATTCATCATGTGGCCGGGTCGATTTCCAGGATTCCGGGTGTTCCAGCAGGGACCCGTGCGGCCGAACTGGTGGATTCCGGGGTGAAGATAGACAGTGGCTTTCTGCAGAATCTGGGACGACCGGCACGAGAAAGTGCCTGTGAATGCGAACGATCGTCCGGTTTGCAATTGGGGCCGGTCATGGCGCTGGTCAGCGGGCCTACTCTGAATGGGGCGATCAGCGATCCAGAGAATGAATTGGCCAAGCTTGCCAGTTCGGACTTGAAGGAAGCGGATTTGGTAAGTGAGATTTTCTTGCGAATACTTAATCGACCGGCAACGAATGAGGAGATTTCGGCAGGAGTCAGCACCTTGCAATCGATTGCCGGTGAACACGAAGCATTAGTGAAAAAACTGGCCGGGTATCTAGAAGAATTAGAACCCATCACCGCACAAAAAGAGCTCGACCGTTTAGAGACTATGGAAAAAGCAAAATCCAAGCTAATTGCCTACGAAAAAGAATTGGCGCCCCGTTTGGTAGAAATGAAAAAGAAAAAACAGCAACATACTGCGAAGTTGCAGACCGAGTTGGTGGAGTACGATAAAACTTTGCCGGATAAATTGGTGCTCTGGGCGGCAGAAAAGTCTCCGCTAAGAACGGTGTGGATGCCTCTTCGTGCAAACGAACTTACTTCGACATTTGGTGCGAAGCTTGCCCAAGAGCCTGATCTTTCGATTATCGCATCCGAAAAAAATGGAGTAGGAAGCTATAAGATTGTAGCCAAGACCGACCTCATTGGGATCACCGCCATTCGTTTGGAATTGTTGACAGACGAACGATTGCCAAAAAATGGTCCTGGCCGCGCTAGCGATGGCAATTGCGTACTCACAGAATTGGAACTCACAGCAGCAAGCGTCGAGAAGCCCGATACCTCAACTCGAGTTAAATTGCAGAACGCTAAGGCCGATTTTAGTCAAGGCGGCTATGAGGTGAAGGAGGCGATCGACGGTTCGCTGGCGACCGATGGCAACGGTTGGGCTATTTCGCCAAAGATGGGCGAAAATCACGTTGCCACTTTTGAATTGGTCGAACCGATTGGTGAGCGACAGGGAACGCTACTCTCATTTGAGTTAAAGCAATTGCGTAGTGAAAAGTCGCATTCGATTGGAAAATTTCGCCTATCGATCACGACCTCACCACGACCGGTGGAATTTGAAGGGATTCCCCCGAATATTGTGAATCTATTAGTATCTGCCGCCGAAAAGCGGAATGCGAAACAGCAGGAAAATTTGCTTGCATACTTTCAAACGGTGGATGTAGAGCGAGTGAAGCGGGAGGCAGACATTGCCAATAGTATGCAACCATTGCCAATCGATCCAGCGCTCAAAAATTTACAGGAGGAGCTGGCTTACGTAAGTCTCCCCTTGGCCAAAGATGGCAAGCTCGAGAGGTTGGAACGAGCTGTGAAAATTAGTTCAAAACACGTTGAGAACTGGCGTCTGACAGGCGCTCAAGACATCGCATGGGCTTTAATTAACAGCTCTGCTTTTCTTTTTAACAGGTAAGTTGTTCACACTATCCCTCAATATAGCCTTTCTCAAGGAAACCTAAAAATGCTCGTCATTCCTGGCCAACCTGGTAAAGATTTGTGTGATCGTAATTTAGGAGTAACGCGTAGAGATCTGTTGCGAGTAGGCGGATCAAGCATCCTGGGGTTGAGCCTGGGCGGCATGTTCAAACTCCAAGATGCGCCTGCGAATACGGTAACTTCGGGTGGGCCTGGTTGGGGGAAGGCAAAAAGCGTGATCATGGTTTACCTGCAAGGTGGGCCCAGCCATCTCGATTTGTGGGATCCCAAGGAAAACGTTCCCGACAATGTAAAGAGCGCCTTCAAGCCTATTTCCACGAAGTTGCCTGGCGTTGCCTACACCGAACTGTTACCCAAATTGGCTCAAGTGAACGACAAGTTCACCATGATCCGATCGATGAGTTATACGCCGAATGGACTTTTCAATCACACCGCCGCCATTTATCAAATGATGACCGGTTACACGACCGACAAGGTAAGCCCTTCCGGTCAGTTGGAGCCGCCCAGTCCAAAGGATTTCCCCAATTTTGGTTCGAATATTATTCGACTGAAGCCGGCTACCGAGCCGATGCTGCCGTTTGTCATGTTACCGCGACCTTTGCAAGAGAGTAATGTGGTTGGCAAGGGAGGCACTGCTGGATTTTTAGGCCGCGCGTACGATCCGTACACGCTCTATCCGGACAGTGACGACATGGACATGGACAAGATGGACAAGATCAAGATCGATGACTTGAAATTGCAACCCGATGTCTACGCCCAACGACTAGAACGACGTGCTCGGTTGCGTGATTTAATCGACCGCGGTATGCCTGACATCGAAAAGGCGGTGGCCGACTATAACCTCAACGAATACTATGAACGCGCCTTAAATCTTGTCATCTCTGGCCGCGCCCGTGAGGCATTTGATTTGCAAGGAGAACCGAAGGCGATTCGCGATAGTTATGGACGCAATACCTTCGGCCAAAGTTGCTTGCTGGCACGCCGGTTGGTCGAAGCTGGTACCCGCGTGGTCGAAGTGGTGTGGCCTAAAGTCGCCAATTCTGACAACCATTCCTGGGATGTCCACTCCGGATTGACCAAACGTATGAAAACCCAATCGGCTCCGATGCTGGATGCGGGTCTCTCCGGTTTGATCAAAGACCTGGACGAACGTGGTTTACTCGATGAGACGCTGGTTGTCGCGGTTGGCGAATTCGGTCGTAGTCCGCAGCGGGGTGTTAGTACCTCGGGCAATGGTAACAGTGATGATGGACGGGACCACTGGCCTTACTGCTACACGTGTGTCGTTGCCGGTGCTGGTATCCGCCGTGGCTACGTTCACGGTAAATCCGACAAGACCGGCTCCGGCCCTTTGACCGATCCCGTGCATCCCAGAGAACTGTTGGCCACGATCTACCATGCACTTGGCATCGGTCCAAACACCATTGTCTACAATCATCTGAATCAACCGCGTGAATTGGTCAAAGCAGAAGCGATCACTCGGTTGTTTAGCTAGTATCTGGTCAAGCCATACTTTTAGGGTTTTCGCCACAACGATTACTTGTGGTGTAGATATTTACATGTGCGGAAACCCTAAAAGATAAGTTTGACAAAGGGCTGAAGAGTTGAGAGACAGAAAAATCTTTAGAGACGTCAACTGGTCTAAATCTTCATTGAACCAAAAGCTCGAAACTCGGCCAGATTTTATGGTGGTTTTGGACCTGTTGCCTCCTTACACGCAAGAGGATGTCAAAAGGGCCTACCTGGCCAAGGCCAAGCAGGTACATCCAGATCATGGCGGCACGGTCGATCGGTTTCGTCAATTGCAGGAGGCTTTCGATAAGGGGCGGCAATATACCGAGTTTCGTAGCGGCTGACGAAACTGGATAGCGGCCAGGATGAACGACTACATTGAGGTGCAGAGAGTTGAGCAGCAACTCCGGCAGTATGGAGCTGATGTGACCACTCACACCAATGACGGGCTGGATAAATCGTTGGGCGACTTTGCGCAGCTCACCGAAATCATTATTCGTGTGCGGCTAGCCAATTCTCCGAATGCCGATGAAGTGATTCGTTTCATGGTCACGGAACCAATCGCCCTGGTGACTCTGCAGCAATTGGAGTTGCCCGGTTGTCAACTTTCGGACGACTCGGTGTTGCAGTTGGGTATGTTTCAACAACTTCAGACCCTTGATTTGAGCCGAACTTCCATCTCACGCCGGGCGCTCTCAATCGTCGAAGTTTTACCGGAATTGGAAACACTGAAGGTGGAAGGAATTGCCCTGGGCTGGTGGGCGAAGTACAAGTTGAACAGGTTGCTGCGACATCACCTAGAGTCCCGACCCGCATCCTCCTTTGGCGGATAGCTTAATGTCACATTCGGGGCGTTAAAACCCAGATCCCGAACTTCTTGGACCTCTAATTTTTTTTGTCACACTTCTGGGATATAAAAACCCTCGCCTTCTAGGCGAAACCTTCAGGATATTATGATGCAGTATGGCAAAGCACAATGATCTGTTTCGATTCTCTTGGGTTGCACCGACACTGGTCCGCAGATCGATTTTTTGGCAAGAGATACGTATTCGGACCAGTGTCGGTGTGCGAAGCACAGGAGGTGTTTGAGGTGAATGGCCTCTTGTGCTGCGCACTCAGGCATAGTTTCGAATAAGTTTACTCTCAAGCAAAGTCTGCTCCGAACGACTGTCGGTGCCACCCCTGTGAGTGTCGGGCTTTAGCCGACTGGCGGCGAACTCTCCGTCTTCAGGTGGTGGTCTTCAATTTTTCAGAAATCTCATTTTCATGCATCATTTATAAATTCTCTGCGGTTCTCAGCGTACTCTGCGCCTCTGCGTTAAAATTTACGCTCCTTGCAAAACTTATTGCTAGAAGTGTCGGGTTTGAAAAACCAAATAAGGCAAATAAAAGTAATGACAAGGCTGTTGGCTCAGGAACTAACTCCACCAATGATAAATCTAGGTAGATTACCGGCAGCATTTCCACGGGCTGTCCCAGTCCCGCATTCCAGAAGATCTTCAAGTCACCAGGGGGCAGACCCACTGCGGCAATGCTGCCCAGATCTTTGTTGACGAAGGAGAACAAATCTAGCGACGATTCACCAACCCTTTGAGAGTTGTCGGTGCTCAGCCCATTAGTATCTGGTAGAGCGGCCAGAGTGTAGCCAGTTAGGCTCGATGAGGCACTCTCGACATACCAGTTGTTTACGTTGTCTACTGTAACCACGATGTTACCTGTGGACGGATCGTACTCAGCGGTACCCAGGCCCTGTGAAATGGTACCCTGAGAAGCAGGGCTCAAATCGCCAACCAATGCGGCGAACATGACGCCCACATCCGCAGCGTCAATTAAATCGTCGCCCGGTGCGGTTTGGTTGATGTCCCCCTGGGAAACGGTAGTGCCCGAGCCAAAGTTGTCAAACAGAATATCGATATCTGCGGCGTCTACGATCAGGTCGCCATTGATGTCTGCGGTGAAATTACCTTGAATGCTCACTGCAAATGCGCCATTGGCATCGGCCGAAAAGGAGGCTCCCTGAATATTCGTAACTTGGTAGCCGGCAGAACCCGAACTGCCGACAACGGCAAAATAATCACCAAACACCCCACCGGGAGTGGCAGTGCTGGCGGTCAGGCGTCCGTCGTTCCACAGTTGTTCGTACGCCTTTAAAGTGCTGGTCCAGACATTCTGAACTATCTCCATCTGGTAGCGTATTCCATTCTCACCGACGGTTACACGTCCCCCCTGGCCGCTAATATCGATGGAGTAGGTGCTGTCATCGGTGGCGCCTGCGGCCAAATCATAATTCCAAATGAAGTTAATTTCACCTTGGGCTCCAGCCGTATTGTCCAGCGAAACTCCTCCACGCAGAGCACCATGATTACTGATCGAGGCGCCCGTGCCGATTTCCCACGTAACGGTCAGATCAATTTCGCTGCTGTTGTAGGCGCCAAACCACATTTGCCCTTCATTGCGGAGGTTGGCCTGGTCAAGGACCTCAAGCTTAATGGCTTGACCTGGAACACTTCTCCACGAACCGAATATGAATGCGCCACCGTTCTTCGTAGGGTTGGTATGGGTTCGTAGGAACTCGGATCCTGCGCCGGTTACACTTACTAACTCGGCATCAACCTGTGACCACCTGCCGTCGGTAGTGGTTGTCGAGCGAATTTCGAACCTGGCACCATTGCTGATCGTGAGAGATCCCGTAGCAGCGCCATTTGAATTGAGTCTGAAGTCATCGCCCACGTTGTCTGAGTCAAAAAGAACATCGGTAGCGCCAGCAGTGCCATCAATAATGATTTCGGCCTCGAGAATCTTATTATTGGAGTCCCAGCCATTGGTGGCGCCAAAAGTTGCCGACGCGGTTTGAGGATCAAAGTCGATGTCATCCGACCATTGGGAAGCGGAAGACCATACCCCCGATATTCCAGAAGTCCAAGTCACAGGGCCCGGCTCTGGTGGAGGTGGTGTCTGACTGCCGAATTGTTGTTGCCAGATGAGAAAATCGTGCCCGTCCGAGTCGCCGTCGGCATCCGCATCGGCACCGGTTCCTGAATCAAAGGCGGTATTCCAGTTCGAGAGATCTTCGCCATCGACACCACCGTCCAAATCAAAGTCAGCATCGAAAAAATTGGGATTGAGTCTGAATACTTCGCCACCCACATAATCGACGACATAGAGATTGCCCTTGTAGTCCTCTCCAAATGAAGAGATAAAGTCAGTGCTACCCGCATCGGGATGAATTCGAGAAGTCCAGTCGATAAAGTTCGAACCCGTTTGTGTCCCATCGAATGCGAGTGGGTCCGAAGTGCCATCAAATTCTATCGACCAGATACGCTGAGTAACGAAGTCGCCGAAGAAGTAGTTTCCTTGCAGTGCATTGCTTGGGCCTCGGTACACATATCCGCCGGTCACAGAATTTCCCTGGTTATTTCCCAGGGCGGTCGCTGAACCAATGGTTCCTGATTGATTGGTGTGAAGATATTCGTAGATTGGGTCAATGGCCCCGAGTGGTTTGGGGCCACCTGCACCCCCGGTTGGGGTGGCGATCGTACCTTCTCGTTGTGGCCAACCGTAGTTTTGACCGCCGTCTGCACCCGCATGCTGGAAGTTAATTAGCTCGAGCGTGTCTTGACTGGTATCTCCAATATAGAAATCTCCGGTCTGTCGATCAAAGCTGGCCCGCCACGGATTTCGCAAGCCGATGGACCATAGTTCTTCACGCACGTCGCCTCCTTCACCCACAAAAGGATTGTCCGCAGGGATTGAATAATTCCGGTTCGAGTCGTCAGGGAAATCATCAGCCAATCCATTGACGCCGATATCGATACGGACTACCGAACCGTTGAGTGTGTTTTTGTTTTGTCCATTGCCAAAACCATCGTGTTGCGAGCCACCATCACCGCTGGTGTGATAAAGCATTCCGTCAGGGCCAAAGCCTATCCAATTGCCGTTATGGCAATTGTGAGGCTGGGAATACGACAGGATGGTTGTACCACTGCCAAGATTGGCAAGATCGGGGTCACCCGATGCCTGGTAGCGAACGATGTCGGTTCTGCCCACTTGCGATTCAGTAAGATAGAAAAAACCGTTGTTCTGATAGTCAGGATGAAATGCTAACCCCAACAATCCTTGTTCTTCGGATTGATTGCTAAGCCCCGGTACCGACAGAAAAGGGGACGCATTGATAGTGCCCGTCGTAAGGTTCAAAATCTGAATGCGCCCAGTATCGTCTCCAGGGCCACTGCGCTGTTCGAGAATGAAAAGTCGATTGGGATCACCCGGGGCATGGGTCGCAAACAGGGGCATACTCAACCCGAATGCAACCCGACTGGCAGAGATGTTCTGTCCATGGACAGAATTCAAAGACAATGCTGCAGAGCCTACCAAGGCCATCACATAAAAAATACCATGGTACAAGTTTAAGGTCATTTTCGTTTTCTCTCGTTGTACATTATTGTCTCCTACGGGGATCTAAAAACCCTCTCCTTCAGGCGATCACTTCAGTAGAACTAGGCTACGGAAGCGTACTTCGATACCGGGCAAAGCGGGCATAATAGCCG
>JBDOMT010000039.1:0-6605 GCA_039831705.1 Pirellulales bacterium | reverse complement strand
TTACACTCGGTCATGCGACGTGTCCTTGCCCTGGTGAGTAAGGAATGTTTTCAATACCCTACTTTTACCGGGACTTGGGCCGTCGCGCTAGACCGCTTTTCAATAAATTTATGAATTATCCGGGCTAACGGCCTGCGACTAATCCGAAAATTAGAGCCTTTATGTCGGACCACCAAAAATCGCCAAGCGACCACAATGCGCGTGCCTGGGATGCGTTGGTGCAACAGGGCGCAGGGCTTGCCAGGCCGGCCAGCGCGGAAGAATTTCGTGATCCGTTGGCGGCCGTAGATGCGTGTGGCTGGCTGGAAGACTCGATTCGTGGCCAGCGAGTGCTCTGTCTGGCTGCAGGAGGGGGACGCCAAAGCGCCCTCTATGCGGCTGCCGGGGCACGAGTGACGGTAGTGGACATCAGCGGCGAGATGCTCGCCCTGGACCGGGCAGTTGCCGCCCAACGGAATTTAGAGATTCGCGTGATCCAGGCCTCGATGGAGCATCTACCGATGCTCCATCGGTCAGAGTTCGATTTAATTGTTCAGCCGGTGAGTACCTGTTACGTTGCCGACGTGATGCCCGTATTTCGAGAGGTGGCCCGCCTGCTGCGTCCGGAAGGCCTCTACATCAGTCAGCATAAGACCCCCACCAGTTTGCAGACCCCCACCAGTTTGCATTCGACGCCTGCCCTCGAGCAAAACGCCTATCGGCTGACCGAGCCCTACTACCGCCAAGGCTCCTTGCCCGCAGTCGCTCCTTGTCGGCTGCGTGAATCTGGCACGCAAGAATTTTTGCATCGCTGGGAAGAACTCATCGGAGGCATTTGCCGAGCCGGGTTTGTGGTGGAAGACCTGATGGAACCCATGCACGCAGATCCGGCAGCCGCTGAGGGCACTTTTGGTCACCGTGCCCAATTCGTGGCTCCTTATGTACGGATCAAAGCGCGACGGAATGGAGAAAGGTCGATGATGCGTGATGCGTGATTGTAGAATACATGGCAGTCAATTCCTAAGAACCTATCCCATAACCTCAAAACCCCCTACCCTACCCCCTGCTCTGTAAACGGGGGAGGAGGATTTGGGATAGGCTCTAAGTTCAGGTTTTGCACTTTTCGGAAACCAATTCAACGAAAAGCACTGAAAAAAGAGTAGTGCAAGATATTATTGACACCCCAATCAAAACCCAGGATTAACCAAAACCCTCTGGTTACAACAATAACACCACGAAGGACACGAAGAGCACGAAGGAAAAAAGGATAACCACTTTGCCATACACTGAGAGACAAGAAACGCTCGACTACTTGTCATCTTGTGAAAAGTTCCTGTTCGCACCTGTCTTCGTGTCCTTCGTGGTGATTATTCGCTGGTAAAGAGTTGCTAAGGGGATGTGTAGTCAAAATAGCGTTGACTTACAGTTGCAACGTCCAATTTGACAGCATGGAAAAATGCAAAAGTCAAACTAAGTTCAAGCATCATCCTTCATCCATCTTGCCATCGAGACGATGCACTGCGTACCACAACGCCAGATAGGTGGTTGGGATCAGGTAGAAAACCGACAGCACCACAACTCCATAGGTTTGTTGCATGAGCAACATCATCCCAATGACCAGGCCGACGCAAACGCAACGCAACTGCCAGGAACCAGGGCCACCCAGTAGAACAACCATCAGTAAAGGAACCATCACCGCGCGGGCAAGCCAGGTCCATTTGTATGGTGCTAGAATGGCATGGTGCAGGGCATAGGCCCACAGGGCCACGACACAAGTCCAGCCAAAGATTTCGATTACGGAGAAACGCCAAGGGCGCATTTTTCCTGATATCTCGTCCCCATTTTGAGAATCCCATTTTTGAGATTCCATGACCGACATGGGTGGGCCCAAGACATAAGAGTCTGCAGAACCATCAATCATACACCGCGAGTTCCACCCGGGTAACCATCCCAGCAACTGCATGACCAGCGTAACACCCCAAATAGCTAACACGGGTGCAAGAAAATAGAATGCCACCTCTTGTCGAGTAAATGCAAACAGCATAGCCGCTAAAATTGCCGCATAGACGGATGCAGTCAACACGGCTCCCCGCATTAATCGATAGCGATCACTGGTCGCGGCCCAAATGGCCACCAGACTCAGTTGCATCGGTACTCCAATGGTGATAATCAGCTTGGGAAAGTCATCGTCTAGCATAGCCGAGGGAAAAAGCATCGGTAAAATCATCACCAAGTCGACACTGATCGTCGCACCGATAAACAGCCAAGTTAATGGCCGGTCGCGAAATCCGTGCATGATGCTGTCCCTCACTCCGTTGAAAACTGGCTACTCAGAAGTCAATATGGTACTCTAAAACGGGCGACCGATAAAAACTTACTGGCACGACGCGCAAGCAAGCATGTGATTGAGTCTCACGACACACTTGTTTGCGCGTCGTGCTAGTATTCTGATATATTCTCAACTGCCGCTCGCAACACCCTCAGACCTTTAACTCTCAACTCTCAACTCTGGACTCTCAACTCTCAATGACTGATCAACCTCAACAAGATGTTTGTTGCTTGATGGGGATGCCTGTCGCAGGTAATCCAACCCAGTATATGCTGGAAAAGGCCTTTGAGGCTGCGCGGGTTGACTGGCGATTTTTGACCTTCGAGGTATCGCCTCGTGATTTTGAAGGCGCTTTGCGTGGCGCGCGCATTTTTGGCTTTCGTGGTATCCTACTGGCTCCCCCACATCGGGCTACCGTACTCCCCTATTTAGAAGAGATGTCCAAGTCCGCCCAACTCAGCGGGCAGGTCAATTGCATTGCCCAGGTAGGCGGTCGCCTCCATGGAACCAATACCGAAGGAGTGGCGTTTCGCCAGCTTCTCAAGCCGGTCATGCCCATCGTCGATGCGAGAGTGACCATTGTGGGAGCCGGCCGCCTGGCTCGCTCCATCGCCTCGGAACTGGCACTGGCAGGAGCAGGTGAGCTGACATTTGCTTGTCGTCAACCTGAAACCGTTGGCAAGCTTGCGGCCCAGTTACTGGAACAGACTCCCCTGTCAGCCTGCCAAATCGAGTCTCTGGATGGACCGTTTGTGGTCTCAGAAGACTGTCAACTCTTAGTCAATGCCACCCCGATAGGACGCCACAATCCAGACGAACGATTGCCCGTACAGTTGTCCCGATTGTCCTCCAGTGCCGTGGTAGCAGATGTCGTTTACAATCCACCCGGCACCTGGTTGATGCGTGAAGTGGCCCAGCGTGATTGCCGTACCATCGATGGGCTAACACTCTACATCGAACGCACGGCACTGGCCTTTGAAACCTGGACTGCCGCCGATGCCGACCGGGCAGTGATGCGCGAAGCAGTCGAGGAATTTTTGGTGTTGTGAAGCATGGAGACCAAAGCGGCCAATGACAGGTTGCCCTTGATTTTTCCGCTTTCAGCTTTCCGCCTTCGTTCAGTATTTAACCCACTTTATCGAAACTAAAAAACGTTCTACCTGGATAACTACTCCCATGCACGGTCTGTTCATCACTGGCACGGGTACGGAAGTCGGCAAGACGCACGTGGCTGCAATGATTGCTCGGGCTCTGTTCACCCACGGGAGCAATGTGGGGGTTTACAAACCGGTAGCCAGCGGTTGTCAGGTTGGCCAGGATGGCCAACTCACCTGCACGGATGCTACCCAATTATGGCAGGCAGCAGGCCGACCTGGGACCTTGGCGCAGGTCTGCCCGCAGCAATTTGTCGCCCCTTTGGCACCTCCTCGGGCAGCGGCAGAAGAAAATCGCCAAGTCAACTCACACCTGCTGCGTCAAGGAATTGAACCTTGGCGACGTAGCAGCGAGGTGGTACTCGTAGAAGGCGCAGGTGGCCTGCTCTCCCCACTCAGTGATGAAGACGATAATGCCAGTCTAGCTGCCGATCTGGATTTGCCTCTGCTGGTTGTGGTTGCCAACGAATTGGGAGCCATCAACGGAGCCCGCCAAACGATCCTTGCCGCTCGTACGCTGTTACCACAACTGTCGCTGGCTGGCATCGTGTTAAATCAGGTTACACCACGACCAGACGACACCAGTTGCGCCAGTAACCAGACAGAAATTGCCCGCTGGTGCAAAACTCCCATCATCGCCACGGTCAACTTTGGAATCGCGACATTTGCGGCTGAAATCGATTGGCTAGCATTGTGCCGGATTTAACAACGCCTCACACGATCGCAACACTCGTTGACAAGCCCATTCTCGCTTCCGCCTGCTGCGTGTCGATCACCAGCTGCATGGTAACGCTCCATCGCCCTCGGGCATCGGGCACGACCGTCCAATGGGGCTGAACCACCACCGACTGGTGGACCAATTCGAAACCGCCCTCCGACTGACTGACCGTTTCGACCGGATAACTCCAGATTCCTGAAGGCTGATCCAATTGGATACCGACCTCAATGCCCAACCACTCGTCCAGCAAACACAGTTCACTCGTTTCTTGCAAGTCGAGCTGGTTGCCCAGGTGACCCAACGATTGCCCGCTAGCGTCTTGGAAATAGCGATCTTTGGCGCCTCCGGGCAATCCGGCAAAATTCAACTCTGGAGAAAAATGCAAGGTGATGTCCGTCGGAATATCTTCCAGCAGGTAGGCAATCTCCAAGGTAATATTTGCAGCGCCCTTGGCCGAGGCACTCAGCGTAATCCCTTTGGTCAAACGCAGGGGTCGATCCGCCACCAGACCTTGTCGCGAGAGTTGCAACTGCACACGATCATCACTCCGGCGCAACTTGGCCTCATAGGACCCATGGACAAAATCCCCCAATTCCGAGGCCCGACCGGCGGCAATTTGCTCAAGTGTTGACTCCTGCGGTACAAAATGGTCGACCAGGCAATGACGGCTCCAGGCATCGTAGTCTAACCGCTCATCCAAACCTTCCTGTTTGAAAATCACCTGATCATGGATGCTTGCCACGTCCGCTCCATCCTTGGCAGGCCCCTCCAACACTTTACGATGATAGGCTTCGGGACGACGAGCCAAGGTGGCCAACAGATTGTGGCAAATACTCTTCACGTCCAACTCATAAATTTGCCCGCCAATAATCGGAGATACTAATACCAGTAAGCGATTGTTGGTTAATTTTACTTCCTTGCGGCCATCTAAGTTGTAATCGTCCGCTTCCAGTTCTACCCATGACTCCTCTCCCGACTGCCAACCTCGCCGCGCGTACTGGTCGAGTAGATTATCCGCTGCAATGAGGTGTTGATAGATGGCATTACGCAAGTGTGGCAAGTAAACGCCACCAAACGCCCCATGCCAATAACTGCAATTGCATTGGCCCCGATAGAGCTCCTGACGAGCCTCATCGAGAAGACTCAAGTCACGCTGATTCGAATCGTCTGCCTGAGAAAGAACCTGTTGAGACATCTCGTGCAACCGGCGACTGACCATTTGCATACGTGCGTACATGTAATCGGTTTCAGGATATTTTACCTTGTAATTACGCCAGAAACCGCCACGGATAAATTCGGCCGTCGACTCCCACAAACCCTTTTCTTGAAGCTGGTGCTGCACATTCTCGAACTGATTGATCTTTGCTGAGGGCATCGACCATTCGGTCATCTCCCGATAGCTGCCTTCGGGGACATACACTTTGCCCTGTGGGGGTACATTTTCAACCGCTTCGGCCGGCGTGGTCACACGGAGCCATTCGCTGCTAGCTTCTAAGACTTCGAAAAACTGTGCCAACCAACCCTGGTCGTAGACATACGATTTGGTACCAGGCCAGGTACCAAATTTTTCTCCATCGTCACCAAATACGATGACACCACCCGGGTGACGCTGAGCCAATTCGTAAAGATAGTCGATGGTGGCCTTAGGCGACTGAAATGGCACCAGGTAACGCAACCGTTCACTGCCAGGCAACACCTTGAGCACATTGGCATCGTCTTCGGTCACGTAGTAACCGGCCAACTGGGCATCGGTAAGACCCGCGTTTTTAAAGTGGTAATCATCGAGAATCGTATATTCAATGCCCGCACGAACCAAATCACTGGTAAGCCCTTGCTCCCAAACTCGCTCAGGCACCCACATGCCACGAATGGTTGCCCCTAAACGATCTTCGAGCCACTGCGTGTAGCTAGCAATCTGTCCCACCCGGTCACGGGACGGGATCATGGTAAGAATAGGCTCATAGAACGGTCCTCCCAGGATTTCTATCCTTCCCGAGGCTACCAAACCGGCCAGCCGATCGACATACTCGGGATGGTTCGCATCCAGCCATTCCATCAACGAGCCGCTGGTATGCAAAGCAATTCGCAACTTTTTAAAGCGCTCAAATACCTCGAGGAAGGGGCGGTAGCTATCTTGATACGCCTGCTCAAAAACCCCATCAAAATTACCGATGGGCTGATGATTGTGGATTGCCAGAATGAGACGTAACGGCTGGTTCATAGTCGTTTGCACTATTGGTACAGATGATAGTTATTCGGCAACGCAAACCTGGATATTTCATCAACTTCGTCGCGTGAGGCCGAAGAGTGCTGTGGCTGCAAGGCAAACGGTGATTTGGGTGCGGAACGTATTATCTATACTTGAGCACACCAAAATTATCGTTTAACGCAGCAGACACAGTGCTATTCGGACTCGTAGTAGAAT
>JBDOMT010000510.1:0-6614 GCA_039831705.1 Pirellulales bacterium | reverse complement strand
GCTATTATGCCCGCTTTGCACGGTATCGAAGTACGCTTCCGTAGCCTAGTTCTACTGAAGTGATCGCCTGAAGACGAGGGTTTTTAGATCCCCGTAGGAAACAATAAACCTGTACCAGGCAATTGTTCGACAAAACCGTTGCGAGTTACGCTGCGTTCAATAACTCGCGCCTCGGGCCTCATATCTCTTCCAAATACCCTGCACTTGACTGAAAATATTTCTGTCGGCGCGAGGCTATTTCTGCCCCTTGGGTCGCTGCTTGCTGTTCCCGCAGATCGGATAGGCTTGCTTCACAAGGCCGGCAACCAGTCACACTAATATGAAATTCCACATACTCGGCGTGTGATGGTTCGAGAGTACCCAACAGAAAGCTTCCCAACTGCTGACGCGTAGGACAGCTCAGACGGTGCTGACGCCAAACTGCCCCCAACGAATGAACCCCCGCATCACGCTGCCCCACCAGGCTCTGGAGGCGCTCTCCCAATTGCTCCGCATGCGCATCTCCAGCCCGCAGGCTGGCTTCTATTTGTGCGGTCTGCTCTAGAGTAAGCCCTTCGTCCAGATAGGCTTCCAACTGGGCATCGTAGAATTCGTTCATGGGTTAGTTATGAGGTGCTAGTTGTTAGTCGCTAGTATTTGAGAAAACATCAGATACTCCGGGAACGGCGGAGCCTTGAGAATTCTCACCAGCAAAGCGGGTGGATTACTGGGGGATTTAGGAATGGCTTGGCCAGACACCAATCTCTTGCCAAACTTATCTTTGTGGCAGGTGGCCTCCTGAACGGTTACTCAGTTAGTGATACCTGCATTTAACATCCACAAAGTAAGGCTTGGCCAGACTCGTAAGGCTTGGCCAGATTCAGTACAGCTCCGGAAACACGTCTTCACTCAGTTGCTGCCCTTTAATTTGTTTACGTAGGCGTTCTAGGAAATCGAATTTATAATTGGCCACTTGCTGTTCACTCATATCTAGCTGCTCCGCAACCCTCTTGTTGGCCGCACCTTGAACGAACAACAACTCCATGCATTTCAATTTGGTCCAATCCTCCTTACGCTGCCACTTTCCAATTTGTTCTTTCAAGGCTGCTGCCAAAGCGGCTTCTTCTAGACCCCACCGTTCTTCACTCCGGGCAATGCTACTGGCACCACGCAATCGACCTGGCAAATTCCATTGCCCACTGCTGCCTTCGCCAGTGGAAAGTCGGATAGCTGGCCGACAGCCTTCCCGACGCAGGTGATCTGTCAACTTATGTGCGGCGATGGCAAACAACCAGCTTTCCAACGGCCTGCGCGTATCGTAGTTGGGCAGGCTGGTCAAAAAGCCAATAAAAGTTTCCTGCACAACATCCTCACTTGCCGCCCTCCCCCCTCCCCTGCCATGGGCGCCACCATACGACAGACGACTTTGGACAAATGCCAACAGACGACCTTCGTATTGCGCTATCAGATCATTCCAGGCATCTGCCTGACCACGACGAATCGCATCGACCAGTAATGTATCGGGATTGGGAGAAGGCACTAGGAAATTTGGATTGCAGATTGTGGAACACGGATTGCGGAATACGGGCCTCTCAACTCTTATAACACCATCAACAGCATGAACAAGCCAATTATCACCGCTGGAACTCCTAAGAGCAAGCGCTTGCTGTAGTAGCCGCGAGTCCAAGTATCGAGCTTCAACAATCCATAAGTCAATCCCAACAACAACAGGCCTAGCGAGGCCAGGAATGCTACGGTTCCCAGTCGCTGCCCGGCCTGATACTGTCGCCACATGTTGTGCAGTTGTTGTTCAATCGACGGATTGAACTCGAGTTTCAAGTGCACCTGCACCATAGGGCCGAACGACGCTTCCAAATTTTCCACGTATTCGTCGGTACAAATCTCGGCGTAAATATAATCCGTCCCGATTCCCATGGCCTCAAAGGTCGATAAAGTAAAATCTGGGTGGAATGGCCCGTCTGCCACTTCTGCCGCCATCCGATGAAAAACCGCCTGGCGAAGTTTGTCTTCGAGCTCATCATGACACTCGTCCACAGTTTTAAATGGTCCCGATTTGACTACGCGCCGGTACGTATTGCCGACCCGCTTGGGTGGATGGATTACCCAATCGGGCAGCTCTCGAGATTTCTCTGCTGAAGTTTCTGCCAGGGCATCCGGATCGACTGGCTCCGTAGAATCTTCTATGACCGCCTCGGAGATGTCGACTGCAGCCTTTTTCTCAGCTACGACTAGAGCAATTTGCTTCGACGGAACGGGAATCCGTGGTCGATTAATACGGTCCCAGAGCTTGTCGATTGAAGCTGGAGCGTCAGGAGGAGAGGGCGTCTTGGGACCGACCATGACCCGTACGGCGGTAGCCGCTTGTTTTACCTTAAGATCTAGTTCTTTCTCAAATGCAATGTGTCGTGAAACCAGAGCCAGTCCCGTCAGCAACATGCCCACGATCATGAGTGCTCCCAAGACCAACCCAATCCGGCCGAAAAAATTCCAAACCGTAGCTGTCCGTTTGCATCCTCCACTCTGGAAGCACCAACCTAGCAGTCGCCACATAACTGCAATCGTTAGCAAAAATACGATGATCCGAAACCAGGAAATCATCACCATTGTCATTCCCTCCTATCAAACGTAATCCTGATTCATCAATTCCTGCCGACGACTCGCTGGCAGCCAAGGGCTGGAAAGCTGTATGGTGAATGCAATCGAGGCCGCCAGCAGCCAGCCCAATGGTTGAGGAAACCACCACAAAAAATGCAGTCCCCAAGCGACTGCCGCACACCAGAACACTGACCAGAGATTCACTCGAACACTGCGTAGAAACTCCGCCTGTCGCCACCATGCCAAGATCACAAACAGCAGCCCGAAATAGCCCGCATAAACGGGAAGGTTCATCCTCGCATCACTGGCAGATCCCACATTCCCCAACAATTGATGCTCTTTCAAACCAAGCAAATCATTGAAGATCGCATCACCGAGGCCCACTCCAGCTTGATCGGACAGTGGGACCGTCAGTAGAAGCAAGTCAGCCAGTCCCCAAGCTGCAACGCCAACCAAGGCCCCCAAAACTAGCTGCGCAAAACGTCTTGGAGCTTGATCCTCAAGCCTGCCCTCGGTCAGCTTTGCGGGTATCAAAACGGCCCAACTGCCCAGCGTAACGACTAAAGTAATCCACAGCGTCATCGTCAAATTGAGAGGTGGTTGAATGAGATAGCCGGTAAATATCGCCAGCACACTGGCAATCACAGCAGCGGTGAGCATGGAACCACACAATTCCGTGAGCCTCTCGAGAAATGGCTTAGCAGCTATCTGTTTGGCCATTTGCTTTCGCCAGACATGTCGGCGACGTTTCCATGGTCGGCTATTTTTTCTCGGAACCTCCACGGGCTTAGCATCGTCACTGGCTTTGGCAGGTTGCACTTCTCTCTTATCAGCAGCAACCGGCCCCCCAACATTCGGACAATGTCGGGTAGCAGGTGGTTGAGCTGTCGCATTTGTAGGCTGCACAATCACGGCACGCACTGCTCGATACATCAAGTACAGGAAGGCTGCCGTCATAAGCATGGGCAACCATATCTCTGCCGAGAACACCAGCCCGGAAAGCAGTAGCAAGGTGAGCCCCACCTTGAAAAACGGATGCGTGGTATTATTGTGATAACGTTCTTCCGCTTGCCTCCAAAGCGTTCGCAAATTGGCCAAAATGGGCTCTTCATCCGTCATCGGCGGTGAATGCAATCCTTTGGTCCCATTCGCTTGATCGTTGCTGAATCGATCCTTGTCGGGGGCATGGCCTGCTGAGAGAGAAGGCCATGGTGAGAGAGAAGGCCCAGCCGTAATCGGAGGCATCTGAGGTGCGGCTGGCAGCAACTGGCGAATTTCCGCAACGTTGCTAATCCGCTGGTCCGGATCCTTGGCCATTGCTCGCCGTACGATGGTCTTATAGGGTTCGGCCAAAGGACTCAAATCGGGCTCCGCGGTGAGATGCTTCATGAGCACTTCACCCACACTCTCGCCTTCAAATGGCACATGTCCGGTAAGCATTTCGTAGAGAATAATCCCCAAGGCGTAGATATCAATCTCGCGGCCATAGCGGCCATTGGCAATTTCGGGGGCCATGTAATGGACCGTGCCTACGCTTTCGGTTTGTCCACTGCGACGACTGCAGGAGATGAATTTGGAAAGGCCATAGTCACCGATCTTGACTGTCCCTCCTCTTGCTACACCTTCTCCTTCATCACCTGTCCCCAATCCGGCGTTACCCAGTCCGGCCCTACTCAGTCCGGCCCACTGATCCATGAACAGGTTGGCCGGTTTCATATCTCGATGTACGATACCGTGATCATGCAAATAGCCGACCCCCGCCGAGATCCCATGGAACCAATGCAACACCAAATCGATCGGCATGCCATCTGGGTACTGGGCGATCACTTGGTCTAGCGACTGGCCTGAAACAAATTCCATGACCACCCAGCGGTCATCATGCACATCGTTGCGAATATCGTATAGAGATACCAGATTGGGGTGTTTTAAGTTCAGGCAATGGGTTACACCGCGTAGCTCAACATCCAAATTTCGACGGATCAATTTGAGCGCAACCTCTTTGCCTGCGTCACTAAGTGCGAAGTACACTTCCCCAAATCCACCACGACCAACACCCCGCTTGATAGTGTACCCATCCAACGGCCGTGAACCGCTGGCGTAAGTAAAACGCTGCGTCGGTTCTGGCCGATCGGCCGAATCAGATTCAGGCGTGGACACGTTCATAGGTATGAGCGTTTTCATGATGGTTAATACAGTTGGAAAAACCTAAATTCTATTGTAACGGAAACGATGGAAAGCCAAACACAGAGCACCGTCATTAACTAAATATTCTCCCTAAATCCCCTGCTTTCCGCTCTCCCCTTTACTTCAATTCCTCAATACTCAGTCCGACGACATCATTTCCCAGCCGACCGATGCCTATCGTGCAGGAATGAGGGTTATAGGGTTGACCATTGACATCCAGTGGCATCTCCGTATGAGCCCTAACTTGATCACCGCGCCGTACCAAAACCAAGTCGCCGGGCCAGTGTCGACAGCGGATATGACTATTCTCCTGCGGGCCCAAAATACAACTATCTGACATCAGTACGATTGCATCAACGGCCGGGTCGATTCGGTGGTGGGACTCAGGTGTCAACAGGGCTGTTGCACTGAGTGTATGAGGACATCGAAAACGCAATCGCACCATATCCCCTAACTGCAACAGTGCTTGATCTCTCAACACCACAGGTCCTGTCAACTTTACCCCATCAACTCGCACGGAGTGGGTGGGAATGATGACATACGATTCCCCATCGCGGCGAATCAGCGCATGGCGGCGTGATAAATCGGCCAAAAAAGGAATATCAGCCGCTCCTTGTGGCGACCTTTGTCCCAAACTGATTTCGTCACCCAAACAGAGCAAGTAGCCGCCCACCGTATCGATCCACGCCACCAGACGACTGCCCGACTGCTGTTGGTTCATGCTGGCATCTGCCATGGCGACTTTCCCAGAACGCATGTTGGTAGAACCTTGTCTGGCATAGGTAAACCGATGCTCAGAACAATCCGTTTCCCGAGTCGAAAAAACCCGAGGATGGTACGACAAGGTTGTGGTCACGGACACTGCTTGCCAGGCTCGCTGCCGAGCCTGCCGTGCAGCCCCATGGTCGGAAGCCAATTCTAACATGGCTTCGGCCGTAACAAGCACTTTAGTCCAATCTTCCTGGCCCAACTCCTGGTGCAACTGGATTTCTAATGATTGCAATTGCCTGGCCCAGGCTCGTACCGATTTTTCTTTAGCCACAAGAGCCGTTCGCAACGATTCATCATTGGAAACCAACTGTTGTGCACGGTGCATAGCATTGGCTGCGTCCTGCAAATGCCCTCTGGACACTTGTCTCTTAGCCCGTTGCAACAAGCGTGCGATAAGTCGGTAAGACCGACTTATCAAGCGGTTGAGCTGACGCTTATCTAATCGATCCAATTCTTCCAACGCCAATAGTGGCTCACCCTGCCGCAAGCAGCGTCGCACCATGGCCATCCCATGTTGGAAGTGGGCATCTCGCAAGGCGTCAATGGTCTCATCACTACCGCCCAATTGGGTGGCCTGTTGTAAGTCATGCCATCCAGCCTGGCTATTACCTTCTGCAATATGGTTGCCAGCGCGCTGAAGTAATTGGTCTGCCAGTTGGCTGGCCAGTTTCTTGGCCGGCCAAAATTCTTGCAGCGACGATTGCTGCAGCAGTTGGGCAGCTTCATCCCACCGTCCTGCTGCCATGGCTCGGCGAGCATCACGAATTTTCAAGCGCCAAGTTGGGAACATGGGAGGATTGAGGGGGCAGATGTCTGGGGGCAGAGGTCAGATAAGTTAAAATCATCCCTTCACAAGCAGGTGGGGGCACGATCCATGTGCCCCGTTCACCCGATGTGAAACTACGGCGTTTCTGCTTCGATTTCTGCTTCTGCTTCATTTTTCTGTTTTTGTGTCTATGGCTGTTTCTGTTTCTGTTTCTGTTTCTGTTTCTGTTTATGTTTATGTTTCTGTTTCTGTTTATGTTTCTGCTTCTGTTTTTGCTTCTGCTTCTGTTCCTGTTTCT
>JBDOMT010000433.1:0-6627 GCA_039831705.1 Pirellulales bacterium | reverse complement strand
CCAACGCTGTTCTGGAACGGGAAATCGAGCATCTTCTCACCCGACCCATCGGTCGTCCTTCCCACAAGCCCAAGGTGTCTTATCATAGCTTTCAATACCAGGCGAAATCTTGGCAGCATTCACGCCGCGTAGTCGCCAAGGTGGAATGGCACGCAGGCGAACTGTTCCCGCGTGTCGGCTTCATCGTGACCAACTTGAACAAGCACTCAAAGAACGTGGTCAAGTTTTACAACGGTCGCGGCACGGCCGAGCAGTGGATCAAAGAAGGAAAGAACGCGGTGAAATGGACGAAGCTCTCTTGCTGTACGTTTAAGGACAACCAGACGCGGCTGCAACTCTTTGCCTTGGCTTACAATCTGACCAACTTCCTGCGGCGGCTAGCACTGCCCTATGAGGTGAAGCACTGATCGCTGACAACCCTACGAGAGAAACTCGTCAAAATTGGTGCGAAGGTAACGCGGCACGCGAAATACGTGACGTTCCAGCTTGCCGAGGTGGCGATCACTCGAAAGTTGTTCGCCGCAATCCTCGACCGCATTGAACAACTCGCGCTGCCGCCACCAGCCATCCATGGAGGCTGAGACGTACCAGCACGAAGGAGGCCAAAAAAGTGGCTGCAAGAGGAAAGGTCTGCGCACAACAGGCATGCAACCCAGCCAAAAAGCTTGAAAATCTTGTGTTAGGGTGGTGGGAGCCCAGGAATTGGGACCGGTAGTAAAACAATGGAGAAAATTCTGATGCGCTACACACGGGCGGGGAGCGCATTCTGTTACACTGGACGACATACGAGCCTGGAGTGGTTCCAGGCAATCCCAAATGGGAAATCCCGGTAGATGCAGTACGTGCCAGATTTTTCGCCAAATCTTGAGAGCGGTCGAAAATCGCTCCTGCGAAGAAAACTCCGGCAAAAAGGACGTCAAAACAGTTTGGAAACAAGTGTTTTTTTATCTGAATTCGTAGAGGAATACCTGGAAAAAGAAGCTGAAATACAGGCCGCAAATTCGCTACAGCCGCAAATGCTTGTGTATTCTTAAATCTCGATTAGGAGACTAATTTAGTACCATTCGATATGCTCAGCCAACCTAAAATTCAGCAGCGAGCTTTTACACTCGTTGAGTTGTTAGTGGTGATTGCTATCATTGGCATCTTGGTAGCTCTCCTATTACCTGCCATCCAAGCAGCCCGCGAGGCTTCTCGACGTGCCTCGTGCAAAAACAATCTCAAACAGTTAGCTCTTGGCTGCTTGAATCATGAGAGTACTATCAAACATTTTCCGACCGGTGGCTGGGGGAATGACTGGGTTGGTGATCCGGATAGAGGATTTGGCGCGGAACAAACAGGAGGCTGGATATACAATGTCTTGCCTTTTATTGAACAATCAGCCCGCCATGACTTACCTTCGGATGGGCAGCCTGATGTAATCACACCCAAACAGCTTGAGGGGGCGAGGTTGATGCTGAAGGACCCTATTGATATTATTTCTTGCCCGTCACGACGACCTGGGCTTATCTATCCAATGGTATGTTGCTATGGAATTAACCAAGGGCAAGATCCCTCAGGTAACGACTTAGTGGGACGAGGTGACTATGCGGCAAATGCAGGCGATCTGAGCGTGTTTGACTTCGGTGGCCCACCCAGCTTGGAAGTTGGTTCAGGCAACCGTTATCGATGGATGTCGACAGACACATTGGGCACACTCCGAGGCGAAGACAACCAAATGACGGGGGTAATTTTACAGCGGAGTGAAGTAGGCATTCCTCACATTTCTGATGGCACAAGCAATACATATCTCTGCGGCGAACACTACTTGAATCCCGACAACTATGAGACAGGTCTTGATAGGGGTGATAATGAAACTTGGTGCACGGGGGCGAATAACGACAATTTCCGATCCACTTTTACAGCCCCCAGACAAGATCGTGCTGGTCTAAGCCTGGCAAACATTTTCGGTAGTGCTCATCCAAGCACTTGGCATATGGCCTTCTGCGATGGACACATTGAGTCGTTGACATATGACATTGATTTGGAAATACATCGTAACCATGGCAACCGGGCTGATGGAAAGGTCGATTGATCGATCCAACTGAACTCCCATTTTATATAACGCTTTCAGTGTAATCATTCGTGATCACATGTTACCCTGGATGCGCCGCCGACAACGGCTGCACCGTGGTGTCTGAGCAACCCTGGACTTTGAAGTTAATCGCTTTCGGCGTAAGCGGCTATGCTGCAGTGAGTGCCTTGGTTTGCACTATGAACCAGAGGTTCTGTTTGCTAACAAAGACTAAGCGACAGTTAATGATGCGCCGGCCCTAAAGGAGAAATTCATGTTCCATCGAAAACAAGACGGTTTCACCCTCGTCGAATTATTGGTCGTCATTGCCATTATCGGAATATTGGTGGCCCTGCTATTACCCGCAGTGCAGGCAGCTCGCGAGGCAGCCAGGCGAACCCAGTGTATCAACAATGAGAAACAAATCGGACTGGGGCTGATTAACTTTCATGACACGGAAGGCCATTTTCCCGCGGGAACGCTATTAGGCGGTACCGGTTGGAGTTGGTCGGCTCGCATCTTACCGTTTTTGGAGGTTAGCAATCTGCACAAGCAAATTGATTTTAACATTCCCTACAACCTTCCGGACAGGCGTTTGCCGGACGGGGGTCGAACATTAAATAACCTGGCAATGAAGACGTTTGTGGACATGTACATTTGTCCTAGCGCTCCGCAGCCTCTTCTGATCAAATGCTGTGGCGCACTATCGGGAGTTGAACATTCAGCGGAAACAAATTATTCCGCCGTGGCGACGCACCGTAATAACGATGAAGCCTTTTATGCCCGTGATCTGGATGGCTCGGGAATAATGTTCTTGAAATCAGAGATAGCAATTCGCCATGTTACTGATGGCACCAGCACGACATTTTTGGTTGCCGAATGCGATTTGGACCAGAACGATCCATACGCTCCAAACTCGTCGCAAAACTGGGGGAAGCTTTGGGCATCGGAAAACCGAGTAACGTCGGCCTACGGCATCAACTCCAATCTCGGTCACTTACATGCTCCCATTCGTAGCCGTCATCCGGGCGGCGCCCATTTTCTGTTCGCTGACGGGCATGTCGAATTCATTTCAGAAAATATCGATCAAGAGACACTCGTCGCGTTGACCACCCGCGAAGGCGGCGAAACGATTGAAGGTTACTAATGTATGGTCAAGTCTGACTTTTAGGGGTTGTCGTAGCAATAACAAGTACTTACAAGGTAAAAGCTTTTACCAGCGTCAATCCAAAAAGATTAGTTTAACAAAGCACTAGTAAATGGAATTGCAAATGCGAAACGTACTGTGTCTCTTGATAATTTTCAGCTTCCTTTTTCTGGCCGGATGTGGTTCCACGGATGGCCCACGGATTGTCTACGGAAGGGTAACGGTAGGAAACGATATTCCCGATACCGGTGAGGTCCGTTTCATGCCGGTCGAAGGCACTCGTGGTTCTGTCAACGTGGCACTGATTGTCAATGGCGAATACCGCATTGAAGGCCGGGGTGGTGTGCCCTTGGGAAACTACCGGATCGAAATTATTGCGAAACAAAAGACGGGAAAACAAGTGCGTCAATACAATGGATTTGAAATGGCAATGGTCGAAGAAGAAATCCCCATCAGCCCACCGGTTTATGCCGGATCCAACTCACCGCTAACTCAAGAGGTTACATCAACTAGCGGCAACAAAGTCGATTTCGATTTGCCAGCCGAGTGACCCCATTGGCTTTACTGCACACCTAACAGGGATAGAAACTGGTGGCTGGCTGACAGCAGACATGATCTGATGATGCTGCCACTGTTCCTAGACACTATCAACGAAATCAATCATGGAGTTTCGCATGCGGTTATCACGTTTTCATTGGTGCACCTTTTTGCTGCTAGCGATGACCTGCGATTCCGCCCAAGCTGCGGATCCAGCGGTGTTGGATATCGGTGATAGGCTACGATTGGAGTGATGGGAGCCCAGAAAATGGGGCCGATAGTCAATGAATGAGAAAATTTACGATGCGCTAGACACGGGCGGGGAGCGCATTCTGTTACACTGGACGACATACGAGCCTGGAGTGGTTCCAGGCAATCCCAAATGGGAAATCCCGGGTAAATAGACCAGCGGAAACGAATAATGAACCAATAGTGTTGCATTATCTGGATGACACCCATGCGAGTTGGCGTGACCGGACGCGGGAATGTTACTTTGGACACACTCATCTTCCCTTCGACAAATATGAATGCAAAGGGATAAAATTTCACAACACCGGTTCGGCCATTAATGCATGGAATTCAATCCTATTCCGTTCCAATTCCGATCCATGGAATAATTACATCACCTGAAGATCGGTCACTCAAGAGAATAGAATGTTCTCCGAACCTGAATTCGAGTCTGAGATTGATCCTAAATCCGATTCAGAATCTGACTCCAAATCCGTCCCCAAGGTCACCTGTTACTCGGAGGGAGATGGCGAATTCATGCATTGGTCTCAAGCACTGAGAGGCCGACTGTTGACTCCCTTTCTGGTTGTCATGGCCCGAGCCGGAATTTCTCCCAATCATCTGACATTGCTATCGCTTGCAACCGGGTTGGGTTTTTGCCCAGTCTTTATCTGGTCATCTAAGCCGGTAGCATTCGGATTGCTTGTGCTTCATGTCCTGTTGGACGGGCTTGACGGCCCCCTGGCCCGGTACTCAAACAACGCGTCCAACAAAGGTTCTTTCACCGACACGACTTCGGATCAGGTGGTGGTAACTTCCCGTAGGGGCCAACCTTGGTTTCAAGGGCGTAACGTATAGAATTCCTGTCCACTATACTGTTGCAATACTGGGCATTTGAGATTTGCCAGAAGATGATTAGTATAGACTCTGGTCGGGGAGTTGGCCGTCATTCGCGACATTCAGTCGCTGCCAAGTAGCCAGATCGCTTGGCTTCTGAATCTGCCACGGACTGGCTGTATCGATTGTGTTCAGAATGAAGCGGACACTGCCGTCTGCCATACCCACGAAAACGCCACCAGAATGTACACCACGCGGAGCGGCTTGAGTGTCGGTGTTACAACCTACACAACAGGTCATACATTCGGCCAACAGTGTGTTCACCCTTCCAGAAACTGCTCGAGCTACATCTTGGCATCCACGAATATTGTCGGAGTTCATGGTGCAAGCGTTGGGAGCGAGCGCGTCGTCGGAGCCGTGCATCCAAAGACTACTCGCTCCAGGTCCGCTCAGTGCCCAGGTGCCACGGCGGTCGACATCTACCAAACCAACTCGTAATTCTGCAATCAAGATGGTAGTGGAGGTTCCATCGGTTATTTGGGAGATTCCCCGGGAAGCATTCGCTCCCATAACCCCACCAGTCAGTGAACTGAGCCAAAACTCGGCATCGGGGCCCGCGCCAGATCTTCCGGGCCAGTCAGTGGAATAAGCCCCCAGCGATCCATTCGCACCGTAGTTGCCACGTGCCCAGTTATCACCCTCTCCGCGGTGGCTACCATCGAAAAGGGTTTCGTGTCCTGTGTCGGAAGGGCAAATCATAGCCTCGATTGGGGTGCCTCGAGCAGCACGGTTTACCGGATCAGAAATCGGCAGCTTCAGGTCAAATGAATCATGGAGCGTTTGTTGCTCGAAGAATGGTAGAATCATAATCACCCAGTTTTGAAAATGCTCACGCTCATGTTCCGGGGCACGGACATCTTTTACGTCAAATGTTGCGCTAGGGGGAAATTCTTTGTTCTGCGAGTGATAGTTCTGCAAGGCCAATCCCAACTGTTTCATGTTGTTCTGACACTGAGTCCGTCGAGCCGTTTCGCGTGCGGCTTGGATCGCGGGCAACAACAATGCTACGAGTATGCCAATAATGGCGATCACTACCAATAATTCTACGAGCGTGAAACCTGTACGCCTTGCAGTGTTCTTGTAAAAATATTGCATTTTAGGAGTCCCTTTCAATCATCAACATAAAGTCATTGTCGCCGCCAGAGGTTACTTCTACTTCGAGCGGCGTTGAGGTAGCATCCTGATAGTGGAATGGCACGGCAGTTGTCGGTTCTCCCACTCCCCTGCTGCCAACTCGAAGTGACATGACGACCACTTTGTGATGGCCAACCATAACGCCATCGGCATATTTCCACGTTGTTAGCCCGGTAAATGTACCATCGGTCACCTTGGCATACGTTTCCGATGAACGCGAGGCGTGCTTGCCTATAGCCCGGATTCCTTGAGGAATGAACTTAACAAGAAGCTGATCTGCTGTAATGAGCGAGCCATCGCTGTAAGCTATTTTTCCACGAACTGCCACTAGTTCAAAGGGCGATTTTTCGCCACAGCCAGCCAGTAAGGCACACATCAATACAAGTGCCAGGACTCGCTGCGGATGCTCATCCAATCCAACGATAGAACGTTGTCGATATACATTGTACATTTGGAATATCTCTACCGGTAGAAAAAGGGGTCAGAACTATTTAAGATCCTCACTAATTCTTCTTTAAGGTTCTTCAGTGATTTTAGTGGCTAGGGAGGTGTTCAGGGAGGGTTTGTTTTTCGAAAATGCTCATCATGAGCAAACTCACTGAGCATTATCGTCAGTTGTTAGGTTTGGACA
>JBDOMT010000389.1:0-6636 GCA_039831705.1 Pirellulales bacterium | reverse complement strand
GATCAAAGCAATCAACAGCGATTCCGCTTCGTCGTCCGCGTCGATTTGTTCGAAGATACTGGCACAGGCAAGACGCACGATGCGTTTTTCATTGTCGTTCTTGTCGGCAACTGTTGCGGTCTGCAGCAGTTCCTGTACTGCGTCCTTGGCTTCCGCGGGTTTCCCGGACGCATGCAGTAACCGAGCCTGCAGTGCAGTAGTGACTTCTAACGTATCGTTGATTTCCGACAGCCCCTTAAAGTACGATTCAGCCCGGACCAATTCCTGTTGCTTGATGGCATAGTCGCAGGCGGCTGTGTAAAAAGCGAGGTTTTCCGGAAATCGAGCCAACCCGTCATCCATAATGGCAAGTGCCTTGTCGACCGCGTTGCCATCGCGATAGAGACCAAACAACAGCGCAAAATCGCCCGGGACCGCGAAGTTCCCGGAATCGTCATTCTTCTTGATCGCAACGATCCGTTCCAAGAGTCGAATGGCGGTCTGACGATGCAGGGTGGAGCCTCGGCGGGTAAAAATCAAAGCCTGCAAGCGAAGGTTCTTGGGGTCATTTTTGGTCTTTGCATCGTTAGACAAGATCTTGATTGCCTCATCCCAGTTTTCGTCGCCACCCTTCGATGCCAATAAGAGCGACATCGCTCTCTTGGCCCCTTCGCTTTTCGTCGTTTTGGCGCTCCTTCTTAGACCCTCCGGATCCTGCTGAGCAAGGAAAAAGCGAACGGCCAAGTTCAGCGCAACCGAGTTGTACGGTGCTAGTCGCAACGCTTCCAGGTACGAACCCTCGGCTTCCTCGACATTGCCTAATAGCTGATGGCCCTGGGCAAGTGCCAGATGCAAATCGGCGCCGGAAAGCACTTGAGAGGCGGCGATGTGCCGCAAGGTCTGTTCCGCGCCCGCTCGTTCGCCTACCGCCAAGTAGACGTTGAACAGTGCGATCCACATCGATGACTGTTCAGGAAAACGTTGCGTTCCTTTTTCAAGAACGTCCTTAGCTTCTAGGGCTTGGCGGGCAAAGATTAGTAGTTGGCCCAAGCGGATGTAGGCGATTGGTTCTCCTGGGTTTTGCTTCAAGTTCTCTCTCGCTGCTGCGATGGAGGATTGGTTCGCCTGTTCCTGCATCTTGCTGGCGACCGACAGCGGGGCCGCTTGTAACGATGGCCAGTGGCTGGCGTATCGTTGACCATACTGGTGTGCTTCTGTAATCCGTCCGGCATTGGAGAGCAGGCGGATCAGCGAACTGAACATCTTCCGGCTGCGATCGCCGAGTTGGTAGGCTCTCTCGAAATTATCGATCGCCCTGTTAGGCTCTTTGGCCACCATCTCGATTTCCGCCATCAAGCTAAAAGCCCGCGGCCACGTTGGTCGCAGGGTGCGGATCTGTTGGGCCGTTCGCATCATGACCTGGATATCCCGACCAGACACCTGGTCCTGTTTCAAAATCCCAGAGACCGTTCGTTCTCGCCATACCGTACCGTCGTCTCCTTCTTTTTCTCGCAGCGCCTCGAGCATCGCCTTATGATCCTCCCAACGTCCCTGTTCAGCGTAGATCGTGCACAATTGAGAGAAAGGAGCAAAATCGCCCGAGTCCAAGCTAAGTGCTTTGGTCAGGGTTGACTCGGCTCTCTTCAAATCCCCTACGCTTTTCTGGAGTGAACCGAGTCCTACAAGCAACTTGGTCTTGGAGTTTTGGCTAAACCGGCCGCTGGCGACTGCTTCTTCGATCAGTTGCCGTGCTTGCAATTGCTCCCCTTTCTGCCAATGCTGATCAGCTTTTACCAAAAGGCTGCTGGCGTTAGTGGGATCAAAGGAGCTAATTTGCTCGGCTAGTCGGTCGACATCATTGTCGCGTCCAAGCCGGCGATAAATGTTGGCCAACAGGAACAAGTCACTGGCTGAAGTATCGGGCGGCATCTGTTGTTCGGCTAGCGCCAATGCTTCCAACGCAGCCAATCGATCCCCATTGACCAAGTGGTACTCGGCCATTAGCACATGACCATAAACGGATGGTGAGAGTTGTTGAGCTTTGGCCAGCGTGCTCTGGAACCGGTCCCAATTGCGGTTCGCGGCGGCCACGGTCGACTCGGCCATTAATAGGGCTCGAGCGTAATCATAGTGCACGGTGACCGGGCAATCCTCGTGCGAAAGCGCTCGTTGGTAGCTTTCCGCGGCCCGTTGCCATTGACCAGTCCTTTGCTGCGAGTACGCTTTCTTGACTCGCCATATTGGCACGGCAGGTTCCAGTGCGATCAAGTCGTCATAGTAGGCGGCAACTCGGTCCCATTCGTTGAAGCCGTCGTACAATTGAGCCAGTTGTTGCAACAATAGCATTCGCCGTTGGTACCGCGCCAAGTCGCTCCTTCCCTCAGACTTTGTGCGTCTCAGAGAATTCTCGAAGTAACGAATTGCCGTCCGCCCCTTGTTGTTCTTGAGCGCGAGTCGCCCATGGAGCGTAGCGACCATCGCTTCGAGGTCGACGCGAGTGCCCGGCGGAAGATTACTTCCGATCTTGGCCAACTGTCGATCCAGTTGTAGGAGTGTTGCGTTGGCAGCGAGATCATCCTCTAAGTCGATCGAAACGTCTGCCAATTCCAAACGCAACATTATGTCCTCATTGCCGATCATCTCAAGGCCTTGATTCAGTAGTCCTTGGGCTCTTGAGGGCTGGTCCTGCCGCCGATAGATGTTCGACATTCCAAGATAGGCGGCTCGAGTTTCGGCGTCGATCTTCAGCGCACGTTCATATGTCGCTAGAGCATCGTCAAGTTGCTCTTCACCAACCAGCCGTTCGGCGGCATACACAACAAAACGCGAATCGGCTGGGAACCGATTGAGGGCAATGCTCAGATCGACTTTCGCGTTGTCGGGTAAAAAACGCCGCCGGTATAGGTATTGATTGGCGAACCCATCCGCATCATTAGCATTTCGCGACAGCATGCCGTCCATAATGGTGTTGGCCAGGTCTTCGAGTCGGTTTTTGTCGACCGCCAATGGATAAGAACGCAAGTACAACGCATATCGATACGGAACATCGATGTTGTTTGGATTGAATCGGATCGCCTTTTCGGCGGCCGCGCGCACGATTAGGTCGGGCGATGGGCTGTCGTCGACACCTCGATCGAGCAACGCTGTGGCACGAATTCTCAACGCGGCCGGGTGTTCGGTCTCCTTTTCAAGGATCTCGTCGGCCGCCGTGAGGGCCGAATCAGATTCGCCCAACCGCAAGAGCAGCTCGGCGTAGCGAATTTTCGACTCCAGATGATTCGGCGCCATTCCCAAGACATGGGCAAATGCATTGACGGCATTCCGCACCCGAAAGGGATTTGTCTTGCCCACCTCATCTAACGCCTCAGCGTATTCGATTCGCACATCGACGTTCTCGGGCTTCGTCATAATGTACTGTCGGAAGAAACGGAGGGAACGCTCGAATTCTTGTTCCTCGACCAGATCACGTGCTCGAGTCAGGATGGTGCGTGTCTGTCGCGAAACTTGAAAGTAGTGCCATCCCCAGCTGCTGGGCACAAAAACCGCCAGTACGATCAGTGTGCCGATCGCCAGCGGGGCGTTTAGTTCGCGTTTGGGCCCCTGCGAATGAACCCTAGTGTGTTCACTGTGGACCGGAATGTACTGGCGTTTCTTTTGCGGTGCAGGCATTGTTGAGTAGTTTTTTTGAAGTTGAGGATTCGATTATTGCTGGATTTCTACTGTGTGTTTTCCGCGAATTCCTGGCGGTAATATTTCTTGTAGTAACGTGAGTAGCCGCCATACCGGTAGGCGTAGTCGTAGGTCGGCACGCCGCTGAGGATCAATCCCATCACATCGCAACCCACAGCGATCAGGCGTTCGTACGCTTTGCGGACCTGAAGCGTTCGGCTGACATCCCGCATACAACAGAGCAGAACCCCATCCGAAGCTCGTGCGATCACGTAAGCTTCGGTCGCGGCCAAAAGCGGCGGGCAGTCGATCAGGATGTACGAGTAATCGTCGCGGACTTTTTCCAATACCGCAGTGAGGCTTTCGTACGTCAATAGTGCATTTGGGTTCCGAGTCAATTCGCCGGCCGGGATTACGCTGACGAAGTCATCCCATTGAACAATCGCCTCGTCCAGCGTGGCCTTTCCGTCGAAGACGTCGGTCAGCCCGGGACCAATGTTGCAATCGAATATGTTGTGTTGACTGGGTGCTCGCATGTCCGCGTCGATCAATAGCACGGGCAAGTTTTGACTGCGAGCAATACTGAGCGCCAACTGCGAGGCGATACTGGTCTTGCCTTCACCGGACACAGAACTGGACATCGAAAAGACCTTCTTTCCCTGCGTTTTCTCGGCCATCAACAGGGAAATTCGTAGCTGGTCGATACTCTCCTCAAACATTGCTCGCCGCAGCCCGAGTTTTCGTTCGCCGCCGGATGCTAGGCGAGTCGGAACGCGACTGACTTCCGCCAACACTGAGAGTTGGGTTTCTGTGGCGACCTGATCGGCAAATGAAAGGTGTCGCGCACGTAATTCGAAAACTAACGCGAGTAGAAACGGAACGATAAACGCTCCGCTGCTTGCTGCCATCATCATCTTGATGGGACTGCTGGCAATGCTGACCGTATCAGCGGTGGCTTCCCGCAGTCGCTCAATTCGTTCGGGCCCGTCCATTTCGGTCTGTAGGACTTGGATCCGTTTTGCAATCAACGCGTGAACCTCTTCGGCGCGATTTACTTCTTGCAGCGCGAAGGCAAATTCGAGGGATCGGTCACCCGTCTTCAACAGCTTGTTTTTTTCTTCAGTGATGTCTTCGTTGATCATTTCCTCGGAAATGGCCAATTGGGCCAGTTCGTTTTGGAATTGCCGTAACTTTTCCCGATACTCACGCATTATCTGTGACTTGTAATTCTGAAGCGCATCTGTCTTGGCCGCTTCTCGACGTTCGACAAGCAGTGTATCCAACCGTTCGATATCCGCCAGTACGCTCTGCATTCGAGGGTGGTCCGGACCGTAGCCCCGTTCTTCATATTTCGCGATGACCGTCGTTGCGTTTTGTCGCTGGTTCGACAGTCGCGTCACTTCTGGATCGCTCTCGATAGCGCGGATCTGTTGGAATGTGCTGAGCTCATTGTTCTGAATCTGAGTGAGATGCGTCTGGGCGGCCGCTTGTTTGGCTTGCAATTCGGACCGACGAAACTCCAAATCGCCTAACCGTTTGTTCAACTCCTGTAATGGACGATATGGCTCCGACATTAGCTGTGGATTCGTCGGGTCGCCGATCTGAATAGCCGGTGTCAACGTCATTTGCGAGGCAATCGTCGTGAGACGTTCTCTCAATTCTGCCAAATCCTCGGCTTTGCGTGTTTTTTCCCGCTCAAGCAATTCGACGGTTTCGTCCATCTGTCGGTCGACGTATTCGGGTTGTTTTTCCAGGTACGATTGCAGGATCGCGTTGGCCACGATTGGTGCGCTGGCTCTCGATTTGGTTGTATAGGCGATGGTGTACAATTCGGATCCCCCGACAGACCGTACTACCAGGTTATCTCGGATGAACTCCAGCGGCGTGTTGGTCTGTTGGATTTCCGCCAATTTGGCGACGGAAGGTCTGCGAATCACTTCGCGGATTGTCAGAGGACTCTTGATCAGCTCGACTTGCGTTCGCGTATAGAGCTTTGACTCCTCCAACTCGAAGGCCACTTTTTGCCGATTGGCTTTGAGCCGAATCCACGCCTTTGCTTCAAAACGATAAGGAATGCTGTACCACACGCCTGCACCGACAGCGATTGCCAATAATATGCCGACTGGTAACGTCCACCAGAGCGAGCGTTTTATAGTGTGGGCAACGATCGCGGGAGAGAGTCCGCGAAGTACAGATTGAGGGGCAGGAGTGGTGTTCACGGGCATTCCGTTGTGTGGGGTTCCGGAGGTGTCGTTAACGTGGGTTCCATTCTGGCTATGCATCCGAGGCTACTCCGAGCTGTGGCTCATCTTGAGGGTCGTCGTTTTGAGAATCGTCTGGAGAAGAGGAAGCAGGATCTCTTGGTTTTGGCCGTTGTCCGTTCCCCCGCCGTTTGCGGGCTTGCATTGGGCTGCGGATGGTGACCGGTTGCACCTCGACAAACAGCTTGTCGAGGTAAGTGGTCAGTAAGAAAAACAGTAAGCCAGCCATCGGGATCATCGCAAAGCCAGAAAAGTCGTGGGCCATTTGGTGATATCGCTCGCTGGCGTTGTCCGGTTGAAAGTGCAAAAGTAGCCCTTGAATCGTGATTCGCGAAGCGTTGGAAACGATAGCGATCGGAGCCAAGGCCGACAGCATGGCGAATCGAGACCAGAGCGGCCGTCGGTACAACAGAATGAACGCGAAAGCCATGGCCGTGATGCTCATGCACATCCTCAACCCGCTACAGGCCTCGACCACATTCAAGTGGATCTCTTCGACGTAGATCGTGTTACCCTCGGCGATCGCCGGCAGTGTTAGCGATTGCAACATCCAAGTACTGACGTTGGTGGCAACTCGCTGCAGCGGAAGGCTGAGTGCGGTTTCCAGTCGAAAAGGAATCGGAACCATGAAAATCAAAAAGGCGAGGTACTTGGCAGCCCACTTCATCCAGCGGGTACCAGCCAATGTCCAGAAACTGCCCATGATCCAGAGGACGAGTGACCAACC
>JBDOMT010000135.1:0-6645 GCA_039831705.1 Pirellulales bacterium | reverse complement strand
GGCTCCCTATATCCGCCCATCGCTAGACACCATCGTGGCCCGTATCAACGAGCAACTAAAATTTCAGAAAGAGCGTAAATTCCCCAGGCAAGCCGACGTGATCGCCTACTTCAATCGGGCACTCGACATCCTGCATAAAATTCGTTCCCACCGTGGTGCTCCAGCGGATGCGACTCCGGCCGAAGCCTACGGACAGGATCCGGTGTTAACCGATTCGGGCGCGCGAACACACACCTCAGAACAATTGCAAGCATATCTCCAACCGGTCCCCCCGAAACCGATCGAAGAGGTCCTGAATTCCTTTGAAACGGTAGCCGGCATGCAAATGCAACTGATCGCCCGCGAGCCCTTGGTACTCGACCCGGTCGCCGCCACCTTCGCTGAACAGGGTGACTTGTACGTCTGCGAAATGCGCGACTATCCCTACAAACCGCAGGACGGAGAAAAGCCCCTCGGTACAGTGCGTCTGCTGCAAGACCATGATGGCGACGGAGTCTTTGATGAAAGTCACCTGTTTGCCAGCGCGTTGCTTTGGCCCACCGGCATTGTGGCCTGGAATGGAGGTGTCTTCGTCGCCGCGGCGCCAGACATCTGGTATTTAAAAGATACCACCGGCGACCACCAGGCTGACGTCCGGCGGAAGGTATTCACCGGCTTCGGCTTGAACAATCAACAGGCCATGGTGAACAATTTGACCTGGGGCCTGGACCACAAAATTTATGGTTCCACCGCGGGCAATGGTGGAACCATCTATCGTATTGGCAAGCGAAAGCCAGGAACAACCGATGGAGCCGACCATTCTTCTGCTGTCTCCGTCGACGGCCGCGACTTCCGCTTCGATCCGGTCAGCGAACAATTAGAATCGATCACCGGTACGATCCAATTCGGCACCACCTTTGACGATTGGGGGAACCGTTTTTTATGCAGTCAGGCCCAACCGGCTCTGCACGTGGTCTTGCCGCAACACTACCTGGCCCGTAATCCGCATCTGCCCGTGCCCAAGGCCATTGAAGACATTGCCCCCGGAGCAAATCCGGTCTTCCGTATCAGCCCGATCGAACATTGGCGGCAAATCCGCTCCAGCCGCCGCATCGCCCACACTCGGCTATCCTCCAGCGGTGCCGGTGTCAGCCAACATGTGGTCGACGCAGCGGCTGGGGTGACCGTCTATCGGGGTGGTGCGTACGGACAGGAATTTTACGGTAACGTTGTAGTTGGTGATGCCCAGAACAATCTGGTCCACCGCCGCCGTTTGCACCCCATGGGAGTAACTTTTCACTCTGAACGGGCGGACGCCCAAACCGAATTTGTCCGTTCGTCTGACAATTGGTTTCGCCCGGTAAACTTTGTCAACGGGCCTGACGGCACGCTTACGGTCCTGGACATGAGCCGTGAGATCATTGAATCGATTCACATCCCACTGGACGTGGTCAAGCATCTGGATCTCACCAGCGGCAGGGATCAGGGCCGCATTTACCGCCTGGCTCCAGCCAATTTTCAATACCCTGGTCGACCACACCTGGATAAAATGTATACAACCGATCTGGTCGCCACCCTGGAGAGGACAGCCAGTTGGTGGCGGGATACGGCCCATCGGTTGATCTATGAGCGACAAGACTTAAGAGCCGTCGCACCCTTACGAAGGCTCCTGCGGAAGAGTCTGCGTCCCCAAACGCGACTCCATGCACTCTGGTCACTCGACGGGCTCCAGGCGTTGACGGATGAGGATTTAGAACAGGCACTTGGCGACACGCACCCCAGCATTCGTGAACAGGCTCTCCGTTTGGCGGAACCTCGGCTAAACACCGTACCCGCATTGCTCGATCGGGCGGTCGAGCTGGCTGCAGCCACGGAACCGCGAGTGCGACTTCAGGCCGCCTTTACTTTGGGTGAATCCAACAGCGCCCAAGCTGCCAGCGCACTAAGCCATCTGGCCATTGTCGATGCGGCCGATCCCTGGATCCGAACAGCCATCCTGAGTTCCGCCAGCCCATTTGCCGACCGATTGCTGATTGATTGTCTGGCCCACTCAAGCTTCACACTCACCGTCGAGAACAACCGACTGCTGGAGCAATTGGCCACCGTCGTTGGCGGTAGAAACCGACAACCCGAAATTGACCGAACCGTGGAGGCCCTCGCCCGGTTCTCTGCGAACCAACCACAAACCGGCCTGAGTACTCAACTGGTCTTGGCACTGGGAGACGGCTTAAAGCGGGCTGGCGCACGGCTGGGCAGTAGCGATTCAATGTCTCGCGCTGCAACCCAATTTCTGGAGCAACTCTTCCACCAGGTGCAACAATTGGCTTTCGACGACAGCGCCCCATTGGCCCAGCGCCAACAGGCGATCCGAGTGTTGGGATGCGCACCTTGGGACCCGGTCGGGAAAAGGCTGCAACGTTTACTCAATATTCGGCAACCCGAGCCTATACAACTAACCGCAATCCGCACCATGTCTGACTATGCGAGTCCGCAGATTGGTCTGTTGTTGCTTGAAAATTGGAACAGCCATTCGCCCTTGGCCCGCGAACAAATCATCGACTGCCTGCTCGAACGGCCCGAGCGAACACGACACTTTCTGCAAGCAGTCCAGCAAGGTCAGGCAGCGATTGCCCAGTTGAATACCACCCGCCGCGGCCAACTGCTACAACATGGAGATGCGACCATTCGCACCTTGGCTCAGCAGCTTCTCACCGATGCGGCAGGTGACGATGAGACCGGTGAACGGAGTGATATTCTTGCCCGGTATTTGTCCGCACTGGAGGCAGCGGGCGATGCCACTCAGGGCGAACAGATTTTTCAAAAAAATTGTCTGCCTTGCCACCGTATCGGCACCCAAGGGCATGCGGTCGGCCCGGATCTGACTGCTAACGCATCGCGCGATGCTGCGGCCCTGCTGGCCAATGTGCTTGAGCCAAACCGTAATGTGTTACCTTCGTACGAGGCTTACACCCTGCTCGATACCAATGGCCGCACCTACAGCGGCATTCTCTCCGCTCAAACGGCAACCAGCATCACTCTCAAACGAGAAGAGAACAAGACCGACACGATCTTGCGAACTAATATTGAAGAACTAACCGCCAGCGGTCGTTCGCTGATGCCCGAAGGCTTCGAAAAGCAGATCAACCCTGCCGCCATGGCGAACCTGATTGCCTATTTGCAATCCGCACACCATCATTCGGCCCAAGGTGAACCAGCGTTAGACATCGGCACGCTGCCCGGGTTGGTGGAACCTGAGTAAGTATTTTGCAAACTTCAGGCGCTCGCTACGTAACCCAAGCCAAAATACAAGCACGACGCGCAAGCGAGTGGGTAGGCACATAATGACCCACTTGCTCGCGCTGCGTGCTTGTATGGAGTTATTCGCCGTCCCTGAAAACTAATCCGGGGTTCCTTCGGGCCAGTGCAACTTGGTCTCTCCTGGAGGCACATCCAGCTGGTACTCGCAAAAATCCTCCGTGGTTCGAACGTAATCAACAACCGTCTTTCCAAATTTCAGACGCTTGGCATTTTCTCCCTTAGTGCGGACAGGCAGACGCAACAACACCTTGGGGAAGGTTAGCTGGCTGGTGTTGCGGACAACCCATGCCTGCTTGTCTAGTGACACCAACTCCAGGGGCAATTTGCCCAACCGTACCATTGCACCAGCCGCTACGTCTTGAAGCAGCAAGACGGTGTGTCGCCCCCGATAGAGATCGTGCTCGGTTTGCATGACGCCGCACCATTTGGGTAGCAAAACAATTTCCACGGGCCGCCGCAGGCCGGCCGTGTCGAGCAGTCGGACATCACTCACCTGCCCCGGCTGCAACACAATTGGCTGCAATTCGAGCGGCGCATTCCACGACTGGTCCAATGCTTCGATATTTTCCCAGCAGCCGAGGCCGCGGCCTTCGACATAGAGGGCTTGGGAGCTATGGTGTCCATCGTTCAAGTTGGGATGCTCTGCACCATGGCGGGAATCGAGTTGAACGATGTAGGAAACGTACCCTTGGGAACTCCAGGTCGTCCAGGACTGGTCGAATTGATCCTTACGGATCAGGCAACCACAGGGGGGCGAACGGTCCCAATCGTTGCGCCCGTGCCAGGCCGCAGTCACAAATCCTTTGGCCAAAGTGGTCCGATACCACTCCCCTTCCCGACCCGCGATAAAAACACCCCGGTCCGGATCGGAGATGGGAATCTGTTTTTGCTGGTGGAACTTGCGCTGGATGCCAGCAGCATCTTGGTTCCATAGCCGTTGTCCATTGTAGGCCTTTCCCTCACCACGAGAGAACGCTTGGTAGCGGACTCGATGCGTATCCACATCGAACAGGACCACGTCGGGCAACGGACCAAAAACCAACATGGTGGCACTGGCGCCTCCCGGTATCCACGCCTCCATGGCAGCCACCGTCCCGGCGGCCTGAGTCACACGTGTCTGCCAGGCGTAGTGTCCATCGAGACTGCCGGCGAGGGGTTTACTGGTGGTGCGAATCGAAATAGGGCCATAGAGAGGGTAGGCATCCATCAATCGTTCTCCGCGAATGGTGGACTGGTAGGTGAAACCGGCAAAATGATGCGGATCTCCATGCGGATTGTAGATCAAATGACTACCTTCCGTATGGGTGTTACCCGTTTTGAGATCCACCGTTCCATCCTCTTGCCTGACCGCGGTCGCTTTGCCATCGGCCAGCAGAGGAAAAGGAACCGGGAGTGGTCGATAAGGGCTTCCCGGACGGTCCAACTCGGGGATCAGGGCAAGATCCTCTTCAACTTCCCGAGAAATGATTTGCCATCGATGGAGATCATCCGTACTGCATTGTCCGACCTGGGTCGCCAATTCGAGACCCTGTTCGACGTGTGACAGACGGTCTCGCAACCACCACAAACTTCCTGCATGAGAAGCAAGCTCCGGCCGCTCCAAACTTGCGCGCAGTTGCTCGACCTGGCCACAAAAATTCTGATACGCCGGCCACGACCCCACCGTTCGTAGGCCGGGCGACGGGTCCAGGATATGCACCGGCAGATCGGGTGGCTGGCAGATCGCGAGCTGTGCGGTGGAGCCCCTCACAACCGTGGACGGACCGTTGCCTTCCACTTTCAAATATTTTCCCTTCATCCCCAGAAAGGTTGGACGAGTGAGTCGCACGGCGAACGACCCAATGTCGGCCGCACTGGCTTCGATATGAAAATAGGGTAAGGATACCGAATCTTTTGCGACCACACGCTGGAAGGTGCAGTCCCTGAAGGTGAACTGTGCGCTGATTGATCGAATCGGCGCGGGGAATATCAATCCACCACCCGTTACAAAATGAACCTTTTCCACCCGCATCGCCACATCACGTCGCACCCAAGGGCCGCCAGGTACCAGCAGATGGGTCGATAGGGCCCCTTCGACCCGCCCTCCTTGCCATGAGAGAAAAGAAGAACCTAAGTAAAAGGGCGGGTACAAATCGTCATGGTCCGAAGCAATGGCAAATTTCACATTCTCCCATCGGCCACGAACGGCCGGATTCACACCAATCCAATAAAAACCTTCAATGGTGCAATCACGCCAATCTACCTTGCCCTCGGTCAGAAAAATCCGTCGATCCAGCACCTGCTGTGGCTGCGGCGTCTCCCCCTCGGGGACCGGCACGTGGCACATCCGCAAAGTCTCCCCCGGGCCAATCGCCAGTTCTGCGGTTGGGCCACTCAGTTCCAAAGCACCGTGTAACGTAGCCACCCCATTTTCGTAACGCAACACGTCTGCCTGATCGACCTTTTCGACAAGCTCTTGGAGCGTGAAACGACCTGCTTGGATCCAAACTTTGGTCGCCGAAGCAGACGCGCGATGAGACTCATGCCGTGCATCTTGCCCCGCAGTTGTCTGCCCTGCACCTGCCTGTATCTCCAAACCCGAAACAATCAACGACCCAATCACAAGCCACCCACAGATCATCCTGCCGAACTTCAAGCAGAAAAGAAATTGGCAACCGGTCGTTAGGGGACTGCCAAAAAATGACTTACTGACTTTCAATGGCATTGTGATTGTGTACACAAGTGTATTTGATCTTCAACTTCGATCAACACAGGGGGAATGGGTTATCAGGCAAACCGCAAAGTCACATCCAGCCAAAATCATACCGAGGAGTTGAACCACGGAGTCACGGAGGGCACGGAGAAAAGATCCTTTGATTAAGCTTCTCCGTGTCCTCCGTGACTCCGTGGTAATCCTTATCTTCTCGCTTTTATATCCGTTGAGTCTTTAAGATACCGACTTTGCAATTCTCCCGCAATTTACCCCCTTGCCAAGCAAAAAAAGGTGGCAACACTTCACTTGAATCCACAGAATCGTTTAAAAACACTACCTATTCAGACTTGTCATTCTGAGAGAGCCTTGGCGACCGAAGAATCTCCATAGCCAACTAAGAGATCCTTCAGTCGTAGACCAAAACAAGTTTCGGTGCCTTCTCCCTCAGGATGACAGTGCGAGACAATGTGGTCCGTATTTACTCCGTATTCGAGTGAGATCTTACAAAATGTGAATTCTAGTGCGGTCTTACCAAATCTTTTTCTAACTGAAGACCACCGCCTGAAGGCGGAGGGTTCGCCGACAGTCGGCTAAAGCCCGACTTTCTGGTTGTGGCTTACTTACCGCAATCGCCACGAAGTGGCGAAAGCATCTAG
>JBDOMT010000047.1:0-6646 GCA_039831705.1 Pirellulales bacterium | reverse complement strand
CATGAAACTTGAAGTACCGTGGGTTCTGAAGCACCTAAAGGGCGAATAAACCATCAACTAGATCAGATCTAATGATCGGTCTGCAACATGCTGCAGACCGCTGCATACCCATTCTGTATGGCATAGAGAGTACTCAGATGCGAAATCTTCTGACGAGCCTTCGAGCGAAGAGGCCGCGGCGACGAGCAGCAGCCAGTCATGGGCGATGTTGATCAAGCGGGTTTACGAAGTGGACCCCTGGTGTTGTCCGGAGTGTGGCGGCCAGATGCAGGTGGTGTCAATCATCGAACCGCGACGGAAATACACCATTGATTGTGGCCGCGTTCATGTGCCGAAAGGAAGTTGTTCGCTTTCTCCTCGAAAACGGTGCCGCGCGGAATCAGAAGAACGAACGTGGTGAGACAGCAATAGGTGTCGTCTCTGGCGAATGGAATGACGACCTTGCCTCGCTGTATGGGACGGGCTTTGGAAAGCGGGTAGGCATTTCGAGAAGGTCGTTTTCCCAAGCCCAGGAAATCACAGCACGAAGGTGCGTTCGAGCCTTGTTGGAAGTTCGCCCAGGATTTGTTCCCCCCTCTGCGACGGCACGGTCAAAGACCCAACTCAGGAAATCGCGAATCGTTGGTCGGTCAAGTCGTTCAATGGGCACGCGTCCCTTCCATTGTTGCCACTTTGTAAGGGTAGTTTGATATTCGCTTCTGCTTCCTTGGGCTAGGTTTCGTGCCTGCACATACTTCTTGGTGGCGTTTTTTAGAGTTGTCGGCATTAGGTGGCTCCGGCGTCCGCCACTTGCCTCGATGCTTGTCCTACCTGGACGGAGCGTTCATTTTGCGTCTTGCGAGTAAATGCGTTACTCCTCAACGCGAAGGAGAATAGACTGGCAGCGTAGAATAGCTTGCCAACATGATTCCACTATAATTCAGGGCAAGAAGTGCCTCGAAGTTTCACGCCGACGCAGTGTAGTGGGGTACCCAGCATGAATGGCTGCGCAAAGCAACCTCGCGCTGCCTACAAATTGATACGAAACATCAACGTCAAGGGCGCATCGAATCTGATAGGATTCCGATCGTGGTGTGACCAGGAGAAAGCCTGTGAAGAGAGAATCAATCGGTGTGACCGTTTGCCGTGGTCGCACGTGTGGACAGCCCATTCGGATCGATGTGCGTGGATGCTGCGTGTTAGCGGTTGGAATGATCCTGTTTTCTTCGTCATCCGATGCGCAGCATCCCTGGCAACGCCCGATCGCCCGTGAAATCACACACGTTCAGCGGATTGTTGGCGAGGTCGAACAGCACGAACCGAGTCGTGACTTGCGCGTCGTTTGGGTATGGGATTTCGACAAAGGCCATGCCTCGGGATTTCACGAACATGTCAAAGTACGAGATCTTTTCTCCTTGTTGTTGTCGCGCGTGCCACGAGTGACGGTTGACCTGGCTCATCAGTTTCCGACAGCGGATCAATGGAAACAGGCGGATCTCGTCGTCTTCTACCTCCAAATGCAGCCGATGACGGCTGAACAGTTCCGCATGATGGATGCTTATCTGGAACGTGGCGGCGGCATGGTGGCGATTCACTCTGCATTCATCCAGGGTCCGGTTGGTTCGCAAGTCGCGGAAAGGTTTGGCTTGGCATGGAACGGAAAACGCACGCGTTGGGGTGTGTTGCCCTTGACCAGCAAGGTTGTTCAGCCGCGTTCGCACGGCGTCTTTGACGGTTTTCCAAATCAACTGGCGCTCGTCGACGAACACTATTGGAACTTGGGCGGCAAGCTCGAACAGCTAACGGTACTTGCCACGTCCCAGGCGGGACCGGAACGGGCGTCGAAGGGGCCGCCAAGACCAGAACAACTCGATGGCAAGCCGTGGCCGTTGTTCTGGAGCCGAGAGATTGGTAAAGGTCGCGTGTTTGGTTCCATTCCTGGTCACAACTTTTTCACCTTCAACGATCCGTACTACCGCATCATTCTGCTACGCGCGATGGCTTGGACCATGCGTGAGTCATTTGATCCATTTAAGTCACTGGTAACCGCGAAGGTCAAGACATCGCCTGCGGATGAAGACTGGCCGATGTACAACCGCACGGCCAATGGTTGGCGATTCAACGAGGTGGAATCGACACTCAGTCGCACAAACGTTGCATCGATGAAACTAAAGTGGCGATTCCCTAGCAAGCATGCTGACTGGAAGATGGGGATGGTCAGCGCTACCCCGTCGATCGTGGATGGTTACGTCTACTTTGGCACCGGTACCTTTCCCAAGTTTTATCGACTGAAGCCGAATGGCGAGTTGGATTGGGTCTATGAAATTGGCGATAAAGAGGAGCGAAACAGGAATCGCAACATGGAAAGTCGTGGCCTGATTCCGCGTGGCGGTGTCTATAGCTCGGCGCTCGTCACGGACACCTCGGTCTTTTTCACAAGCACCAAAGGTGTTGCCTATTGCCTGGATCGGGAAACCGGAATCGAGCGTTGGAAGATCGATTCGAAAGCTGACGGTTTTCCAGGCGCTCACCGCGCCAACATGATGATGGCCTCGCCGATTTTGGCCGACGGCAAAGTCATCTTTGGTGGCGGAGCTTATGAACATCCGCAGCCACGCAATCCCGAATACGCTTGCTGCCAGGGTCGTGGATTCGTCATTGCGGTTGAGCCCAAGAGTGGAATGGTCGTTTGGAAATACGATGTCGGACCGAAACCGATCCGGTTTGATCCGCCAATCACGATGAAGAGCCCCTGGGGGACGCGAACTTTTAAGTATGGACCGTCAACCAGTTCCGTTTGGAGCACGCCATCGTGGGATGAACAATCAAATACGGTTTTCTTTGGCACGGACATTCACAATTCACCGCGCAAGCCAACCGAGGACGATCCTCGCAACTATACGCGGCACTCCGCTGCAGTGATCGCGGTCGACGCGGCCACCGGAAAAGAAAAATGGGTTACCCAATTAAACAAGCATGACGTCTGGAACCATTCGCTGCCCGCGTACGATCCGGAAACCGGCTACAAGGATCAGGCGGTCGGCGATACGCCGAAGATCGTCAACGTGAGCATCGACGGCAAACAAACTCAAGTCGTTGGCGCGGGTTGCAAAAACGGCGGCTTTTATATTATGCGTCTCGCAGATGGATCGATCATCGCGCACACACCCATTTACACCGGACCGCCGAAGGAAAGCCCTGACATCGACCCACGGACGCTCGCCCTACCGAGCCCGATCGGCGGCCTGCAAACGGGCTGTGCCAGCGACGGATTGTCGTTTTTCACCAATGGTATCGACACCATCTTCAAAGGTACTGCTGGACGGCAACGAACATCTCCTCCCACCGCGGGCCGGGTGACTGCGATCAGTTCTGACACGGAAAGGGAGAATTGGCGGCACGAACGCCCCAAGGTGCCGTGGGTTGGTGGAACAAAGGATAAACCGCTCTTTAGAAACACGGGTGATCCCGTTGCCTCCGGAATTGCAGTCGCAAACGGAGTTGTGTACTTCACCACGTTCAGTAGCAACAAGCTTGTGGCGATCGATGCCACGACGGGCAAGTCTCTGCGGGAGATCTATCTTGGGCCAATCCTGTGTGGTCCTTCCGTCTCGCGCGGTCGAGTCTATGTGGGAACTGGAAATACGCATTTCGAGGACGGCCCCGCCGAAGCTTATTTTCCCAAACGCGACACCGGCGTTCTCTATTGTTTTGGATTGCCGGGGGACGATGCGATTGATCGGGTGGGCGACGGCAACCGGTAGTGACTCCAAAAAAGCTAGAAACATCATTCAGACCTCGTGGGGTCAAAAAAGTCAGCCGACCCGTAAACTTAGGTTCCAAGCGGATTTGGAAACGAGATTTGGTCCATTAGTCGGCGGACGCCTCCGCTCCTCAATTCCAGTGCGACCCGCACAGACCGTCCCTTTCGGGCCATCGTCTGGACGGAGTTTGGGACACAGTCATAGCCCGTTCTATCCAAAAACTCATCTCGCAAACATGAGGCATGCTGCACAGCCTCGGAGTAATCGCTCTTGAGAGCCGCCAACGATCCATCGCCGAATTCAAGGCCAAACTTCAGACCGTCCGTAATCGACTGTAGTGGCAATCACCAAACTTCGCGAATGCGTCATCAAGACCGCGTACTATCAAAAAACTCAGCCGAACTTCAACCGCAATGTAAGGCACGACTTTAAGGAAACACGAGTTACCCGATCTCCGCCTGCGCCTGCTTGAATCTTTCCGCGTCCATTTAGACGCGGCCTCATTGAAGCCCGTGTGTTTTGGGCAGCCTTAGTGCTCAAATCGCCCGTCGGAGGGTACTTCTGGGGTAGCCCATACTTGTAAGGTCTTAAGAGGTCACGATTTACGTTTCGTGGCCTCTGCTTGCTTTAGATAGCGGTCGTGGAAATCGAAAGCTGGCTATTTAACTGCGTTAACCACTTTCACTGGTCGGACTCATTCCGCCTCGTTGTAAGTAGATCGGGCAAGTCAACTTTGGCCTAAGTCAGAGATGTCGGTTGATCCAGTGAATCCGGGCGCAGATTTTCGCAGTCCTATCTCCAAATAGCACCAGCGCACGTGACCGTCAATCATCCGTTGCATTCGTACTGCCTCGGGCCGAAGAGCTTTGAGCCTCGTGCCAAACTCTTTGTCGGTCATCGAAGACCTGCCATCCGCCAGACAGTGTTGTCTGAACTCACGCCGCAAGTCATCACAAGGAGTCACGCTATCGGGTTCACGGATGGTCTTTGTTTCAAGCCAATCGAAAAGGTAATCAGCTATCGATCTGAATTCCATGTTCACCGTTTCGAGTGACTTGGAGGTGTGAAACCTCATCCCGCGTTTTCGGATTCGATCCAACCCATCCAATGCGGCATTGAGTAACCCGCTCTGTTCCGTCGGTGACGCGAGTTTCTTGTCGAGTTGCTCCTTTGGGATCTCGTTCGCGCGTCCCCGAAATCTATTCGTGAAGGGAATCACTTTCCACCGGTCGAAATAGCCGACGGAGAAATCGGATGAGCGCGGTATCTTATTGGCAGCGAAAACAAGACGACAAAACGGCGAGAACTCGAAGGCGTCCTTGAACTTTTGCTCCCCTTCAATTCTATCGCCTCCTGTTATCGCCTTGAAAACACTCGTTTCTGTCAGGTGGCCACTGGGCAAGTCAGGGCAGATGTTGACCAATTTGCCAGCAAGTCGAGCGCTAGCGAAGCGGTTCGCCTCGAGTTTATGAAGGCTCACGGCCGTCACATTGGCTGGGCCGATAAACTGTCGAACCATCTCTAAGTAGCGGCTCTTACCGTTTCCTCCCGTACCCAAGAGGAGGACGGCTTGTTGAATGCTCAAGTCGGGCACTGCAAGATACCCGATTAGCTCGTATGCGATATCCATCGCGTCTTTTGGGAACCATTCGCGTATACATCGATCAATTGTCGGACACGCCGCTTGAGGATCATATCTTGCCGGGATCTGAATTGATGTGAGGTAGCCTGTGTCATGCGGTAACAAGTGGCGATCGGAAAGCCGAAGCAAGCCGTTTTGCACGTTCAAAAATTTCGATTTTGGGGGAACAATATCGGGGGCGTCCGACCGTATCCACTCAACGACATTCTCGGCGGAGCTTTTTGTCCAACGTCTTCGCTGAAGGCCACGCTGGACAGCCTTCTTGACCTGAGCCTTGATCCACCGTTCAGCACCTCGAACATATCGACCATCAGCGTATCGATAGAGATTGCCACTATCGTCTCGGGCGAACCACTGGATGCGTCTTCCTTCGCTGTGCGTCACGACGTTCGCAAGCGCCTCGCCGAACGAAGCCCGGGTGTGGTGGCTTTGGTTGCCGATCGAATGGCGCTGGTAGTCAAATGCCTTCGCGATCGTCCGATGTAGATAATCCTGAATACCGCCGCTGACCCGAAGAACCTTATCCACCCGCGCGGGGTAGTGTTTCCGGCTGAACGACACTAACAACGCCGCCGTTTCTTCGGGACTCCAGCCCTCCCCGATCGCGGAATTCGCCAGTGACATATCAGATTCGCTGGGCGATTCGAACGACGCGTTGTTGTCGAAGACATGCTTGAACTTACGATTGGCTTCGCAAAGGTCGTAAAGTTTTGACCCAGGTGGTTCGCTGTCGAAGTTTGCCAGCGTCGCGGGAAGGTCCGACGTGCCAGCCGTTTTCGGCTTCTTCGGCTGTTTGGGGGCGGCCTGGGCCTTCCCTCTTGATTTAGTCGCCGATTGTGGCAACTCGTCAACTTCGAACTTGCTGACCGGATAACGGAATTCATTGCATATCCCCACATTAACTACGTGATCGGGGACACGCGTATGAATCGTCCCAGGGATTCGCAACACGCGGGCTAAATCATGCGTTGAATCGAGCAATGCGGCGCATTGCTTCAAAAGTATCGTTCGAAGACGGTCTTGGAAGCCTTTGACGACTCCCGCGATCCGTTCGCGATCCGCTTCATCGTCGATAACAAAGGGTTCATCGAACAGCCAATAGAGATGGACGCCGCCGCCGCTGTTGACGCTGATCGTCGGCGCTACCCCTAATGCCTTGATCGCTTCTGCCGCCTGATCTTCGGTCGGGTAAATCTTGACCGACTTTTTGCCGCCTTGATCCTTGTCGCGAAAGTCAACATCGGCCCAAATGCCGGGGACG
>JBDOMT010000497.1:0-6675 GCA_039831705.1 Pirellulales bacterium | reverse complement strand
CACGCCCCACGGCTAGATGCAATCGCCACTTCGTGGCGATTGCGGTAAGTAAGCCATAACCAGAAAGTCGGGCTTTAGCCGACTGTCGGCGAACCCTCCGCCTTCAGGCGGTGGTCTTCAGTTTATCTCCCTGTTTCTCTTGGTGCCGCTGTTTTATAGATGCTCAATGTACTCGATGATGTTGTTATCCGGGTCATGAATGTAGAGCCAGCGGACCGAACCGGGAATTTCCAAGGGTCCGGCAACGATTGGGATATTGGCTGCTTGAAGCTGCTCCACCTGTAGTTCCAGGTCGGTTGCCTCAAGAGCCAGATGAGGGCAGTAGGGTTTTTTAATCGGCGCGGGCTGCCAGGTCGAGGGGTGCTTGTTATCTGGTCCATGGTTAGAAGTGTCGTCGAGCATTTGCAGCAACTCCAGGTTCCCTCCTTCCAGTTCCAGAAAAGCAAAAGCTTCGCCGTGAGCCGGGTCGACTTGCTGAAATAGTAACTTCAGTCCTAATTTTTTCGTGTAGAAGCCAATGGATGCTTCGAGGTTGGCGACTCGAATCGCCACATGATCAAGCTTTGGCATGTTTATCTCTGTTGCAAGTGGTGAATAAGAATCTACTAGCACGTAGCGCAAGCAAGTGGGTCACGTTTGGCTACCCACTCGCTTGCGCGTCGTGCTTGTATTCTGGTTAAATTCTCAAGTGCCGCTCGCATTTGTCCGGGTATTGGTCGCTTCACCTCACCGATGGGGTTGCGGTCTCAGCGGACGAAGAGGAAAATATTCTGCCCGAAGCTATGCTTTTCAGCAACCCACATTGCTTTCCGATCGAAGGTCATATCCTCATGGTTCACCATTCCTTTTTCACGAAACGATGTTACTACGCGCTGCGCCAGGCAGTCTTGATCACCCCGTTCATAACATTCTTGGTCTCTCCGAGTACTACACCACTGTTTGCGGAGACCGATAAAAACGCGCTAGCATCGGAAAGCAATCGCTGGCATAGCCTCCTGGATGAAAGGGCTGCAGAGTTGGCCGATCAAACTCCGATACGACAAACTCCGATACGGGGCAAACAACCTCTTGGGAAATGGGAACTGGCGGATCAGGAAGAATTCGCCGAGCATGGTAAGGTGTATGTTGACCAGGGAATACTCACTCTGGAACAGGGCTATCCGGCGACTGGGGTTCGTTTGCAGGGACCATTTCCGAAGAGTAATTATGAAATTCAGCTCGAGGCCAAACGGACCGATGGAGGAGATTTTTTTTGCGGGTTGACTTTTCCCGTGGGTGAAGGTTCCTTGACTCTGATTTTAGGTGGCTGGGGTGGCTGGGCTGTGGGCATGTCGTGCATCGACGGAGACTATGCGATCGACAACGAAACTCTCACGGTTGTGCAGTTTCAGCAAGATCGCTGGTATTCTGTGCGTATGTGTGTGACTGATCAATTGATCGAGGTGTGGATTGACAAAAAGCGGGTCATTCAGTTGGAAACGGAAGGCAAGGAGTTGCTCATCAGCGATCGGATGGATCCCTGCTTGCCTCTGGGACTGGCCACCTGGCACACTACCGGTGCGATTCGCAACATTCGCTACCGAATATTGGAGAAAAAATCGTTGAGAAGTAAGGCGAGTGCTCAAAGAAGAGGGGACGACATGTATCAATAAGGAGTGCAAAGACGCAAACGGTACTTTGGACTTTTAAATGAGCGATGGACAAGTACATACTAGCACGCAGCGCAAGCAAGTGGGTCACGTTTGGCTACCCACTCGCTTGCGAGTCGTGTGTATTCTGATAATTTCTCAACTATCGTTCGCCCTGTATCCAGGAGTTTACCCCATGATGATTGCCGTACGATCCAGTGTCCTGATAACCGTTGTTTGGAGTGGAATCTTGATGACGACGGCCCAAGGCGACCAGGTTGAAAAACAATTCTTGTCGCGCGTTTTCACGACCGATCAGGGAGCACTCCCTTATCGATTGCTGATTCCACAAAACTACGATCATGACAAAGACTATCCACTGGTTATTTTCTATCATGGTGCGGGAGAGCGTGGCAGCGATAATCGCAAGCAACTCGTGCATGGCATGGCCGACTTTATCAGTGACGATGTGAGGAACAAGTACGCATGCTTTGTGATCGCTCCCCAAAGTCCCGAAGATTCGCAATGGGTAGAAACACCCTGGTCCGCGGATGCGCACGATATGCCAAAAAAGCCGTCCGATCCATTACGTTTATCGCTGGAACTGGTTGATTCGCTCAAGCAGGAGTTTTCCATTGACCAGAGCCGGATCTATATCACGGGGCTCTCCATGGGTGGTTATGCCGTGTGGGATGTCTTACAACGGCATCCAAGGCGATTTGCCGCTGCAGTGCCCATTTGTGTCGTTGGCGATCAGGCCCTCGCCGAGCGTATCGCCCACGTACCGCTTTGGCCGTTTCACGGAGCAAGTGACCAGGTGGTCAACCCAAAACGCACACGCGCAATGATCGACGCTCTGCAAGCGGCAGGCGGCAAACCGGGTTACACCGAATACCCGGGAGTGGGTCACAATTCGTGGGAGGCAACGTATGCTAATCGCCAATTGTATGCCTGGTTGTTTTCCCAACGGTTGCCTGAATAACCCTTACTCAAATTTTAGCGAGTACAAGTCTGCGCTGCTCAATGAGAAACGTAATTGCACGGTGCCTTGCTTGAAATTGGGCTTGTGCTCCCAGGCTACCTCGGCATCCACCGCATCGCCAACGAGCGGTTTCGATTTGCCAATGACATGGCCTGAATCATCCAGGGCTTCAACCGTTAATGTACCACCCGATTGAACGATATAATTGAGCAGCAGGCGTTGCCCTTTAAAGCGTAACGATTTGGTGGTTACCTGGCCGCCCGTCGCACCTGCACGGAGGGCGACAAAACCGTCGGTGCGGTAGGCAAATCGGCGGACCCGGCCCGGGGTCGGCTCGTAGTAATTTTCGGTGGCGTAAACGGAGATCTCACGGGGCTTGCCGGGAAGTTGAAACATGCCCCAGCCCATGTAATTGCTGCGATTGTGGTTGCGATCTTTCGGCGCCGTGCGCGGAACCACAGCTTCTGTATAGCGATGGAAGTTGCGGCCATCGCGGCTGGTCATCAAAATGGGTTCTACCTCTTGGCTCTTAGGTTCGAAACGTGTGGGAAAGCCAATGAACAGGTGCGGTGCGCGGAAGTACTTCTGGATGGCATTGGTGTAGAGGTGTTCGTTGGGCGTGCCCGGGGTGTAGGTTAGGTCGGCTTCGTTTCGCCAATGGATGAAGTCTTTGGAGGTGGCGGTACGAATCGCCCGCACTCCAGCGCCGAAGTATCGCCAGTAAGCCCGATACTCGCCGCGGTCGGTATCCCAGAAGGCGAGATTCTGCGAGTCGAACGCGCCGTGGGTAATCACGGGTTTTTCCCCGATCAACTGCCAATGCTTGCCGTCGGCTGATTGCAGTGGTAACAAGCCGCCGCGACCGCCGCCAAACGCCTTGTAACGCGAGTCGGATGGTGCTGCCGGATTGTGGTCACGAAAGGCGGTGAAATTGTGGGTGCCGGGGCCCAGCCAGATGATGTTGTTTTCCTTCGAACCGTTCCACTCGAACAAACCGAGGTTCGGCTTGGTCCAGTGGATGCCGTCCACGCTTTCTGCGTAGCAGGTGACTTCCTTATGTGCGGCCTTTTTCTCGAGGTCGTGCTGCCAGCCGCGATAGATCATGCAATACCTATCACCATCTTGAAAGAAACTGTAATAGCCACTGGTGTTGCCTTCCCAGGGTTGGTCGGTCACGAATACCACCTCTTGGGGCTCAGGCTTCTGCAATTCTTGGTGAATGTCGCCCTGGATGTTGTCAATCAGGTAGCTGTCAACGAAAAGTTCCAGTCGATTGCCAATGTCGATGGGCTCGTTGGATTGAGCTGGGGCGATGATGCCTGTCGCTACGAGTAACGGTATGGCGACATTACTCATAGCATGTTTGTAAATGCTCATCTGTTTGTCCTTTTGATAAGAGGCATCTCTAAAATACCAACTGGTGCTTCCCATTCACATACTTCAACTCGACCGGTTGGGGATCGATTGTACAGAGTGGATGGGCTTCTATCTCGTCACGCAAATCTTCACTGGCATAGAGTTGGCCCAGGTGCAGGGTGTTGGCGATGAACATCCATCGCCGTTGGCCATAGCGCTGAGCAATTTTTTCGATTAGTTGCTGGTCGTCGGCCAGGGTGGCGGGAATCTTGGCCCGTTCCATTTCGCCGGTCGTGTAAACGTTGATAAACGTCTTTTGTTCGTCAATGGCAGCACGCAAATTCTGCGTGATGAAATCGGCCAGACCTACACCAATCGCATTGCCTTGAGAAGCTGCGGCTAGAGATAAAGCGGCGATGATTTGAATAGTGGGTTTTTCCAGATCCTCGTAACTGCGTATGCCCCGGTAGCCAAGCACATTGGTGTCCATGCCGGTGCCACTGTAGGTTTTGCCAATGCTGTCAACGACCAACACATTCAGTTCGTCGATGGGTAGTTGGGGGAAGTAATGCCGATGCCGCTGGATTAGCTTCGGTTCGGTGGCAAGAATATCTTGCGCTCGGACGGCATGCAATTCGGCAGTCTGGTCGAAACCATCTTCCAAAATCGCCAGACCGCCACAAATTTTTCCGGAGTCCAACAGCAGGCGGCCCATTTTCAACAGCATCTCTTTCATCTGTGAGTTGGGAGCTGCGTGAAACGTTTCTGCGGAACGGATCTTACCCATGCCGATCACCATCATCTTCACCAGGCCGCTCTGCACCGGGCCGGAGAAGCAGGTGTGCAATTTAATTCGATTGAGCACCAGTACTCCATCTGCCTCGTAGGCGTGCCGATCCATCCAGACATCGCCGGTGGCCACGCTCCCCACCTTCACACACTCCATGCTGGCTCGAATGGGCATGTCCATTGCCTGCTCGGTAATCCCCAATGCTTCAATCATCTGCCGTTGGCCGACTGCGGTGGCACCGTTATGCGACCCCATTGAGGGGATAATAAACGGACTGGCACCCCGCTCACGGAGCCAGTCGCCCACGGCGCGGGTGATTTGGCCAATATGGCAAATCCCCCGACTCCCAGCAGTGATCGCCACTTCCCCCTGGGGTACTTCAAGTCCTAAACTATCCAGTTGTCGGTGAACTTCAGCCGTTACGTCAGCCAGGGGATTGGAAACCAGATTTTGTTGAACACTGAGTAGACGCATGGCGGGTCGGTGAAAAGTGTGGAGGTTTGAGACAAAAGAGTTCATTGACTAAGATAGAGAGTTGAGAGTTGAGAGTCCAGAGTTCGTGCCTACCAACTATGCACCGTGAGGTATTTAAAACGGCTGATTCCAATAATACAAGCACGCAGCGCAAACAAGTGGGCAACGTTCACCTACCCACTCGCAGGCGCATCGTGCTTGTATTGCAACTTGAAAGTCCTTTACGCTATTACCTTTGCCCATGAAAAAACTGCTAAAAATTATTGTTGTGCTTGCCTTAATGGGTGGTTTGGGGTGGGCCGCCTATGGACCGCTGGCCAAACGGTGGAAAGCGAGCCACCTTCCGCGCTGGCGGACCGCCAAAGTTTCTCGTGGTGAAATCATTGCTACGGTGAACTCCAACGGCACCGTCAAGCCAATTTTGGAAGTGATGGTCGGTACCTTCGTGTCCGGCCCCATTATCGAATTGCGGGCCGACTTCAATCAGGTGGTAAAGAAGGGGGAACTGCTGGCCCGGATCGATCCTCGCCTGTACGCGGCCAACGTAGCGCGTGCTGACGCGGCTCTCGCGACTCGGGAGGCCGACGTCGAAAACGCCCAGGCTCTACTGCAGCAGGCAATCCGCAGCGAACGCCGCGCATTGGCGCTGCAGGCGGAAAACGAAGACTTTATTTCGATCAAAGAAATGGATACCTTCCATTACAATCGCAAGTCGCTGGAAGCCCGCTTGAAGCAGACTCAAGCCGCGGTGCTGCAAGCAGAAGCCGATTTGTCGAATTCCGAAGCGAATCTTGACTACACCGAAATTCGGTCGCCCGTCGATGGCATGGTGATTGATCGGAAAATCGACGAAGGTCAAACGTTGGCAGCTCAATTTCAAGCCCCCGAATTATTTGTGGTGGCCCCCGACATGAAAAAGAAAATGCACATTTTCGCTTCGGTCGACGAAGCAGACATCGGCTTGATCCGTCAGGCCCAGCAGGAGAATCGACCGGTCGAATTTCGCGTCGACGCTTATCCGGATGACCTGTTTCAAGGTCAGATTGTACAACTGCGGAAAAATTCTACCACCACGCTCAATGTTGTGACTTATCCGGTGGTTGTATCGGCGGCCAATCCCGATTTGAAACTCTTGCCTGGCATGACCGCCAGTCTCTCGTTTCAGATTGCCAAGAAGGAAAAAATCCTGCGGGTTCCCAACGAGGCCTTGCGTTTCTACCCCAATCGACAGCAGGTACGGCCCGAGGATCGAAAAATTCTCGATGGCACCCACGAGGAAGAGAACGAAATACCTGAATCGGGGCGTTCGGCCGCGGATCGAGCCACAGTCAGTCGCAAGCGCAACCACAGACACGTTTGGATGGCGGAAGGTGAGTGGCTCAAGGCGGTGCCCGTAGAAGTTGGGCTGATCGACTCGAAATTTCACGAATTGGTTGCGGGCGATT
>JBDOMT010000051.1:0-6719 GCA_039831705.1 Pirellulales bacterium | reverse complement strand
CGGGCACTATGGTCGAGGCAGCGGTAATCGGACTGGTTACGGTCCCAAAATTATCTTGCCAATCGTCGAGGTCTGATTGGCTCAACGGGTTGGGAGATTCGCCCCGGGGCACCTACGTTCAACGGCTATCTTGGGCCGAGGAAATGTTATCCATCACCATCTAAGTCTAATGCTGACTCAGGCAGTGCCCCACAGTCGTGATTCCCGAATCCACAGTTGATGCCTAGCAGCACCATGGCCCTGAAAGTAGGGTCAGGCGACTGGAGTATGCTCCGCAGCTCCTCAGGCTAAAACATCCTCTGGCCCTGCTTCTGACGGAGGGCACGGATTACACGCATCCCTGGTCGCTTGATACCAAGTCGGTCACTAACCGAGTCTAGCCAAAGGAGCTAATTACCAGCTCGCAAGTTATCCTGTAGGCAAGGAATGTCCTGTCGACAATATCACCAGCATTCTGTTGAATCTCCTTCGCTGTCAGGAACCGATTGCATAAGTCCCTGATGGTGAGCCCATCACGATTGTTCCGAGGTGTTCGGCCAGCTATCAAGTCGTCACATTGCTCCTGGAACTTATCGAGTGCACTCTGCCAATCGGCCCACGGTCCGAAGTAGTGAAGTTTGCCGCGAATCTTCTTTGCCCACCGATTGGTGGCATGTGGAAATAGAGGGAAGTCCGGATAGGGCTTCTCAGGTTTCGTCGGTTTTTTACTGCGAGTAGAATGAGCCATGCTGGCATCACCTCCGGTCTAAGGCAGGGTGGTGTCACAGAGGCCTGGTAGCAACAACTGCCAGGCCTCACCTTTAGCTATTCATTCTTACGGGTGTCAGAACGGGTGCCAAGGACTTGGCAGATTGACTGATAACACTGTTATTTAAGTGTATTACTGAGAGCTGGCACCCTCATGATAGTAGGGTGACTCGGATGTCTTACTTCGTACTGCCTTAGGCACGTAGGCAATCGAGGTTTGAATGGAGTGTTGACACGAACAACCGGCGCTCGACTCGGGTGCTAATAGTAGACCTCCCGAAGGAATGAGGCTAAGCCAGCAACCGGTACGGAGCCCCAGGAACTCGGTTCGTTTCTTGGTGTGCAGATCGTACATGCCATGGTATTCGAAGCGTCGGAAGAGAGTGTGTTCTGAAGCGGACATAACACCACAGCCATGCCAATCGAATTCATCGACTTCGATAATGGAACCCGAGGAAAGATCATAGATGTGCTTATTGAGGTACAGCCTGTTATTGACCACGGTCGGATGGTCGAGTTTGCCGCTATGATGCACCTTTTTCGCTTGGGCATGGTGTTCCCACAGCGGGTTGCCATCGGTTGAGTAATAGACGTACGTGTGAAATTTCTGGTTTTCATCGGTGCCAGTCATGACAAGTTTGCCTTCTGAGTAACAGAGATAGGTCATGTATTGACATTGGCTCAAATCGATCGATTTCTCCCAGCGGGTCTCACCAGTGTCCACCTCGAGTGCGACCAGGTATTGTTCCTGCAATACTTCAGAAAAGAGACGGCTCGACTCTGCCTGGAGGGATGCAGGGCTACGACTTTCGATAAACCAAATGATTCCCTCCGAAGCCGTAATCGTGGAATTGACAATGACCCCTTGGGAGTAGTTCCAGATCAGTTCGCCCGTGTGTCGATCGCGAGCAAAGAGATTCTTGCTGGTAACACGCGAAGTTGCCGCCGTTTCAAAGTCTTCGAACCATTCCCCATCGTCTCCCAGATAGTGCGAACCGCGATGGACGGCCGAACCGAGCACTCGCTCCCCGATGACAGCCAGGTAGCCCCAGTTGTAGGGGGAGTTGCCCTGTTCCCTGTCTGCCTGTTCCCTGTCTGATGGTGGCTGTGGCACCTCAAAAGCGAAGGCTTGGTGCCCCGTGCCGCCATCCAGCCCGACACATCGATCGCCCAAGGCGAGGTAAAGAAGGTCATCCGACGCAACCATGTTGGAACCATCTCGTGGAATGTTGGTTCGTCGCATCATGGGGATCTGCTGAAACCACAGAATGGTGCCATTGTAGGCGTCTATGCCAAATAACGTACGGTCGCCCTGAACAAAAAGTCGACCTCCGGCCGAAACGGGAGACGGGTTGCGATTGCCACGATCAGGCATCGGCCGAGCTCCTGGGCGTCCCCACCAGAGCACCGACATGTCACCACGCACCAAAGAGTCGCGACTACATGAGGCGTTGTCAGGCAACGCATATTGATGCGACCAATCCCCGGCGCCAGGCAGGCGTCCCCTGCGGTAAACCCAGATTGGCCACTTCCCCAGTAGTTCCTGTTGTTCGGCCAGCCAACCCATTCGATCGCTTGCCACTTTCGTCTCGTCACACCACTTGCTGATCTTCTTGGCATTGTCAGCAATCTCATTGTTAGATTCCATCAACCAGATAAGACCACCTGCTGGCTGCAGACAGTGATAGACATCAGCAAATGCATTCGATAGCACCCCACGGTCGAAGGAGTCTTCGGAGGTGATAATGTTTGCGAAGAAGGGAGCAAAGCGTATCGTTTTCAAGCTTCCCTGCAAAACTGCGACACGGCTACCGTAAAGCCCTGCTCGGTCCATGTTGGCACGAACCCGCTGCGCTTTTTCTGCATCCGGCTCAACCACGAGAACTTTGAGATTGCTTTGAGTGGCCAATTCGTAGGCTAAGCATCCATCCGTTGCCCCTAGCACGAGCGCATAGCCACTTGCTGTATCAGCCGTTGCGAGGATCGATTGGGCTGCTGCTCCGAGACGTTTACTACGTTTGTTTTTTGGGAAGGGTGTATCGGTTTTGGTTTCGGCGAAAGTCGGGTAGTGTAACATGGCGTCGAAACGATACCAGGACGTCCAGGTAGGTTGACCATCGTCATCGAGTCCTCCGACCCGGTAGGTATACATCGCATCACGTTGCAAAGCGGATATTTCTACACGATGCTCTTGCTTTGACTGATTGTCGCTTTTGTCAGGCTGAATCGGCTGGTTCGGTTTACCCTGGACCAATTTGGCCATTTCGAATCGAGTGGCGACAGTTTGGCTGGTTTTCCAGGATACCTGGATTGTGTCTGGGGCAGAGTAGCGAACAAATGGCCCAAGTGCTCGACCGGAACCTTCGGCAGAAATCGGTTTGGCTCGGGCTTCTGCCCCGGCCGGTCGGTCCGCCTGCTCGGCTTCGGCTAACGCTTCAACTGAGGTCACCTCGGTCTGGGGCGAGGTGCTGCTTGCCTGGTGACTCGACTGCTGAGCCAGTGAAGATTCCTGCGTGGAAAAAGCGTGAACCGCACCGGTATCGGTACTTACCAATAGGTGGCCATTTGCCACAGCCAATCCGTAAGCATTGCCGTCGACCTGGCTTTGCCACACAACTTTGCCATCTTCGGTGCTATAAGCTGCGACCTGTCCTCGTCCCCCAGCGATCAACGTTTTACCCGACAGAATGAGCGACTGGGACAATTTACAAGAGACACGCCACAGATAGCATTTTTCGATATTTTTAAGTATTTCGCCTATCTGATTTCCCAGCTCTGCTTGTTTTTGTTCAATCGCTTTTAGTTCAACTGCCACATCTTGTTTGTCAGCTTTCTTCTCCAGGGCCCTGCGTCGATTTTTGTTGCGATCTCGCTCCTGAGAAAGGGCCCGTCTCTGGGCGGACAGGGAATAGTATTCGTCACGGTCGATCGCCGTCAGATGGTTTTTGTCTTGCAGAAAGAAGGTGGAACCATCGACGATCATGTGATGGCCACGAAAAGTCGCTAAACGATCTCGGCTCTTGGTTCCCAGCGCGTGCAATTCGCGGCCGTCTCTGCCAGTGGTAGTGAATAGAGTGTCCTCGGCGAGTAACGCATAAGTACCTCCCGTGGTGTCGATCTGCGCGAGTCGTTTGCCATCGGCACGGTTGAATACAATGGGTCCCCCCCGGCCTGCGGTCACATAGAGTCGATCCGGGGAGGCGAGCAGATAGCCTTGGGCCGGCAGATCATTGATGGGAGTTTGCCAGCGGGTCTCGCCACTGTTCGCATCGAGAGCACAGAGATATACCGTTTCGCTAGGAAAGACACCTGCACACGCGTAGCAAATATCTTCGACCACTACCACCGAGGTGCGAACCGGCCAGAGTGAAATGATTCGTCCATTGCCAGCAACCCGAAGATCCTCTGGAGCGAGTCGCTGCTTCCAAAGCAACTTGCCATCGGTAACTTGTACGCAGTAGACGTAGCCGTCGTCGGCGCCAAAGTAGACTTTGCCCTGGGTTACCGTGGGAGCTAACCGGATAGGCGCTTCGGCAAAAAACGTCCACAGAGATTTTCCGGTGTCTAAGTCAACACAAAACAATTTGTCTTCAACACTAGAAGAGTACCAGAGTCGATTGCCAACGACCGCAACATGGAATGCCTTGTCGAAGTCGACTCGGTTGCGCAAATCATAGACTTTCCCCCAACCATCCCAAGTGGCCGGTTCATCCCAGACTGGCTGCGGGCGCACCTGCGATTTCCAATTCCAGGATTGCATCAGAGGAAATGAAAGTTGCTCGTCCGTTTTTCCTGAACGAGCCTGATCGTGCGCAAAGGTTGGCCAATCAGCAGCCGTGGCAGAATTGACTACGGTGAGCAATCCCATCGTAAACATTACCGCGTATAAAACAGCGGCCTTGCCTCCGCAGTCAATAAGTAACGACGTAACCGTACTGTATAAATTCAGCCAACACTCATCAAATCGGCTTCGTAGAATATTCATCTCTGATCTATCACCTAAATGCGTAGTCGAAGGCACGTGCATCTCACTTGTTTAACGAATATGGTTGAGCGTATCTATCCGTCTCAAAACCGCGTCGCCCATGGTATCACACACTACCCCATGATACCACAAGTCAGATTGGGAAGTATATGCGAACGAACCCTATATCGGTTATCCTGGTACTCACTCGACGTCGAAATTGACAACGTTCCCAAGCAGATCCAACAGACGAATTGGATACAAAGTCCGAGAACAGATGAGGCCATCATGAAAAACGATGATATAGATAAAATTCCAGAATCTTGGAGCCGAAGCTCTGGAGCTTTGGCTCCAAATTTTTATTCTCTCAGTGACTACGAGCGTTTCGATGAACGAGGCAACGGTCTATCTCGACATGGGCGGTTGCAATTTGTGCGTGCGACTGGACTGATGAGGTCCGGAACGGGATGGCTTTCTCAGGTAATTTTGTCGGCGATTCTTCTTTGTTCACCCTTTGCCACTCCAGCAGTTGGACAATCGGTGCCCAAAGAGCGGCGGATAACATACCGGGAGCAGTCGCTCACACCCTACGACCCGTTTTCTGCGGACGAACTGTGGAAGCGAATCAAAATTCCGCCCTCCCCTGGCCTGTCGCCCACCGAGGCGCTGAAGTCGTTTACCGTCGCGCCGGGTTTTCGGATCGAATGTGTAGCGGCGGAACCACTCGTGGTCGATCCCGTCATGTTTGAGTTTGATTCCGATGGCCGCATTTGGGCGGTCGAGTTTCGCGGTTGGATGCGTGACATCCACGGTACGGGTGAAGGAGATCCCCTCGGCCAAGTCGTCGTGCTCGAAGATACCGATGGCGACGGGCTGATGGACAAGTCGACCGTGTTTCTCGACAAACTGGTGATGCCGCGTACGATTTCATTCGTAACAGGCGGCAAGCTGCCTTACCCTCAACTCTCTCACTTAGGTTGGTACATAAACTGGGGGTGAACCACCACCGGGAACATGCAGCTTGTGGTCGCAGGATCTCATTCTCATACGCCCAACTACGTAGAACACCTAATGTCGATCATCCGCAGGAAACGTCTCGAAGATCGAGTGCATTTTGCTGGACACCTCTCTCTGGCTCAGCTTGTTGCTTTGTACTCGACATGTCGCGCCCTCGTCCTTCCATCGGAGACGGAATGTTGCTCCCAAACGCTGCTCGAAGCCCTTGCGTGTGGGAGTTCTATGATTTGCTCTGACCTCCCTGAGAATCGTGACGTTGCAGAAGATGCTGCCATCTACGTAAGGATTGGAGACGGCGATGGCTTACTCAAGGCCTTGATCCACATTCAGGACGACTCAACGATGCTAGAATATCGAAATCGTGCTGCCAGAAGACGGAAAGAGCTCCCTGACTGGCATGAAGTCGCAAAAAGGTTTACTGAGCTTTCCATTTCGTCTTAGGTGAGCGAAAAGTGTGCTTCCTTAGAGTGAATATCATGCACAGCATTTCCTACGAGGCAACAATTCCTATTACACCAGCCAAGATTTAAATGAGTAGAGAATAGGAGCAGATTGCATCAGTCAATTCAACCCTTGTTGGATAAGCATAGAAACTTTTTCGATATCGGGTTCAGGTGAATTGTCGTATATTTCAATTCCATAGTCATTGGTGATAGCCAATACATCATGAACTAACTTCGTTGATAATTCATCACGCCACATTGATAAGGGGTCTTTGTTGATGGCAAGAGCAGATCCCTTCAAAGTAGTTGAACTTGGAGTTCTCAAATGAGGTTTATATTCAGGGATGGACACAATTCCAAGCGCCGAGAAAATGTTTTCAAAATATTTTTCAGGGTCACGCACCAAATTCTCATAACATACAAGATGCCAGGGGAAAGGGGGGTGTTTTGCCTCAGTTGGACATTGAGTGAAATTAATGAGCTAGAGTATAGTTCATCCCTAGGAGTTCACGATGTCCCAGCGCAAACAATATTCCCCCGAGCAGAAG
>JBDOMT010000006.1:0-1638 GCA_039831705.1 Pirellulales bacterium | reverse complement strand
AAATAACTCGATAAGCACGGACCCTTCGATCCACAGTTCCAGAACCTCGAAACCATCTCTGTCTGAGTAACGCAGCGGCCACTCGTTTCTTTCCGCAATCCGCTCTACCTGATCTACGGAGCAAGCCATCGACAGCGTTATTCTCGTGGCCGTCCGCTGTTGAGCGAAATAATTGTGGACGAAATCAGGGGGACCTTGATCGTTTATCGCTATTTCGGTACCCGAAGGTAAAACCTCGATGGAAGTACCAAGTCCGTCATTGGACCGCGTACGGTAGCCACCCGGCTTTTCCGTCATTTGCTCAACTGAACCACCCACTAGGTCGGCGATTTCCGCGACAACGTGCTGCGGATCTTGAACAGCTAAAGAGCATCGGTGCAACATGCTCCACACTGTGGCACGTCAAGCCCAATGCGTTGGAACACGACACAGGTCGTCAACTGGTCACGACTCACCCCTGACCACTCGTCAGGATCTGACTTCCACGAGAGAGAATAAGGAAGCTAAGGGGAGACAATGGGAAAAAGCATTCCGTGGCGCACTGTTGCTGCCATCGCTGCGGGCGTACTTGTCGTCACTTTGTCTTTTCAGTTACCCAAAGGGACTGAATCCAACCAAGAAGCGGGTGCACAGCAAGTCAGCAGCGCCAGTGACGGCGCAGTTATTGCGAAGGCTCGTGACTCCGTTACGACACCGCCCCTTGAGCAATCATCCGTGGATATCCCCATCCCAGCACCTGGTGAAAAGCCGAAACAACTCGTCGTAGTTTCCATCGACGGCGGCTGCGAGACCTCGGGTGGTGTGATGACTAACTTGTTGGACGTCGCACAGACCATTCAGGCTCGAATCACATTCTTCATTACCGGCTTATGTCTGCTGCCCGACCAACAACGTAACGCCTACAACCCTCCCAATCGTCCTCGCGGATCGTCAGATCTTCCGTTCGCAGATGCTTCGATGGTGGAACGCAGAGTCGAGGTCTTCGATCGGATGTACCGAGAAGGACACGAGATTGCTACCCACTTCCTCGGCCACTTCTGCGGTCCGAGCGGTGTTGGCAGCTGGAGCTCATCCGACTGGGATTCCGAATTCGCACAATCCAAGAAATTCATCGATAACTGGGCAAAATACAATCCACAAGCGGCCGAAGCGCCCACGTTGTCATTCGACTCTTCAGTATTTAAAGGTGGGCGTACACCTTGCTTAGAAGGCGATCGACCTCAGATGCATCGTTCATTCGCTGATGCCGGATTTCGCTACGAAGCTTCCGACCCCGGATCGCTGAAGTGGCCCGAAAAGCAAGCGAAAAACGACTTGTGGTTGTTTCCATTGCCCGCCATCAAGTTAGCCGGGACCGAAAAGTGGGTCCTATCCATGGACTACAACCTTCTAGTGAACCAAAACAACGGCGAAGTTAACGGCAGTAAGGAAACGTGCCAACGCGTCGAAAAGCAGACCTACGACACAATGATGATGGCCCTCGAAGGGGTCTATGAAGGAAACCGGGCACCACTGGTAATTGGTTCTCACCTCAATAATTGGCTGTGCGGGGCCTACATCAAGAGCCTGCATCAGTTCATGAGGGATGCAGCTGAGAAGTATCCAGACGTGGAGTTTGTCAGCTTTCAAGATTTAGCC
>JBDOMT010000281.1:0-6756 GCA_039831705.1 Pirellulales bacterium | reverse complement strand
GAAGCGAGTCTACCATTTCGCAATATGTGAAAAAGCAGGGTGGATCATATAGCAAACTGCACGAGGATCGCCAAAATACATTGTTTTGAACAAATACCCCGCCGCTTGCGGCGGGGATCTTTATTCAGCCGCAGGGTGTTAGCCTCCGGTTCTGCTCTCCAAACACGCCACAAAACCGGGGGCTAACGCCCTGCGGCTGATGTGATCGTTACCATTGGGCATTGAATCAAAAGTCTGTCACGGCACTGGCTAGGGTTGTGTCAGCCCTCCGGGCTTATTTGTGTGGTACGAACAGAGTTTTGCCGGATGAGCCGCCCTCTCCCCAATAGACCAGAATGAGACTTCGAAGTTCTTTTAGGCGTGCTGTAGCCGTTTCGGTGTTCAGGCAGTTATATTAGCCCATTATCGAAGTATGTTTCCGGTTCGCCCTAATGCAACGAGGAGTCCGCCCGTGCCTGGGACCCCATTGATCGAGACAAATTTGTCCGGATTGCCACTTAAGCAGGGCAAAGTACGTGACGTGTACGACCTGGGAGATAGGCTGCTCTTGATCAGCACTGACCGAATCAGTGCGTTTGATTGGATATTGCCCACACCGATTCCTGACAAAGGGCGGGTGTTGACTCATGTGAGCAATTTTTGGTTTGATCGCTTGGCAGGACCACACCACCTGCTGGAAACGGATGTAGAACGCTTCGACTTGCCGTGTGATTGCGATCGGAAAATTCTGGCTGGCCGTAGTGTGCTGGTGCGAAAGACCAAAGTGATTCCTATCGAATGCGTGGTTCGTGGTTATTTGGCCGGTTCGGCTTGGAAAGAGTATCAGGCATTAGGGACCATCTGTGGTGTGCATTTGCCTGCCGGACTTGTAGAGAGTGACCGCTTGCCCGAACCAATTTTTACTCCTGCCACCAAGGCGGAAATGGGAGATCACGATGAGAATATTTCTTTCGATTCGATGATCACACGTATCGGCAAGCCGTTGGCTGAGGAATTGCGACGCCGTAGCATGGATCTTTATCTTCAGGGATCCGAACACGCGTTAACTCATGGCATTCTGATGGCCGATACCAAGTTTGAGTTTGGCCAGCTCGATGGCGATACGATCCTCATCGACGAGGTGATGACTCCAGACAGCTCTAGGTTCTGGCCTGCCGATAGTTATGAACCGGGTCGTAGCCAGCTGTCGTTCGACAAACAATTTGTCCGTGATTGGCTCAGTGCGTCGAGTTGGGATAAAAACAGCCAGCCACCCGCACTGCCAGATCAAATCGTTGAACAAACTCGCGCCAAATACATCGAAGCTTGTGAACAAATAACGGGCGGTCCGTTTCCGTGGAAATAGGGGGTTAGTTCCAAATTCAGCGGATGAAGCCGACTCGCCAACAATTTTACTGCTTGCTACGTGCTGCCCGGGCGGATTATCCGCTCGGCCTGTCCTTTGGGATGGGTGCAAACATGGCCTGCGTTGTCGTGCTTTGCCTATTCCGTGCCACTTTCCCAGTGTAGTATATGTGTTTGTTTCACCTTGCCATAAGGCATTGTGGATTCTACGCTTCGGCTCGCGCCATTTCCTAGCACCTAATATAGGTTGTCCGGTCAAACCCCCGGAAAAAGATGATGCTTCGATATTCAACTGCCGGCGAATCGCATGGCAAAACTTTGCTGGCTCTTGTCGATGGTTTCCCAGCCGGTTTGACTGTCGATACGGACATCATCGACGTCGAATTACGGCGACGGCAAGGCGGTTATGGGCGTGGTGGCAGGCAGCGTATCGAGACCGATCAGGTCGACATCCGCACTGGTATTTGGCAAGGAGTGACCCTGGGCAGTCCCATTGCTCTTGAGGTGGTCAATCGTGATTACAAACTGGAACGACTAGAAGAACTGCCCCGCCCGCGGCCCGGGCATGGTGACTTGTCGGGCAGCGTGAAGTACTTGGGCAGCATCCGTGGTGTGCTGGAGCGAGCCAGTGCACGTGAGACGGCCGTACGGGTAGCAGCAGGTGCCTTGGCCAGGCAATTGTTAGCCGAATTTGATATTGAAGTATTCGGTTATGTCGTGGAAATAGGAGGGGCGCCCATTGAGCCTGTGGAAGGGTCACTGGAGGAGCTGCTCGCGATTCGCGATCAAAGCGAGATCTATGGACTCAATCTGGAACAGGATGCCCAGATTATGCAGTTAATCGATCAGGCAGGCAAAGAAGGGGATACGCTGGGTGGCATCGTGGAGGTACGTGTCGATGGAGTGCCGTTTGGCCTGGGCACACATGCCCAGTGGCATCGAAAACTCGATGGACGTTTGGCGCAAGCAGTGATGGCTGTGCAAGCAATCAAGGGGGTCGAAATAGGATTGGGATTTGAATCGGCCCGGTTGCCAGGTTCTCAGGTCCACGATCCGATTCACTACGACCCCGATCAGGCCAATACGTCGACTTTGGGGTATCAACGACCTACCAACAATGCAGGCGGCCTGGAGGCCGGTATGACCAATGGTCAGTCAATCGTGATACGAGCCGCAAAAAAGCCGATCAGTACTCTGCGTAAACCGCTAGCTTCGATCAACATGGAAACTAAGCAGTCTGAGGAGGCAAGCTACGAGCGGAGTGACATTTGTGCGGTGTCGGCGGTAAGTGTTATTGTAGAAAATGTCGTGGCATTTGAGATAGCCGCCGCAATGGTCGATAAGTTTGGAGGCGACAGCCTGCAAGAGATGCAGGCTCGTTACAAGCTTTTTTCCAAGCTAGCACAAGAATACAAGTAATGTTTGATGTGAGATGTTTAATTTTTGAACGAATGGGTTGTCTTTGCAGCTCAACAATCAAACATCAAACATCAAACATTTCGTAATTATGCTTCACGAAACCACTCGCAAATGGATTTGCCGCCGCGCATTCGTGGCCTGTTGCCTGATACCAACCTTGTTGGTCGTTGGGGCGGTGGGTTATTACCATCGTCCTTGGCGTATGGCCACCATCGGTCAACAATTATCAGCAAGCTTGCGCGCAAAAGTTTCGTTGGGTCAAGCCTGGCAATCGAGGCCAGGTGTCATGCAATATCGGTCGATCCAGGTCCGTGATGCACGCACCGACCGACTCATGTTGACTGCCGATTGCTTACAGGTCGATCGACATTCTGGTGCGCACACCTATCATTTTGATCAGGTGGAGTTGCCGGAAGCCGGTTTGGCTTCTCTCCTGCGACTGTTGGAGACTCAGTTGGTCACATCGGAGTTCGGTGAGATACATTTCCAAATAGATCAGGCGACCCTACATCGTGATCAAGCATCGGACGTGCTGAATCTGAAGAATTTGCATTTTCATGGTAAGCGGGCATCAGATCGTCAGGCTCAGACAGCTTTTCAGCTCAGAGCGCAAGCCGAGTATCAAGTGGAGGGCCAGGTGTTACCACTGGGTCTGATACTGAAATGCCGATCTTCGGAAGATAGTCACCACTTGAAAATAGAGCTGGATCTGAAATCTACGGCACTGCCTGGTTGGATATTGCAAGGGTTGATTGTCGGTGGACCGATTTTTCAAGATGCCCAGTTTCAAGGTGTGATTCTATGGGAAACCGATTTGCAGCACACGCAAGGCCAGTTGCGTGGAAGGCATACCAACCTGCAATTACAACAGTTACTTTCCCAAAGTTCGCAACACCAATGGTCTGGACAGGCCATGATCGATTGGGACCAATTGGGTTGGCGGGATGGGCGCATGGTTGAGGCGGAAGGTCTGTTACGGTCGAGTCGCGGTAGCGCCAGTCGATCCCTGGTCGCCGACGCGACCAAACTGCTCTATTGCCAAATGGCGGTTGAATTGGGCAGTGAGCCAAACATTGCGTTTGACGAGTTGGCCTGCCGTTTCCAGATGGGAGCGGAAGGTTTGATCTTGTGGGGAGAATGCCAATTGGAACCGGCAGTTGCCGCCGGCCAGAATTTGGCCCAGCCATCGATTAGTCGCTGCTTGTTGGCCATGCAGGGTGTGCCCCTGTTGTGGCAGTCTAAGTATATTGTCCCGGTGGCACAATTGGTGCGACTGGCGACCACACCAACCCACAACTGGACACTTCCGGCGACGCGCGAAGCTCAGCGACTTGCCCAAGTGTTACCGTTGCCCGAAGTGACGGGTCACGATAGCAGGACTGGCAAATAAACCCATACAAGCACGCAGCGCGAGCAAGTGAGTCCTGTGCGACTACCCACTCGCTTGCGAGTCGTGCTTGTATTAACGGGAGAACGGGTCACGATAACAGGACCGGCAAATAAACTCATTCAAGTCAGCGTGGCTTCGAGCATGCGTAGGCACGAATGGCGGCTTCCCGGGTGGGGAAATTTGGCATGATCTGATCGAGTCGACATAGGTGAAGTGCCTGCTGACATGATAGGCTTAGTCCACACAGTCGGAGTGCACCGTCATGTTGCAGTACACGTTTTTGCAACATGACCAACTGTCCCATCAGGCTGCTGGAGAGAAGATGGACCTCATCCATTTCCAGAACCAAGCGATAGACAAAGTGCTGGTTCAGTAAAGTCCATAACTGGTCGGCTAAATCGATGCCTTGATCATAGATCGGAATGTCTGGCAGCCGTACAAACAGCCAATCGGGGCCACGTTCGACTTCGAATTCATATTGCGTTAGTAGCGACTTTTTTTCAATCAAATACACCATCGGCGGTCTCCTTCCGCGTAAAGATGAGGGGGTCATAGCGAAGGATTATAGTGAAGAACTAACTACCCTTTAGCTTACACATCTCTACTTACAACAGATCCTGTCTTCTCGAGTCGATGCCCCAGAGCATCGACTCGTACTACTCCATTCTATGGCGATGTCCACATGAAAGGCAAGCCGATTGCATGGGTGAAAAATTCGTAGGCTGGCCCGCATATTTCACTGAAGCATCTGGACAATTGTCTGTCGGGCAATTTCAAGCGCCTCGGGAAGTTTTTCAGGATTTTTGCCGCCAGCTTGAGCCATATCGGCGCGACCACCTCCTCCTCCCCCTAGTGCTTGAGCTACGGGGCGAATCCAATTTCCAGCATGGCCACCACGTGCTTGCAGATCCTGACTGAGCCCAGCTACCAGGGTGACTTTTGTCGTGCCTTCGGTACTGGCTAACAGAACGGCACAGGGAGAGGCTTTTTGACGAATCTGATCGATCAATTGTCGCATCAGATTTGATTCCGCGGTGGGCGCTTCGGCCACAATGAACGTCACTCCTTCGATGGTGTCAGCCATTTCAAGCAGATGGTCGGCCGTCAAAGGGCCGCTAGCGGAACGTTGATCAAGCCGTTGTTGCAGGTGGCTGATCTCATCCTGTAAAGCCTTGATCCGATCGGGTACGGCCGGCATTGCCACAGATAGCAACTTGGCCGTTTCGTTCAAAATTTGTTTGCCACGATCGGCCGACAATTCTTTCGCATCTCCCGAATGGGTTTGATCTTGAGAATTCGCATTGCTAGCAGCCGTTGGGGTGGCGCCCGATGCAAGCAATTTTTTTAGATCACGTTGTTCGCTCAGCAATTGCATCACCGCCTCAGGTACAGCGCCTGCTGCACAACCTAAGGCTGTTGCGGCGGTCGTCAGAGATTGGCCAATTTGTTGGATGTACTCGGCGGCGCGTGGGCCGGTGAGAGCGGTAATCCGCCGAGTACCCGCTGCAATGCCTTCTTCATGCAGTAGTTCGAACCCACCGATGTTGGCCGTGTTGTCCAGGTGGGTACCACCGCAGAGTTCTTTGCTAAAAGGGCCGCTTGCAGTCGAACCCATTGTCACCATCCGTACCGGATCGGGATATTTTTCGCCAAAGAGCATCATGGCGCCCTGCTCGCGGGCTGTCGCCAGTGGAAGTACCTGCGCGGCAATTTCTTCGCCAGCCTCAATCCGTTCCGAAACGTTCTGGTTTACCTGGGCCAGTTGTGCAGGCTCCACCGCTTGTAAATTGGTGAAGTCGAACCGTAGCCAATCTTGGTCGACTTTGGAGCCTTGCTGTTGGGCGTGCGAACCAAGATTCTTTTGTAACGCATGATGCAGTATATGGGTGGCCGAATGGGCTCGGCGAATTCCTTCTCGACGAGAGGTGTCGACCGAGGCACACACCGGGGCGCCTTCTCTCATGACGCCGTGGCGTAAATGTCCGTAGTGGATAATCAGGCTGCCATCTCTTTGCGTATCAGTAACTTCGAACCCAAAACCGTCACCCGGCACATCCGCATCGTCACCCGATCGAAGAACTCCCGTATCTCCTACCTGGCCTCCGCTTTCACCATAAAAGGGTGTCCGGTCGAGCACGACCCGCACGGGAATCGCCCCGTTGGTTCCCTCATGGATCGTGGCCCCTTCATGGATCAGTTCATCCATCGTGTCGCAGAGTTGGTCGTGTGGCGGTTGGCCAGCAATGATCCCTTTGATGGTTGCATTTGCGCTGAGTGTTTCGTAGCCAAGAAACTCGCTGGAGTGAAGGGCGTGTTTCAAAGAATCGATCGGCCCTCGGCTTCCCATCACGGTGTGTTGAGTTTTGCCTGAAGTTTTACCGTGCTCTGCCATCGATGAGGCGTAGCCATCCCAGTCGAAGGTGAGATTATGTTCGGCGGCAAGCGCTTCGCGATCACCAGCGATCCACGCCTTCCTGCAGCACGAGTACCCGGATGACTACGCGCACAACCCGGCGACGGACTGGATCCAGGGCGTGCAGATCGTGCGCGTCCACGACGTGGCGGCCACGCGGCAGGCTCTCAGCGTCTGGGAGGCCTCCATG
>JBDOMT010000534.1:0-1649 GCA_039831705.1 Pirellulales bacterium | reverse complement strand
CGCTCGGTTTTCCCATGGAGTCGTGGCTAAAATCAGTAACACACAGCCTCAACGGAGCAGATTACCTCTAGCAGGAAAGTTTGTATGATGAAGCGTTGGGTGCTCTGGTTGGGTCCGATATTAGCGTGCGTTCTGGGGTTTGTGCTGGTCTCGACCGGTTCGACCTCAAGCGTTGCCTGGACCGCAGGTATCACCACCCTCTGCGCGATCTGGTGGATTTTCGAACCGATCCCGATCCCGGCAACATCACTGATACCCCTCGCGCTCTTTCCTCTGGTTGGCGTAATCTCCGCTAACCAGGTCGGTCAAGCTTATGGCGACAAACTTATCCTGTTGCTGATGGGTGGGTTCATGCTTTCGTCGGCCATGGAACGAAGCGGAGCCCATCGACGGATTGCCTTGGGAATGGTCTCCTTCTTCGGAGGGGCCGGCGGACGACGTCTGGTCTTCGGATTCATGGCTGCATCGGCTTGCCTGAGCATGTGGATCTCGAACTCGGCGACCACCCTGATGCTGTTGCCAATTGTGTTGGCCATTCTGGAAAAATCAACCGATCAACACCTCCGCACGGCACTTCTGCTGGGTGTCGCCTATGCGGCCAGCGTGGGAGGAATCGGAACCCCCATTGGCACCCCCCCCAACCTCCTGTTTATCGACAATTACAAAAAAGCCACCGGGATAGAGCCGGCCTTCTCGGAATGGATGAGTTGGGCATTGCCCATGGTACTGGTATTGCTACCGCTGATGGCCCTGTGGCTCACACGCAAGCTGAAGAAACAGGCTCCTATTGAGATTCCTCAGGTCGGCAAATGGCGTGCTGAAGAAATACGTACTCTCGCCGTGTTTGCAGTGACTGCGATCCTGTGGATGACACGCAAAGAACCACTGGGTGGCTGGAGCACCTGGATTCACTTGCCCAATGCAAATGATGCCAGTGTTGCCCTGATGGCGGTGGTGGCCATGTTTCTTATTCCCAATGGACGCAAGCTCAACGGACGGAGCGAGCGTCTACTCAATTGGAAAACTGCCTCAAGTATTCCCTGGGGAATTCTCATTCTTTTTGGCAGTGGCATCGCCATCTCCAAAGCATTTATGAGCTCCGGGTTAAGCGCTTCGCTGGGCGCATCTCTCGCTGAAATTAACCAACTCCCGCCCTTCTTAATGATTGGCCTGATCTGCCTGACGGTTACTTTCTTGACCGAAGTGACCAGCAATACGGCCACGGCAACCCTGCTGTTACCTATCTTGGCTGCTACTGCCACTTCTGCTGAAATCGACCACAAACTGATCATGGTCCCAGCAACCATCAGCGCCAGTTTCGCCTTCATGCTACCAGTCGCCACCGGTCCCAATGCTATCGTCTTTGGTTCGAATCAAATTTCCGTGAGCGAAATGGCCGGAGAAGGCTTGGTGCTCAATCTCATCGGTGTGGCCGTGGTAACCGTCGGCTGCTACCTGCAGTTTGGCTAGCCCGCATATTTCATCAGCCGCCGAGCGTTAGCCCGGATATTTCATCCGTTTCCTCGCGAGGCCCTTGTTACCAATATAGCTGAGCTAAGTCCTTTCGTGGCAAGGCATATGAGGTTCACGACCGCAGGCGTGTTTTTTACACGTTGAGGCGACCACAGCTGCGCCGCGGTGCCCGGGAC